>NZ_QLIS02000004.1 GCF_003574475.2 Pseudofrancisella aestuarii | reverse complement strand
AAAAAAACTAAAAAAAGATAAAAAAGATATTGCAAAAGGTTAATTGAGGGCGTATTATATGTTTTCACCGGCTGACGGATGATGTTAGTTGGAAGGTCCTGAGGGGCTGGATATTTAAAAGATATATTATATACAAACACTCTTTAATAAATTTGAGTAAATATCAGTAGTTAGAGTCAGAATAGATTAAAACTGAAGAGTTTGATCCTGGCTCAGATTGAACGCTGGTGGCATGCTTAACACATGCAAGTCGAACGGTAACAGGACTAGCTTGCTAGTTGCTGACGAGTGGCGGACGGGTGAGTAACGCGTAGGAATCTACCTATGGGAGGGGGATACCAACTGGAAACGGTTGTTAATACCGCATAATACCTAAGGGTTAAAGGTGGCTTTCGGGCTGCCGCTCATGGATGAGCCTGCGTTGGATTAGCTAGTTGGTGGGGTAAGGGCCCACCAAGGCTACGATCCATAGCTGATTTGAGAGGATGATCAGCCACATTGGGACTGAGACACGGCCCAAACTCCTACGGGAGGCAGCAGTGGGGAATATTGGACAATGGGGGAAACCCTGATCCAGCAATGCCATGTGTGTGAAGAAGGCTCTAGGGTTGTAAAGCACTTTAGTTGGGGAGGAAGGTCAATATGTTAATAGCATTTTGAATTGACGTTACCCAAAGAATAAGCACCGGCTAACTCCGTGCCAGCAGCCGCGGTAATACGGGGGGTGCAAGCGTTAATCGGAATTACTGGGCGTAAAGGGTCTGTAGGTGGTATGTTAAGTCAGATGTGAAAGCCCAGGGCTCAACCTTGGAACTGCATTTGATACTGGCAAACTAGAGTACGGTAGAGGAATGGGGAATTTCTGGTGTAGCGGTGAAATGCGTAGAGATCAGAAGGAACACCAATGGCGAAGGCAACATTCTGGACCGATACTGACACTGAGGGACGAAAGCGTGGGGATCAAACAGGATTAGATACCCTGGTAGTCCACGCTGTAAACGATGAGTACTAGCTGTTGGGTTCGGTGTAAAGGGCCTAGTGGCGCAGCTAACGCGTTAAGTACTCCGCCTGGGGACTACGGCCGCAAGGCTAAAACTCAAAGGAATTGACGGGGACCCGCACAAGCGGTGGAGCATGTGGTTTAATTCGATGCAACGCGAAGAACCTTACCTGGTCTTGACATCCTGCGAACTTTCTAGAGATAGATTGGTGCCTTCGGGAACGCAGTGACAGGTGCTGCACGGCTGTCGTCAGCTCGTGTTGTGAAATGTTGGGTTAAGTCCCGCAACGAGCGCAACCCCTATTGATAGTTACCATCATTAAGTTGGGTACTCTATTGAGACTGCCGCTGACAAGGCGGAGGAAGGTGGGGACGACGTCAAGTCATCATGGCCCTTACGACCAGGGCTACACACGTGCTACAATGGGTATTACAGAGGGCTGCGAAGGGGCGACCTGGAGCGAAACTCACAAAGGTACTCTTAGTCCGGATTGCAGTCTGCAACTCGACTGCATGAAGTCGGAATCGCTAGTAATCGCGAATCAGAATGTCGCGGTGAATACGTTCCCGGGTCTTGTACACACCGCCCGTCACACCATGGGAGTGGGTTGCACCAGAAGTAGTTAGGCTAACCGCAAGGAGGCCGATTACCACGGTGTGATTCATGACTGGGGTGAAGTCGTAACAAGGTAGCCGTAGGGGAACCTGCGGCTGGATCACCTCCTTAAAGGAAATACGAAAATAAAAAATTATCTAATTACTGATTTTAAGTTTATTTTTGAGTGTTTGTAGCTAATATATTTTAGTGTAAATAAGATACGGGTCTGTAGCTCAGTTGGTTAGAGCGCACCCCTGATAAGGGTGAGGTCGGTAGTTCAAGTCTACTCAGACCCACCATTTAGGTTTAGTTGGGGCCATAGCTCAGCTGGGAGAGCACCTGCTTTGCACGCAGGGGGTCAGCGGTTCGATCCCGCTTGGCTCCACCAATATTTTATTTATGCGAATAGAGATATTTAACAATTTAGTATAGAGATAGACTTAAGAGAATAAGTGCAAGCGGTGGATGCCTTGGCATTCAGAGGCGATGAAGGACGTGGTAGTCTGCGAAAAGCTGCGGGTAGTTGACAAACAAACGTTGATCCGCAGATGTCCGAATGGGGGAACCCAGCTAGAGTAGTCTAGTTACCTGCTCGATATAGAGTTAGGAGCGAACGAGGGGAACTGAAACATCTAAGTACCCTTAGGAAGAGAAATCAATTGAGATTCCCATAGTAGTGGCGAGCGAAGTGGGAAGAGCCTGGTATGATTTAGCATGATATATAGTAGAACAAGTTGGGAAGCTTGACGATAGAGGGTGATAGTCCCGTATACGAAATACATCATGTGGAACTAAGCATACGAACAAGTAGGACGGGGCACGTGGAACCTTGTCTGAATATGGGGGGACCATCCTCCAAGGCTAAATACTACTGAATGACCGATAGTGAACTAGTACCGTGAGGGAAAGGTGAAAAGAACCCTTATAAAGGGAGTGAAATAGAATCTGAAACCGCTTGCATACAAGCAGTAGGAGCATGATTTAGTCATGTGACTGCGTACCTTTTGTATAATGGGTCAGCGAGTTACTTTTAGTGGCGAGGATAACTGAATAAGGGATCCGTAGCGAAAGCGAGTCTTAATAGGGCGATAAGTCGCTAGGAGTAGACCCGAAACCGGCGCGATCTATCCATGTCCAGGTTGAAGGTTGGGTAATACCAACTGGAGGACCGAACCCAATACTGTTGCAAAAGTATGGGATGAGGTGTGGATAGGAGTGAAAGGCTAATCAAGCACGGAGATAGCTGGTTCTCCCCGAAAACTATTTAGGTAGTGCCTTGTGTATAACTCATTGGGGTAAAGCACTGTTTCGACTAGGGGGCTTTTACGAGCTTACCGACTCGATGCAAACTCAGAATACGATGAAGTTCGAGCACAGGAGACACACTGCGGGTGCTAAGGTCCGTAGTGGAGAGGGAAACAGCCCAGACCGCCAACTAAGGTCCCCAAGTCATAGCTAAGTGGGAAACGAAGTGGGAAGGCCCAGACAGCCAGGAGGTTGGCTTAGAAGCAGCCACCCTTTAAAGAAAGCGTAATAGCTCACTGGTCGAGTCGGCCTGCACGTAAGATTTAACGGGGCTAAGCTATGCACCGAAGTTGCGGAATATTTAATAATATTGGTAGGGGAGCGTTCTGTAAGCCGATGAAGGTGTGTTGAGAAGCATGCTGGAGGTATCAGAAGTGCGAATGCTGACATGAGTAACGTAAAATAAGTGAGATTCTTATTGGCCGAAAACCCAAGGATTCCTACGCAATGTTAATCAACGTAGGGTAAGCCGGCCCCTAAGGCGTAGCTGAAGAGTGAAGTCGATGGGAAACAGGTTAATATTCCTGTGCCGCTTATATGAACGAAGGAGGGACGGAGAAGGCTAGGTAGGCCCGGCGAATGGTTGTCCGGGTGAAAGTATGTAGGTAGAGTTATTAGGTAAATCCGGTAATTTGTTTAATCTGAGATACGAGACGAAGTCAAATTTATTTGACGAAGCTATTGATGCCAAGCTTCCAGGAAAAGCTTCTAAGTATATTGTATAAGTGACCGTACTGTAAACCGACACTGGTGGGTAGGTAGAGAATACTAAGGCTATGAGATAACTCTGGTGAAGGAACTAGGCAAAATGACACCGTAACTTTGGAAGAAGGTGTGCCCTTGATGGTTAAGTACTTGCTACGTAAGCTGTTGAGGGTTGCAGATACCAGGTGGCTGCGACTGTTTATCAAAAACACAGCACTCTGCGAACTCGAAAGAGGAAGTATAGGGTGTGACGCCTGCCCGGTGCTGGAAGGTTAATTGAAGGGGTTAGCGCAAGCGAAGCTCTGGATCGAAGCCCCAGTAAACGGCGGCCGTAACTATAACGGTCCTAAGGTAGCGAAATTCCTTGTCGGGTAAGTTCCGACCTGCACGAATGGCGTAACGATGGCCACACTGTCTCCACCAGAGACTCAGTGAAATTGAAATCGCTGTGAAGATGCAGCGTACCCGCGGTTAGACGGAAAGACCCCGTGAACCTTTACTATAGCTTTGCACTGGACTTTGAATATTTATGTGTAGGATAGGTGGGAGACTTTGAAGCATGGTCGCTAGATCATGTGGAGTCGACCTTGAAATACCACCCTTGAATGTTTGAAGTTCTAACTCAGCCGGAAGGCGAGGACAGTGTATGGTGGGTAGTTTGACTGGGGCGGTCTCCTCCTAAAGAGTAACGGAGGAGTACGAAGGTGCACTCGGCACGGTCGGAAATCGTGCCAAGAGTATAAAGGCAAAAGTGCGCTTGACTGCGAGAGTGACGGCTCGAGCAGGTACGAAAGTAGGTCTTAGTGATCCGGTGGTCCCGTATGGAAGGGCCATCGCTCAACGGATAAAAGGTACTCCGGGGATAACAGGCTGATTCCTCCCAAGAGTTCATATCGACGGGGGAGTTTGGCACCTCGATGTCGGCTCATCACATCCTGGGGCTGAAGCAGGTCCCAAGGGTATGGCTGTTCGCCATTTAAAGTGGTACGCGAGCTGGGTTCAGAACGTCGTGAGACAGTTCGGTCCCTATCTGCCGTGGGCGTTGGAGATTTGAGAAGAGTTGCTCCTAGTACGAGAGGACCGGAGTGAACGAACCACTGGTGTTCCGGTTGTTTCGCCAGAAGCATTGCCGGGTAGCTACGTTCGGAAGGGATAACCGCTGAAAGCATCTAAGCGGGAAGCCTCCTTCAAGATTAGATCTCCCAGATTTTGAATCTGTAAGGAACGTTGGAGACTACGACGTTGATAGGCTGGATGTGGAAGCGCAGCAATGCGTGTAGCTTACCAGTACTAATGATCCGAGAGACTTAAGTCTATTTCTATGCTAAATTGTTAAATATCTTTAGATATTAACCCAAAACACAGTTTTGGCGATGATAGCTTGTAGGAACCACCTGATCCCATTCCGAACTCAGAAGTGAAACTATAACACGCCGATGATAGTCTAGCATTCGCTAGGTGAAAGTAGGTAGTCGCCATCTTTTTCCATTTAAAGCCCCTCTAAGTAATTCTTAGCGGGGCTTTCTTCGTTTTTAAG
>NZ_QLIS02000003.1:300000-417165 GCF_003574475.2 Pseudofrancisella aestuarii | reverse complement strand
TTTAAATATCCAGCCCCTCAGGACCTTCCAACTAACATCATCCGTCAGCCGGTGAAAACATATAATACGCCCTCAATTAACCTTTTGCAATATCTTTTTTATCTTTTTTTAGTTTTTTTTATTAGGACTAAAATTTAAAACTTTAAACTCATTTTTTTGAAGCTTTTTCTATCTAAAATATAGTGACTATATAAAGCCCCTGAAGCATGGATAAAAATAATAAATAAACCAATATATGCCAATATTTCATGAATTTGCTCTAAAATAATTATCATACTCTTAGATGCCGGAGCTATAAGGTGTGGCAATCTAAAAGGAATACCAGAACCTTTAGCACTTAAAATCAGCCAACCCAACACTGGCATAACGATAAGCCATACATATAGACACCAATGAGCAATTTTTTCTATATATATATGAAACTTACTAATCTTTACACTCACGCCCGAAAAACTCGCAAAAGGCTTAATTCCTAATCTTAAGATAGTTAAAAGTAGAATGCAAACCCCTGCATAGAAATGAGAGTTTTTCATCAAATCATGATACAAACAATCTTTCCCAAAGAAGCTTCTTGTTTCTATAGAAAAAAAAGAAAATAAAATAAGCAACACCACTAACCAGTGTATATAAACAATAATGATGGCAAATTTATTTCTTTGCATTTTTTTATTATATTAAAAAGCGCCAACAGTATGAAGCAACACAGTATAGATCATAAATGTCAAAATTATACATGCTGGCACAGTCAAGAGCCAAGCAGTGACCATTCTTTTAACCACCTTCCAGTTTACTCCTGAATTTGTGTAACCAGCACCCATGATCGAGCCGGAAGCAACTTGTGTTGTACTAACAGGCAAACCAATATGAGAAGCTCCTAATACCAATATCCCAGAACTAAGTTCAGCAGACACAGCATTAGCTGGTTGCAAGTTTGCAACTTTAGAGCTTAACGTTTTTATAATCTTCTTACCGCCAGACAAGGTACCCAACCCCATAGCAGTAGCACAGATTATGATAACCCATGTTGGGACATTAGTAGAATCAACTAATCCTGCACTTAATAAAGCCAAAGTTATAATCGACATTGTTTTTTGAGCATCATTAGAACCATGAGAAAAGGATAATAGACCCATAGATAATATTTGAGCTTCTCTCAAATACCTATTAGTCGTTCTAACGTTTTTTATTCTGATAAATATATTTATCAGAATAATGCAGATAAACAGAGCTAGAAAAAATGCAACAAATGGTGAGGTGACCATTGGGATAAGAACTTTTTGAACAAGAGTCATATAATTAACATCTTTATAGCTACTCCCAATCACAACCGCACCAACTAAAGAGCCGATAAGCGCATGGGAAGAGCTAGATGGTATTCCAAAGCTCCAAGTAAAGAAGTTCCAACTAATTGCACCTAGAAGAGCTGACACCAAAATAATATCAGTAACAACATTTGCATCTACTAGACCTTTACTTATAGTTGCAGCAACCGCTGTTCCAAAGAAAGCTCCCAAAAAGTTAAAGAAAGCTGCTAGTCCAATCGCTTGAATAGCTGTTAATGATTTTGTAGCTATAGGAGTTGCTACAACATTGGCAGCATCATGAAACCCATTGGTAAACTCAAAGAATAGAGCTACTAATATTATCATTACTAAAACTGTTGTTACCATAATAAAAGTCCTCTTAAACTTCTTTTACATGCACTCTCATTATAGACTCGCCAGCAGAACTACAATTCCCTATAGCACTCTCTATAGCTTTATATATATCCTTTATTTTCATAATCAACAAGATATCGCCTTCATAGTCCGAGAACTTCTTCAGCGCATGTCCCAAATCTTCTAAAACATTCTCATCTAGTTCATTTATTTTAACGTTCAGTTTTTTAAGTTCTTTATGATCGCCATCTCTTAATGCCTTGATCATTTCATTCAAAACTCTAGTCATTTTTCTAAGAGTTTCTACACAATTTGTTAGATACAAACTAACACTATCTCTTTCTTCTTCTAACAGAATTTGTATATATCTATAAATTTTTACTATTTTTTTACTCAATTTAAGAAGCTGTGTTGAAATATTATGAAGCTCTCCTCTATCTATAGGGGTAACAAAATGCTTATTTAACTGAAAATCCATATTTGATGCATTTTCTATAGCAAAGTGTCTCATAGATCTTAAATCTTCTACAAGCTCAGCTATTGTTAACTTATCTCTTTCTTTCATCAACTTATCTAATGTCATAGCAGATTTTTCAACATTCTCTGAAGCCTCTACCAATAAATCAAAAAATATATCATCATTGTTGGGTATTAATGTCTTCACGATTTTTCTTAACATCTATCCTATCTCCCTCTATCTAAACAAATACTATCTAACAATTCTTTATAAACTTTTATTATTTCAAAACTCTCTTCTAACGTTATCAATTTAAATTTCACTCTAGACCCCAAAGGCATTTGAGCTAATTTGTCTATATCCGGCTCAACTACTGTAGCAATTCTTGGATATCCTCCAACAGTTTGCCTATGCCTCATAAGAACAATAGGTCCCGATGGCGACAACTGAATACAGCCATCAGCAACAGGTTGAGATATCATTTGCATTTTTCTTGAATTTATAGACTCTCCATCTAAGGATATCCCCATCTGACTTGACTGCAAAGATAATTGCCACACCTGATTAAAAAAAGCCTCATCCTCGAGAATGTCAAATTCTGGCCCTTTAATAACTCTTATAATCTTTGTTTTTGAATTTTCTTGAATAAATTCAGTTAATTTTTTTGGACGTTCAATATTACGATAATCACTATTAAACTCTAGATTATCAACAGCAAAAACTATAGTTCTAAAGCCCTTTTTCTCGCCTTTGAATTCTAAAGTTTCGCCTTTTTTTAGTATATTTATTTTGTTGTATTCAACTTTTTCTTGAGCACTCTCTGAAACATTTCTAATAGTTTCTTGATAACCTGCCCCACACAAAACATATAATATATCTTTATTAGCAACCACCTTACCACTATAGAGCATTTCTATTGCTTCAAAAGTCTCAGGTTTATTAAATAGATTATATGCAGTGATAAAACTAGTTTGATCTTGGGCTCCCATTAAAGAGATACCTTTATCTTGATAACCGTAATTTCTAAGGTAAACAGGAAAGAACAATCCTCCCGATACTGAAAATAAATTACTTGTCATCTTTTTTATTTCGCCTTTTTAACTCTTTAGCAAGTTCCAAAGATATCTTGCTATCAGAATGTATACATATAGTATCAGAAATAAATTCAATTTTTTTACTATTTATATTTAAAAACCCCTCTTTAAGCTGATCATACTGCATAGCTGCTAGACCAACATCATGAATTTCTGCTTGAGGCTGCCCTCTTGGGATAAGGGTTGGATTACCGTAATTATCAAGCATATAGCCCCTTTCAGCAAAACTCTCCCCAAGCACCTTAATGCCATTTTCAATAGCTATCTTTTTAACTATACCAAAAGGACTAAGCACAAGCTCTTTAATATCATTCTTAACACACCAGTTTATGAAAAGCTTAGCCAAAGACTGATTAACATTAAGCTCATTATAGAGAGCTCCATGTGGCTTAATAGCTTTAACGCCATCAAAAAGAGCGAATTGCTCATCAAACGATTTTAATAATTTAGAATCTTCTATTAATATGACTTTTCTTCCAAAATTTTCTTTATCAGGATATGAGATATGCGCTGTTATTTTTACATTATTTTTTTTACAAAGATTACGATAATAATCAACGCTTTCTTTCGATCCTGCATGACCTCCGCAAGCAATATTAGCCATATCTATATATTTAACTAACTGATCATCTATAACGTTAGCAACTCCTCTTTCACCTAAGTCACAGTTTATCAAAAGCATATTATCTGACTTCCTTAAAAATTATTTTATCTCCAGCCCTGAACTGACTAAAGTCTCTAAAGTCCGTATTTCCAATAATATTCCACCCACTTGGCGTATCGGTTGTAAATATAGCCGTTTGAGCCCCTCCAATTCCTATGGAGCCAACTCCGACTCTATTTCTTGGCTTAGCCAATCTTGGAGCTTCTAGTTTTTTATCCATGCCTAATAAATATGGAAAATATGGCTTAAACCCGAGCATAGCTATGTGATACGTATTTTTCGTATGTAGTTTAACTATCTCAGAAACACTTAATTGAATATTTTTTGAGACTTCTTCTAAATCCATACCATTGTACTGAACTTCTATACAATGAGTTTTGCTTTCAAAAGCCTGATTGAAATCAGTCTGACCAACTTTTTCTAAAATTGCTTTTTCAATACCTTGATAATCAAAACCATCAAAATGGAAGGCTATAGAGTTATAAGTTGGAACAACATCGTAGATACTATATTTATTTAGAAAATCTTTATCTGACAGGATACTTCTATATATTGCTAAGACTTTAGAATTATCCTCAATAGATAGCTTATCGCTAAAATTACAAACAAGACACGAAGTGCTTAAAAAATAATTATTCATAAGAGGTTTTTTTTCAAACTCTAGCTATATTTTACAAGACTTCTTCTCTTGAAGTAAACTCTTTATAACAATTTGGTTCAAATTTATACAAAGCAAAAAGCCCAACAACAGCACTAATACAAATAATCAAGACAGCCATGTAATCAGAGATTTCCTGAGCTAAATAGAAACATAAGAAAGGCAACAAACCACCAAACACCCCAAAACCTATATTATAAGCTAGAGCAAATCCACTATATCTCATCTCTTTTGGAAAGCTTTCTGCAAAGATAACCATAATTGAGCCATAAAAAATACCAAATATAACACCCATAACGACAAAGAACAAAATCAATAGCTCATGATTTGCCTTATAAATAGCATACATCGGCAATGGCAGAATAATCATTAAAATAAGACCAACAGAAGTTACAGCTTTAATACTAAAGTATTTAGTCAGCCTTGCTGAAAGAATACATGATCCTATAAATATAATTAAACTGATAGTAGTAAGAATAGCCACATTAACATCTTGGTGTAAAATTTTCTTAATAATATTTGGCAAAATAGTTATTTGGAAATATGCAACAACTGCACCTGGGAAGCAAAGTAGAACAACAAATAGAATGTTAGCCTTATTCTGCATAATCAATGATGCTAGCTTAATATTACTACTAGGCTTTTTCTCTTCTTCTTCGCCTGAGTGTTTGATAAAGAAAGATAAAATAACTAATAAAATAGCTATTGCAAATAGGATTCTCCAACCACCGTTTGCCATAAACTCTTCTGGGATAAAAAATCTGATAACTTGGAAGCTCACTATAGCTAGCAATATCCCACCAAAAGCACTGGTGATAACATTTGCAGAAGCTTTAGCTTTACCAAAAATAGTGTTTTCAGCTTCCACAAGTATAACAGCCGAGCCACTATACTGACCACCGATGGCAATTCCTTGTATGATCCTAAGAGCAACTAACATTAAAGGCGCTAAAATGCCTATAGTCATATAAGATGGTAAAAAAGCTATCCCAACAGTTGGCGCACCCATAAAAAATGCTGCCCAGGCAAGTGCTGATGATCTAGATTTTTTATCCCCAATATAACCAAAGATAATACCACCAAATGGTCTTGCTAGAAAACCTGCAGCAAAAGCACCAAAAGCCGCTAAAAAGTTAGCGAATGGGGTATGAAAAGGAAAAAATGTTGCGCCTATATATCCAGCACAAAAAGAATACACCGTAAACTCATACCACTCAGCAGAACTCGCTAAAAGGACTAATAATTTTTTCATACATTTTCATTCAAAGAAAAATAGTTTATAAATCTATAATTATTAATTTTTATTAGAAATGCAATATTATTAAGATTTTTTTATAGATTTCTTAAAACTCATGATTAAACTCTAAGCATTTACCTCTTTGGTCACTGACAACTTTACCTTTATGATATTTCACTACGCCATTTACAATTGTAGTCTGAACCTTTGATTGAAAAGTAACACCGTCAAATGGAGTCCAACCACATTTATAGTGACAGCATTCATCTATAACTGTATGAGGGCTATTTAAATCTACTAGCACTAAATCTGCATGATACCCTTCACGGATAAAACCACGCTCTTTAACTTTGTATACAATCGCTGGAGCATGAGCTGTCTTTTGCACTACCTGCTCCAGTGTTAAGAAACCTTTGTGATAATGCTCTAATACTGAGATAAGAGCCTGCTCAACAAGTGGCAAACCTGCTGGAGCTTTAAAATATGTACCCTGTTTTTCTTCCCAAGTATGCGGCGCATGATCTGTAGCAATTACATCAATAGTGTCATTTGCGACACACTCTAGCAGTTTTAAGCGATCACTCTCCTCTTTAACCGCTGGATTACATTTAATACGTGAGCCTTTATCAGCATAATCTTTACGTGAGAAGAATAAATGATGAGCACAAACTTCTGCTGTAATACGCTTCTTCTCTAGTGGGATAGTGTTATCAAAATGTACCATCTCTTCAGCTGTAGTTAGATGAAGTACATGTAGTCTTGAGTTATATTTCTTTGCCAAGCCTACTGCAAGCTCAGATGATTTAAAGCATGCTTCACGTGAACGAATCTCTGGATGTAAGTCAAAAGGTACATTTTCACCATATTTCTCACGAGCTTTGTTTTCATTCTCGGTAATCATTGGAGTATCTTCACAATGCGTCACAATAAGTAAAGGGCTATTTTTAAAGAAGCCTTCAAGAGTTTCTTTATTATTTACAAGCATATTACCAGTTGAAGCACCCATAAAGATCTTTATAGCGCAAGCATCATTTGGCTTTAGTCGTTTTAGTTCTTCGACATTATCATTTGTAGCTCCTAGATAAAAAGCATAGTTTGCATGTGACCTAGCCGCAGCACGTTCTTTTTTCTCATCTAAACGCTCAACTACTGTAGTAGCTGGATTTACATTTGGCATCTCCATATAAGATGTAATGCCTCCTCTTACAGCAGCACGAGATTCAGATTCGATATCTCCTTTATGCATTAATCCAGGCTCTCTAAAATGCACTTGATCATCTATCATACCCGGCAATAAATGTAAGCCCGTTGCATCGATAGTTTTATCTGCTGATTTATCTATATTTGCAGCAATTTGGGAAATCTTACCATTCTCTACTAAAACATCAGACTTGAATGTTCTACCTTCATTCACAATAGTAGCATTTTTGATAAGTAAACTTTGACTAGACATATCTAGTTTTCTCCTATTCTTTTCCTATTAGAGAGTATAACAATATCTATAAGTTAAACAAAGATAGTGATTAGACATGAAATAACCTACTCTTTAAACTTATGATTTATACCTTGTATGTATTTCACCAGCTCATCTAAGGTGCATGTTTTATCTTCGCCCATTATAGGCAATTTAATATATTTACCATCATATCTAAGCTTAACTTTATACGTATCATCATCTTTATAAAGTTCCATTTGTAAGTTACTTGCATAGCCTGGAGCCTCTTCTAACGGTACGCCTAATGTTCCCATAACTTCTAGCAGTGTAAGATCATGGCCGGAGTAATATGTCATTTTATATTTTGACTTACCAGTAACCACATCTGCTAGGTCTTGAATCATCCTATTAGTCAGTTGTCCACCCATTATGTAAGAAACTTGTTGAGATTTGAATTGCTGAGCAAGTCCCCAGTCTGTTAAATGAATTATCTTATCAGCATCCTCTTGAGACAAGCCTTCTGGTAAAGGTTTATTATGAGCTTTTGCTACGATAAGGACATCCCCAATTGTCAGAACATCATCTAATCCTGTTATTTTATTTCCTAGAACTTTTTGCCATTTTTCAAAATTAGGCTGCACTTCTTTTGTTTTTTCAATCCAAATTGGTGAATTGTAAACATGCTTTTTTAAAATGCCCAAATACTGCTCATATGGAAAACCTATAAGTTTAGAATCCTCTGATAGAGTCATAATAGGTATCGGCTGAAATCTTCCTTTTATAGCAGCCTCACCATTTTCTAAAACTGGACCAGTTCCAGATGGATAAAGCCCCATCAAAAGACTCTGTGCACTAGTTACAGTTCTATTAGTATGGCTTGATAATACATAGATACTTTGGTTTTCATAATTTTCTGGCAATAGTTTAAGATCTTCCACATATCTTTTTCTAAGCTTCTGACCAAGGTTATATTCCTCATTCATACCTATAGGAGTAAGCTCTGACAAAGAGGTGCCCCAATCATAATTAGCGTTCTGAATATTAGCAAAAGGGGCTCTATCTCCATGACGAGTTATCATTGACACAAAAACTAACTTACCCTGCGAATAGCCTATTATAGGCACCAAAAATACCCATATCATAAATATGGCGATAAACTTTCTCATTATATAGTTACTTGATAAGCATTTAATTTCTGTAATATTAGCACTTTTATAAAATTTGTTAAAAATTAGAAAGTATAAAATTATTTATTTTTAAATATTTGAAAAACACAAAATATTGACAAGCTCCTATTTTCTATACCTTTCTTAGGTAAAAAAACTATTCTGAAAATTAGGGACTAAGGAAGTAATTCTATTATAAAAATGCTATCAAAACCACCCTAAAACATAATTTATATAAAACTTAAGTAATCGCCCTTTACAGGGAAGTATCAAAAGCCTACAATACTTTCAATTTGTCCATTAGCTTTACAAGAAGGCAATGATAAAAAAACTATCTCACACACTCTTTCTCAAAATCTCTTTTACTACATTAATAAGGTTGTTTTTATGATATTAGCTAACGATATGACTAACGCGATATTGGTATTCCCTGACGGAACATATTATCTTGGTAGATCCATAGGCGTGCGCGGCTGGACAGATGGCGAAATATGCTTTAACACAAGCATGACAGGCTATCAAGAAACTTTAACTGACCCTTCCTATGCTGGACAGATTATTACATTTACCTTTCCTCACATCGGAAATGTAGGAATAAACAATGAGGATAATGAATCATTAGGTGTATTTGCAAAAGGTTTAATTGTCAGAGAAGACTTAACAAGCCCATCAAACTTTAGAGCAAAGAAAAGCATAAATGCTTGGCTTAGAAATAGACACATCGTAGGAATATGTGGTGTAGATACGAGAGCTATAGTTAGAAAGATTCGTAAAGAAGGGGCTGTAAGGGTTGCTATTCTATCAGTAAAACCTGGAGAATTCCTTGATGCTAACTATGCAAAAATTCGTATAAAAAACAAATCAACTCTTGGTGGTAGAGATTTAGCAATAAGCGTAACCACAAACAGAGAATACGAGTGGAATGAGCATACATTCTCACTAGGACAAGAAGTCTATAAAAAACAAGAAAGTTATGACTATACAGTTGTGGTTGTTGACTATGGAGTTAAATACAATATTTTGAGAAATCTTGTTGATGCTGGTTTTAAAGTTATAGTAGTTCCAGCAGACAGTACTTATCAAGACATTATGAAACACAATCCAGATGGAGTCTTCTTATCCAATGGCCCTGGAGATCCATTTGCTACAGCTGACTACGCTGTACCTGTTATTAAAAAATTATTAGAAGACAAAATGCCTGTGTTTGGTATTTGCCTAGGGCATCAGCTCATGGCTATTGCAGGCGGCTTAACTACAGAAAAAATGCATAAAGGACATAGGGGAGCTAACCAACCAGTACAGGATGCTAATACTAAAAAAGTATATATAACAAGCCAAAACCATGGCTTCTGCGTAACTGATGGAGCTGTTCCTGATAATATGGAAGTTAATATGAGCTCATTATTTGACGGCAGTGTTGAGGGAATTAGATTTAAAGATAGGCCTGCTTTTGCTGTGCAATATCACCCAGAAAGCTCACCTGGCCCACATGACTGTAAATACCTATTTAAAGAATTTGCTGACATGATTAAAGATAGTAAGAAAGGAATTTAATAGATATGCCAAAAAGAACAGATATAAAAAGTATTTTAGTCCTAGGTGCTGGGCCGATAGTTATAGGTCAAGCATGTGAGTTCGACTACTCAGGAACTCAGGCATGTAAAATATTAAAAGAAGATGGTTATGAGGTTTTCCTTGTAAACTCAAATCCTGCTACTATCATGACTGACCCGACTACTGCAGATAAAATATTTATAGAACCGATAACGGTAGAAAGCGTTGGAAAAATAATAGAAAGAGAAAGACCTGATGCTATTTTACCCACTGTTGGTGGACAAACCGCTCTTAACTGTGCTCTAGATCTTAATAAGTCAGGCATCCTAGAAAAATACAATGTGAAAATGCTTGGTGCGAATGCTGACTCTATAGACAAAGCTGAAAATAGAGAAAGATTTAATAAAGCAATGGCAAAAATAGGCTTAGATGTTCCTAGAAATGTCGTCGTTCAAACAATGGAACAAGCTTATAAAGCATTAGATGATATTGGATTACCTGCTATTATTAGACCTTCTTTTACGCTAGGCGGTAGTGGTGGTGGAATTGCTAACACTAAAGAAGAGTTTGAAAAAATTGTAAAAAATGGATTAAAGTTATCACCTACGAATGAAGTGCTTATTGATGAATCTATCCTCGGTTGGAAAGAGTATGAGATGGAAGTAATCCGCGATAAAGCAGATAACTCAATAATCGTTTGTTCTATAGAAAACATAGATCCGATGGGTGTCCATACAGGTGATAGTATTACAGTAGCACCAGCTCTAACTCTTACAGATAAAGAATATCAAATAATGAGAGATGCTTCTATTGCCGTTCTAAGAGAAATAGGTGTTGAAACAGGCGGCTCAAATGTTCAGTTTGCAGTAAATCCAGAAACAGGTAAATTAGTAGTTATTGAGATGAACCCTAGAGTATCAAGATCATCTGCCCTAGCATCAAAAGCAACTGGTTACCCTATTGCTAAAGTGGCAGCTAAACTTGCTGTAGGATATACTCTTGATGAGATTGATAACGATATAACAAAAGTTACACCAGCATCTTTTGAACCTACAATAGATTATATTGTTACAAAAATCCCTCGCTTCACATTTGAGAAATTCCCAGCTACTTCTACAAAATTATCATCACAAATGAAATCTGTTGGTGAAGCTATGTCTATCGGCAGATCATTTGCTGAGAGTTTACAAAAAGGTCTCGTCTCTCTAGAAACTGGGCTAAAAGGTTTAGATGAAATAGAAATACCAGGATATGATCGTAAGAAATCTAAGGAAGAAAATAAAGAAGCCATCATAGAAGCTTTAAAAGAGCTATCTCCTCTAAGACTACTAAGAGTCGCTCAAGCTATAAGATATGGATTAAAAGAAGAAGAAATATATGAAGCGACTAAAATAGATCCTTGGTTTATTGAGCAAATAAAAGAAATTGTGTCTGCAGAGAAAAGACTTAAGAGATCTGGATTACCAAACAGTAAAGAAGAGTTTTCTGTATACAAAAACCTTGGCTTCTCGGATGCAAAAATTGCTGAACTAGTAGGAAGAACTGAAAAGTACATAAGAAACTTTAGGTTTGGAAAAGAGATATATCCTGTTTACAAAAAAGTTGATACATGTGCATCTGAATTTGAATCAAAATCTTCTTATATGTATTCAACTTATGAACACTACAGCTATGAAGAGATTGTTCGTGAATGTGAATCTGACATCACCGATAACAAAAAAGTTGTAATCCTTGGCGGTGGTCCTAACCGTATTGGTCAAGGTATTGAGTTTGACTATGCTTGTGTACATGCAGCTAAGGCTCTAAAAGAAGAAAATATTGAAACAATCATGATTAACTGTAATCCCGAAACAGTTTCTACAGATTATGATACTTCTGATAAGTTATATTTTGAGCCTCTATGTGCTGAGAATGTTATAAACATTATCAAGAATGAAATGAGAAAAGGCGAGCTTCTTGGAGTTATTGTTCAGTTTGGTGGACAAACTCCTTTAAAACTAGTTTCAGCCTTATATGAAAATAACATTCCTATTTTAGGTACTGATCCAGATAAGATTGACTTAGCTGAGGATAGAGAAAGGTTTAAAGAGCTTCTAGAGAAACTAGATCTAAGACAACCTATAAATGCTATCGCATATAGCATCAATGAGCTTGAAAAAAATATAAGTAAAGTTGGTTATCCTGTCGTAGTTAGACCATCGAATGTATTGGGTGGTAGGGCAATGGAAATAGTTCACTCTAGAGAAGAGCTTGATGCTTATATTAAAAATAATGGTAAATGCATATTGGAAGGCCCAATATTAATAGATAAATTCCTTGAGAATGCTATCGAGCTAGACGTTGATGCTTTAGCAGATGGTGAAGAAGTATTTGTAGCTGGAATCATGGAACATATAGAAGAAGCAGGAATCCACTCAGGAGACTCTGCATGTTCTATACCCACTCGTTCTTTAAGCAAAGAGCAAATAGATGAAGTTGTACAAAGTACGATAAAACTTGCTAAAGAACTTGAAGTAGTCGGCCTAATGAATGTTCAATTTGCTTATCAAAACGGGCAACTTTATATAATTGAGGTCAACCCAAGAGCATCTAGAACTGTTCCTTTTGTTGCTAAATCAACAGGAAATAGCGTAGCAAATATAGCTACGAAACTAATGGTTGGAAGAAAGTTAGCTGAATTTAAATTAAATAGCCCTATACCAAAACACTTCTCTGTAAAAGAAGCTGTGTTTCCTTTTGGAAGATTTGAGGACGTAGACTGTTATTTAGGTCCAGAAATGAAATCTACTGGTGAAGCTATGGGGATTGATAAGACTTTTGGAGTAGCTTTTTACAAAGCTCAAGAAATGGCTTTCAATAAATTACCTCTAAAGGGTAACATCCTAATTTCGGTAAAAGATCAGGATAAATCTAGAATAATTGAGCCTATTAAAGAGCTAATAGCATATGGTTTTAATATCTTTGCTACCAAAGGAACTGAAGCTTTCTTAAAAAACAATGGAGTAGAATGTAAGTTGTTTGATAAAGCATCTGACAATATAGCTAATAGCTCTCTAAAAAACACTGTTAAAGCTATTGAGTCGGGAGAAGTCGATTTGCTAATAAATACATCTCTAAGAGAGGAGCTAAAAATAAGCTTAGCTTTAAGAAGAGCTGCTGTAATGAATAGAGTACCATATATAACTACTATTGGTGGATTTGAGGCTTTTACAACTGCAGTGAAAGATATGAAAGAGATTGGAAACTCTTTCAATGTAAAAACTGTTGATGAATGGATTAGTATTTAATAAATCTATCGAGGACAAGTAATGTTATCATTTCAGAAGCTTTTAAAAGGTGAGCAAATCAGCAAAGAGGATTTAAAAAAACTCTTTAACCAAGCAGATATATATAAAGACAAATTAGCTAACTCAGAAAGAATTAAAGATTTAGATGGGAAAATTTTAGCCTCTTTATTCTTTGAACCAAGCACCAGAACAAGATTCTCTTTTGAATCAGCGATGTATAGACTTGGAGGCAATGTAATATCTTTAGAAAATGGCGCTTCAAGCTCAATCAAAAAAGGGGAAACCTTGGATGATACTGGCAGAGTTATAGATCAATATGCTGATATTATCGTAATGAGACACCCCCAACCAAACAGTGTTGAAGAATTTTCTAAATATGTTAACTCCCCTGTTATAAATGCGGGAGATGGAGAAAATGAGCATCCTACTCAATCACTTGTTGATCTATATACCATATACTCTGAAATAAATACTCTTGATAATCTTAAGATCGGCGTATTAGGAGATCTTAAGTATGGTCGTACAGTACATTCTTTAGTAAAAATATTATCAAACTACAACTGTTCTTTTGAGTTCATTTCTTCAGAAGATCTTAAGATCCCAAATGATATTAAAGAGCTCATAGAAAGAAATGGTAATGGATTTAATGAGCATGAAAAAATAGATCCAGAAGTTATTAATAGCTTAGATGTTCTATATGTAACTAGAGTCCAGCAGGAAAGATTTACATACTATGAAGATTATCTAAAAAATAAAGACCTGTGCTTTTTAGATAGAAAACACATATCTGACCCTAATAAATTAATAATCCTTCACCCACTACCTCGTGTAGATGAAATGGATAGATCAATAGATAATCTTCCATGCGCAAAACATTTTGATCAGGTGAAGTACAGTATTCCCATAAGAATGTCTTTACTATACCTTTTAGCTTCTCAAAATTAATTATTAGTTTCTGCAGAATTAGTAGTGTTAGTGTTACTTCTTCTATTTTCTTTTCTATCTCTTCTATCCTTTCTATGTTCAACTCTATCTTCCTTAAAAGGTAATACATAGTCTCTTTGGTTTTTATGAACCCCTTCTGCAGTTTTTTGAGTAGACTCATTAGTAGTACTCGGCAGCGCTCCTTCTGTATCATTAGCCATAGATATATTAATTAATACTAAAGATATCCCTATCATTTTTATAATGAATTTCATTATTTTCCTCTCTATTGTGATTTTCTTTTTGATACATTCGGCTTATAGCCATTTTTTTATTTTAAAATAAAAAATCTGACAACAACCTATTATGAAAATTATTAAACATACTATTAAAAAAGCATATTTATAATTAGCTCCTGGAATTCCGTTGACATTTATTCCCAACAAACCAGTAATAAAAGTTAAAGGCATAAAAATTATTGCAACTATAGATAAAATATACATTTTCTGATTTATATTTTCCTGCACCAAAGCAAACAACTCCTCATGAATGATATTCGCTCTTTCATACTCTGCGTTAAGATACTCAACAACTCTAGTACAGCTATCAGAAATTTCTCGGAGATGCACTAAGTTGGCCTCATCTAGCCAGCTCAATTTATCTATGGGTATTCTATTAATAGCATCTCGTTGAGGTATTAAATAACGCCTTAAAACAATAACTCTACGACGAATAATATTAAGATTCATTCTATCAACATTCTTAATTTTCAAAATATGATCTTCTATCTTATCTAATTGATCATCTAACTCTTTTATTGTTTCTGATGTCTTATCTATTAACTCGGTTAAAAGATCTTCTAAGAAGTCGGCTGCACTAACTGGCCCAGCACCTTGCTTTAAATTTTCTAATATATTGTTAATACTTGATAAATTCCTTCTCTGAACACTTATAATAATGTTATTTTTCATCCATAATCTCACTGAGATCATATCTTCTGGTGCAGATTTTTTATTTAAATTTATGCCTCGAAAAGTTGCCAATAAAGCATCTTTATAAACTAATACCCTAGGCCTTGTTTCAAGTGCTGACAATGAATCTTTTACAAAGTCTGGCTCATCTGGAAGAAATTTTTCGAAGAAAGGTTTCACCTCTCTAGGAGTTAATCTTATCCATATTAAATCTTTAATTTCAGCTAAATTAGTATCATCAATAATACTATCCTTAAGCCCTCCTTGCTGATCCAGACAATAGCAATGCTTACTCATAATATCGTTTACTAAAGACTTTGAATCCTTTCTTCCTTGCATTTCTAGTAAAGCTTAAATGTGGGGGTTTTAATAAATTATAATCATTTTTAAAAACTAATTGTTAATTATATACTCCAATGTTTATCTATTATTTTCTAATAATCCAAACGGTATCAACTAATCTTTAGAGCTCTTCATTTATAATAAAGATTAGATATTGATTTTCAGATGTAGTAAAATTTTCTTAAAATTCGTTTAGGTTGTTTTAAAAAAATGAGCTCTTTAGATAGAATAAATCAACACTTTGAAGATAGCATCCAAGCTAAAATTGAAACTGCCAATATATTACCTCCAGCAATTGTACAAGCAGCTAAAGCAATGGTTTCTTGCTTAGAGAATGGTGGTAAAATCCTTGTTTGTGGAAATGGTGGGTCAGCCGCTGATGCTCAACACTTTTCTGCAGAATTACTAAACCGCTTCGAAATGGAGAGGCCTCCTCTTCCAGCTATTGCCTTAACCACTGATACATCAACGATTACATCAATTGGTAATGACTATGACTATTCACAAATATTTTCTAAACAAGTAGCTGCTCTTGGTAATGAAGGTGACATTTTATTTGCTATTTCAACTAGTGGAAACTCAAGCAATATTGTTAAAGCAATAGAAGAAGCCCATGACTTAGATATGCAAATAGTTGCTATGACAGGAAAAGATGGTGGAGTTATGCGCACTATGTATAAAGATGGAGATATTGAGTTACGAGTTCCTTCTGATGTTACTGCGAGAATTCAAGAAAACCATATACTAATAATTCACTGCCTTTGTGATATTATCGACCAAAAGCTATTTGCTGGCTTAGAAGATTAATAAATAAATATGAAGAAAAAATATTTTATTATATCTCTTTTAGCAGGAACTCTAACGCTATCTTTAAGTAGTTGTTCATGGATCCCTGCCTACACAGCCCCTGTTTCTCAAGGTAAAGAGTTTGATAATGATAAAATGCTGGAAATTAAGCCAAACATGACTAAAGATGAAGTCAAGTATTTGCTTGGATCACCAGATATAATCGATACTTTTAATCCAAATCAATTTATCTATGTAAGTACATATAAAGGACGTATGCAATATACCGAATTTAATGAATTAAAGCTTATTCTAACTTTCAACAATCAAGATAGACTAGTTGGAATTTCAGGAAACTATGCTCCTCCTACGAAAGAGCCAGTATTCTAATTGAAAATATAAATAAATTAAGCTGCTGCAGAAAGAGCTTTGATTTTAGCGTTTAAACGAGCTTTATGTCTAGCAGCTTTATTTTTATGAATAAGGCCTTTAGCAGCATATCTATCTAATAAAGGAACCGCTTTTGCAAAGTTCTCTTTTGCCACTTCTAAATTTCCATTCTCAATAGCGTATGCTGTTTTCTTCAAAAAAGTTCTCATCATAGAACGACGAGCAACATTATGCTGACGATTTTTTTCAGCTTGAACTATTCTTTTTTTTGCTTGTTTTGAGTTAGCCAATTTTCTTCTCCAATTTATTCTTAAATATTTAATTCTATATATCGTTTCTTGGGGAATATATAACAAGAAACTAATTTTTATTATAAATAGCTCCACTATTTTGCATATAATCTCTTTTTTTGTCAACAATAAATACTCAAATGTGTATAAGTTAAAGCCTCTATAAAGTCATAAGTTTCCTTTTTATAGGAGAAAGCTTAAATGAAACAAGTGAGAAAATAATGATTGCCAAACCAATATAGAGAAAAAAGTTTGTATAATTTATCAAAGACATTTGTTGTGTCATTACAGCAACTTTACTTTTATCTACTGCTGTTAGTTGAGCTATTAATCCACCAAGTATTGAAGCAAATGCTAAGAAAACCCACCATACGCCTATCATAAAACCATTAAATTTTGCAGGTGCCAATCTTGCGAACATAGATAGCCCTATTGCTGATATTAAAAGCTCACCTAAAGACTGAAAACCATAGCTTGCTATCAACCAGTAAGCTGATACAACTCCATCTACAGCTGCAAATTTTGAAGCATATAATAAAACATATGAAAACCCTATCAAAAATAATCCCGTAGAAAACTTACTATATAAAGTTAAGCCAAATTTAGTTTCATTTGAACGAACATAGTAAAAAGCCAATAAAGGACTTAATATAAATATCCATAAAGGGTTAAGTGCCTGAAATGTCTCTGGCGCAATAGAAATACCAAAAACAGAATGACTAGCATTTTTAATCGTAAATAGATTTATAGATGAAGCCATTTGTATATATGAAATCTTATAAACGATAGCCTCTCCCATTAATATCAAAGCCAACATCATTTTATAGAAGAAACCTTCTTTCTTATATAAAAAGGCTATATATAAATAAACTAACAAACATATAAGAAATGTTATAGTGACAATCAATTTAGCAACAATTAAATAGCCTAATAAATATTTAGTGATGCATATCATTATTACCACGCCAACTACTACCCAAAACAAATATTTATAATTTAACTTTTTACTTCCGGCATGCGTGGAAAGATTACTCATTGTATAATAGAAGCCCACAAAGGTAGTTATAGCAAGAACAAGAGCTAATGCTATAACGATAAAACTTGTTGAATAACCAAAGCTCTTAGCTAAATTTGGAATAAGTATTATCCCAAGTAATGAACCTATATTAATAGACATATAAAATAGAGTAAACGCATTACTAATCATGCCATAGTCGCAACCATGGTAACACTTTGATAGTAAGCTTGTAGGATTAGATTTAAAAAGTCCTGTACCAATACAAATAAATGATAACCCCCAAAAAGTTGCTTCTTGAGTTTGTAATATTAATAAAAGGTAACCACATAAAAGTAGAATAAGTCCAAAAACTATAGTCCTTTTGGCTCCAAGTACTAAATCACCGATATAACCGCCTATTACAATAAATGCATACACTAAAGCAGCAAACGTTGCATAAGTCGCTATTGCCTGACTTTCACTTAATTGAATGTTGCCAGTTTGAAGATATACTACTAATATGGAGATTAAAGCTTGATAGCCAAATCTTTCCCATATTTCTAGCATAAAAATAGTATAGAAAGCTTTTGGTTGATTAAAAAAATTTAACATGATTTTTTATACAAATTAAAAACACATTTGATTATTATATAACTTTTTTCTAAAGCTTGGTATTTCTCTATTTAAACATCAGAATATAACCATTATTCACTTAACTTATAAAGCCTAGTTTATATATTTTTATCCTAATTCATTAATCACTTTATTTTATTAAAGCTTAGCACCTACATTTTAATTACGATTTATAGCATAATAGATAACTAATTAGTTATCAGACTACATATAAAATTTATACATAATGAAAAATATTAGAAACTTCTCAATTATTGCACATATTGACCATGGCAAATCTACACTTTCTGATAGGTTTATACAGGTATGTAATGGACTTTCAGAAAGAGAGATGAAAGAGCAAGTTCTTGACTCTATGGATATAGAAAGAGAAAGAGGTATTACAATAAAAGCCCAATCAGTGACCCTGGATTACCTTGCAAAAAATGGTGAAACATATCAATTAAATTTTATTGATACTCCTGGTCATGTAGACTTTTCTTATGAAGTATCTAGATCTTTGGCTGCTTGCGAAGGAGCTCTTCTAGTAGTCGATGCTGCTCAAGGTGTAGAGGCTCAAACAGTTGCTAACTGTTATACAGCAATAGAGCAAAATTTAGAGGTCATTCCTATATTAAATAAAATAGACCTCCCATCAGCAGATCCTGATAAGGTTTGTGAAGAAATAGAAGAAATAATAGGTATTGAAGCAACTGGTGCTACAACATGTAGTGCTAAAACAGGACTTGGTGTTGAGGATGTTTTAGAAACTATTGTTGCAAAAGTGCCCCCACCTCAAGGTGATGTAAATGCAAAATTACAGGCTCTTATTATCGACTCATGGTTCGATAACTACTTAGGAGTAGTATCATTAGTTAGAATTAAAAATGGCACACTAAGAGCTGGCGATAAGATAAAGGTTATGTCAACTGGTGTTTCTCATCAAGTTGATAGAGTCGGAGTTTTTACTCCTAAAATGAAGGACTTAGATCATTTAAAGGCTGGTGAAGTTGGTTTTATCGTAGCTGGAATAAAAGATATTCATGGGGCACCGGTTGGAGATACTTTGACTTTAACACATAACCCAACAGATAAACCGGTGCCAGGATTTAAAAAAGTCCAACCTCAAGTATATGCTGGCATGTTTACTATAAGTTCAGATGACTATCCTGCTTTCCGTGAGGCTTTAGAGAAACTTAGCTTAAATGATGCTTCTTTATTTTTTGAACCAGAAACATCTCAAGCGTTAGGTTTTGGATTTAGATGTGGCTTCTTAGGAATGCTTCATATGGAGATTATTCAAGAAAGACTTGAAAGAGAATATGACTTAGACCTTATAACATCTGCTCCAACCGTTGTTTATAAAGCCGTTAAGAAAGATGGTGAAGTTATCCAGGTTGATAACCCATCAAAACTTCCTGATCCAGGATCAATTGATGAAATTCAAGAACCTATCGTTCGAGCTAATATTCTTGTTCCTAAAGATCAGGTAGGAAGCGTTATAACTCTTTGTATAGAGAAAAGAGGTATACAAGTTGATATGAACTATGTGGGTAGCCAAGTATCTATTACTTATGATCTTCCTATGATTGAAGTAGTTTCAGACTTTTTTGATACTTTAAAATCTGTAACAAAAGGTTATGGTTCTTTAGACTATGAATTACATCGTTATGAGCCAGCAAACATGGTGAGGCTAGATGTACTTATTAATGGAGATAAGGTTGATGCTTTGGCTAGTATTGTTCATAAAGATCAAGCTAAATACAAAGGCAGAGAGTTAGTAGAAAGGCTTAAAGAGCTAATCCCAAGGCAAATGTTTGAAGTTGCTATACAAGCTGCCATCGGAGGCACAGTTGTCGCAAGAAGTACTGTAAAAGCGCTTAGAAAAAACGTACTTGCAAAATGCTATGGTGGAGATGTTTCTCGTAAAAGAAAACTTTTAGAGAAGCAAAAAGCAGGTAAAAAGAGAATGAAGAATATTGGTTCTGTAGAGATTCCTCAAGAGGCTTTCTTATCTGTTTTAAAGAAATAAGTTATAAATATAAAGTTTTGCTATTATCATAAATCTATTTAATAATTAGCTTTTTTATTATATTTATATATTTTAGTATCGTTGTTAGCTATGTAAAAGTTTGTAGTCAATCAATTTAATAGTGTTTTTATTATAGCTTATATTTTCTATATTATATTTAATGTCTGCTTTCGGCTTGCCATCAACAGAGATTATAGCTTTACATACCCTAGTATCTTTAGAAAAGCTAATCTGAGAATAACCTGAAAAGCTAAATAAATGCTTAACTCATTGGTAACCCAATAATGATAATTACTATAATGATTGAACCAATACTTTCCCAAAGTCTTGGTCTTTTAAGTCTTAATTTTTTAATAATCCCTTTTTGTAGCTCATTAAGCGCTAAAATAATACCAGCATAAAGAATGCCAAAAGCATTGCTAGCAATAAGAAGACTATTACAAATTTAATTGTTTTTAAGCGATTCTTTTTTATTGATTCCGTAGCATTCTCCATTTAATAGGACCTCCTACATAATTTACTAATGTATAAATTTTAATATATAATCTTACACAATAAATTTTTATAAATATTAACTAATGTCAAAAAAAGTAATCGTAGGAATTTCTGGGGGCGTAGATTCTTCCGTTTCAGCACTTTTATTAAAACAGCAAGGTTACGATGTAACTGGTGTTTTTATGAAAAATTGGGAAGAAGATGATACAGATGAGTTTTGCTCAGCCTCAGAAGATATAAAAGATGCTGAAGCTGTTTGTAATTCTATCGGCATTCCTTTCAAGAAAATAAATTTTGCTGCTGAATATTGGGATAATGTATTTGAGCATTTCCTAACTGAATATAAAGCTGGTAGAACTCCAAACCCAGATATCTTATGTAATAAAGAAATCAAATTTAAAGCATTTTTAAGTTACGTGAAACTACTTGGTGGAGACTATATTGCTACTGGACATTACGCAAGATGTCAAAAAGCAGAAGATGGAACTTATCAATTAGTAAAAGGGCTTGATGACAATAAAGATCAAACCTACTTTTTATACACTCTAGGACAAGAGCAACTTTCTCAAACATTATTTCCTATTGGCGAGATATGTAAGGATAAAGTTAGAGAAATTGCTAAAGAGAATAGCCTAGTTACTTTCGACAAAAAAGATAGTACTGGCATCTGTTTTATAGGTGAGAGAAAGTTTAAAGAATTTCTATCTAAATACCTTCCTGCGCAACCAGGTGAAATACATGATGAGAATGGTATCAAAATAGGTACACATGAAGGACTTATGTATTACACAATAGGTCAAAGGCAGGGATTAGGTATTGGTGGAGTCAAAAATCGCCCAGAGGTTCCGTGGTTCGCTGCAAGTAAAGATTTAAAAAACAATATTCTTATAGCTGTTCAAGGACATAATCATCCTTTACTATTTAAACAAAATTTACATGCGATTAACTTAAGCTGGGTAGCTGGTAACTCTCCAGCAAAAAGTTTTGAGTGTTCTGCAAAAATCAGATATAGACAAAAAGATCAAAAATGTACAGTTCTATTAAATACTGATAATTCTGTAAATGTTGAATTTAATGAGCCTCAAAGAGCTATTACCCCAGGTCAATCTATAGTATTTTATGATAAAGATATTTGCTTAGGTGGTGGAATAATAACTGACTAATTCAGAAAAGAGTTAAAAAATTAAGATTGAACAACCTCTTCACTACTTCCGCTAGAAACTACTTTAGTTTGTGCAGTTGAAACCTTAAGATTGGCTGCAGCTTTCTCTGACTCTGTTTCATTAGTATTTGCTGGCTTACCATCTACGATTTCTCCTAAATAGTTAGTAACTTCTTTTTTCACAACAGTATTTTTCTTCTCTATTTTTGTCTGAAGTTTTTTAACTTGCTTAACCGCTGAGTTAGTCATATGTAAATATAAATATTCTGGATCAACTATAAATGGCTCAAGAATAGTATTAGCATTACTACTCTCAGCGATAGCTGGGAAGCTGACAACATAGAATACTTTAATTTCTCTATGTCCATTAGTTGAAACTATTGTACCCACTAAGTCTGCAGCTAATTTATATTTATCCTTAACTAAAGCATATTCTTTCTCTCTATCTACAATAACCTGTTTAATAGGGGTCGCTTTAATAGTTCCTATATCAATAGACTTTCTAATAGTTGTAATACCAGCCTTATCTAAGTCATTAATTCTTTGATTACCATAACTGTCTTGGGCAAGTTTAGTATCTATATCTATCATTTTAGCTAATGCTTGCTCTCTAAATTGCTCAGCCTCTTCTAATGTAAAGGCAATACAAGTACCAGAATAGTCCCTCTCAAAACATCCATGTCTTTTATCAACCAACATAAACATCTTTCTTGTTTTATCATAATACAATTGATAATTAGGAGTATTAACCCCATGGCCAAGATATACAAACTTATCTTTGGTTAATAAGTTCCCACAAGATGTTAATCCTAACAAAAAAAGTGAGAATAATAATACTTTAAATAAATTCCTCATAAATTCACCTCTTTAAAAGTGAGACATTCCTCCTAATTCTTGCTTAGTAGAAAACAAAAGTAAAGTAAAAACCTAATTTTAAGGCAAAGAATCTCTATTATTTAAGATGAAGAATTAGTTACCATTAGTTTCTTATATTTTTTTTCTATCATTTGTCTCTTTAATGGGCCTAAATGATCAAAATATGTAATGCCATTTAAATGATCTATTTCATGCTGAATACAACGAGCTAAATAACCTTCTTTCTCTACAATATACTCTTCACCAAATTCATTTAAAGCTTTCATTTTTACTTTAGTAGCTCTTTTAACTTTTGCTGAAACGCCTGGAAAGGATAAACAACCTTCTTCATCAATTATTGTTCCTTCTTTTTCTATAATTTCTGGATTTATAGCTACAACAATATTTGGAGAATCTGTTTCTATATTATCAAGCATTATAAAAAATCTTTTCTTTATACCAACCTGAATAGCCGCTAACCCAACGCCTCTAGCATCATCCATCAATCCAGCCATCTCATTAAAAACTTCTCTTAATGAATCATTTATTTCTTCTTTTGATATAGATTCTGCAACCTCTTTCAAAAAAGGATGAGGATACTCTAAAATTTCTAAAGCCATCTTTTTCCTCTATTTTTTTATTATCTCTTCTTTTATTTTAGCCATTGTAATAGCGGCTTGTACACAGTATTTACCCTTATGTCCTTTTTTACCACCCACTCTTTCTAAAGCTTGCTCTTTATTATGAGTAGTTAAAATACCAAATATAACTGGCAGATCATACTTAAGCATGACCTCTTGAGTACCATAACTAACTTGATCACAGACATAATCATAATGGTCTGTTTCACCACGAATTACACAACCAAGTAGTACAACCGCATCATATCTACCAGTTTTTGCTAAAAGGTTTGCAACAAAAGGCAGCTCTACTGCACCAGGGACTTTTCTAACTTCAATTTGGCTATCTGCCAAGCCCTGAATTCTTGCTTCTTCTAAAGCTCCCTCTAACATTTTATCTGTAATTAAAGAATTAAACTCACTTACTACTATTGCTAATTTATTCATATCAAAGACCCTTAATTTTATGCTGCATCCTATCTATTTTCGTTTTTAGATAATTTTCATTATGTTTATTTATAAAAGATTCACTTTCTGTAAGCTCTACCGTTATACCAGCCCATTCTAAAGCTTCTTTCTTTTTGGGATTATTAGAAAGCAAACGACATCTGTCCACATTATTAAATTTTAAAACTTGGACAGCTAAATCATACTTTCTAGAATCTATAGGAAGACCCAATGCAAGATTTGCATCTATCGTATCTAAGTTCTCATGCATTTGTAAGTTATATGCTTTTAATTTATTGATTAAACCAATACCTCTTCCTTCTTGCTCAAGATATATTAAAAAACCACCCTCATTACTTATTCTTTTTAAAGCATGATGAAGCTGTGACTGACAATCACATCTTAAAGAACCAAATAAATCTCCTGTGATACAAGATGAATGCATTCTAACTAAAGGGTTATTTCCTTTATACTCTTTAGATAAAACTACTACTTCTTCTTTAGTATATTTATCTTTATAAACAGACATCTCTAAATCACCAACATCTTTTAAAGGAATTGTTGATGAAGCTTCTTTTTCAACAAAAATCTCTGTTGCTAATCTGTACTGATATAGCTCCTCTATGGTTAATAGTGGTAGATCATACTTCTTAGCAAACTCTATTAGTTGTTCACCTTTCATCATGGTACCATCTCTATTCATTAGCTCACATAGAACACCGGCACTATTAAAACCACTTAGTCTCATTAAATCTACAGTTGCCTCAGTATGTCCATTTCTGCCAAGCACTCCTTTATCATTAGCTATAAGAGGAAAAATATGGCCAGGTCTTGCCAACTCTTCTGCTTTAGCATTTACTTTTGAAGCTACCTGTATGGTATGAGCTCTATCTTTAGCAGATACTCCTGTTGTAACCCCTTCTTTAGCTTCTATAGTAACTGTAAAAGGTGTAGTAAAAGTACTATTGTTTTGATCTGCAGCAACCATAGGAGTTAAGTTTAATTTCTTTGCATGAGTAGAGTCCATCGCCAAGCAAACAATACCGCTAGTATGCTCCAACATGAAAGCAATATTTTCAGCTGTTGCCATTTGCCCAGGAAATATCATATCTCCTTCATTTTCTCTATCATAATCATCTAGCACAACTATAGGCTTACCTACCTTTAGTGCACCTATGGCTTTTTCTACATTTTGTTTTATTTGATTAAACATTTTTTAATCCTTTAACATATTTATAAATATATTTACCTGTCGCATCCGCTTCCAAATTCACAGAAGAATCTTTCTTATAGTTTTTTGCTATAGTTACCTCAACAGTATGGGGAATTAAAGTCACAGTAAAGCTATCTTTCAACACATCGACAACTGTAATACTCATACCATCAATACTTACAAACCCTTTAGGTATAAGATAGTTTATGAAGTCTTTGGAAGCAGATATCTCAACTATCCACGCACCGCCAACATCTTGTATATTTTTTATAATACCTTTTTCATCAACATGGCCTTGCATCATATGGCCACCAACAAGATCTCCGTATCTAATAGCTGTTTCTGTGTTTACTAAACTACCAATCTCTAAACTATCTAAATTTGTTTTTATTAACGTTTCTGGTACAGCATCAAAACTTGCCATTGAATGATCTGCATTAAAGTCAGTCACTGTAAGACATGTACCATTTATAGCAACACTATCACCAATACTACACTTATGACAATTTTCAAAAGCTATATACAAAGTCTTAACCTTATCTTTAATATTTATCTTTTTTACTGTTCCTAATCCCTGAACAATACCACTAAACATTAATTATCTCCCTTCACTTTAGCATTTACTAAAATATCTTTATCAAGCCTACTAACAGAATCAAAAGATAACTTTTGCTTATTTTCAAAATCTGCTATTAGAACAGGTGATATGTATACCATAAATTCATCAACCAATTTTTGGTTTATAAAATCATTTAGAAGTCCTTTGCCGCCTTCAACTAAGATACTTGAAATTCCTACTAACCCTGCTTTTTCCAGAAACTTTTCTAGATATACTTTCCTACTGTCTTCAGCTGCTGGCAATAGCCAGAAATCAATATTTAAAGAGCTTAGTTTTTCCTCTGCTTCACTAGAAATATCCGTACATACGAATATGGTCTTAGCTACTTTTTGATCTAATACATGCCAATTGGAATCTATTTCATTTAGTTTAGAAAAAACTATAAATCTAATCGGGTTTAAAATATCTAAAACCCCAACTCTTACATCAAGCTTAGGGTTATCTCTTAATAAAGTATTTTTACCTATTACTATTGCATCACAAATATTACGGGTCTGATGTGTATATTCTCGAGATTTTTCTGAACTTATTTGCTTACAATCATTGAATTTAACTGATATTTTTCCATCTAAAGACATTGCCCACTTAGCAAAGACATATGGTTTTCTAGTTTGCTGGTAGTGAAAGAATATTTTATTCAAGTGCTTAGCTTGTTCTGCAAGCACTCCTACCTCCACTACTATTCCAGCATCCGTAAGCTTAAAGACTCCTTTTCCTGCAACTTTAGGATTGGGGTCAAGAGTTGCTATAACTATTCTTTTAACTTTTGCAGCAATTAAAGCATCAGTACATGGACCAGTTCTACCTGTATGACAACACGGCTCTAATGTTACATAAACCGTTGCACCATGAGCTTTCTCTCCTGCCATCTTGATAGCATAAATCTCAGCATGCGGCTGACCTGCTTTTTGATGCCAACCCTCTCCTACTATTTGACCATTCTTTACAATAATGCAGCCAACCATAGGATTTGGAGAAACAGTTAGTCTACCTCGGCCTGCAAGTATTAAAGCTTGATGCATATAATAAAGATCTATATTCTTCATTTATCCTCTTAATAGCTACAAAAATTTTTCAGGAAAATAGAAGGAATAAAAACAATAGACATAATTTGCCACAAAATAGCAAAATACATAAAAACTATTATTAAAACAACCTTCTTCCATCCAGACTATACTGTCGGCTTTGGATTCTCACCAAATCTGCTGACCTTTTTGAGTTAACAAAAAGCGCTCGCGGGCTTCTATAAGAATAGTTACCGCCGGTAGGGAATTTCGCCCTGCCCTGAAGATTGTTAAAATTATAGCATATTAGTTTTTTTGAAACAGTATTTGTAAAAAATATTAGTGAGTCGTAGGCTTTTTCTCATTAAACTTCTTTTGCCAATCACTCGCTGCATTAAGTTTAATCACTCCTGTTTTAGTATCTATAATATAATTTCACTATAAGAAAGTTGATACCTGCCAACCATCCGCTATTACTAGAGTTGGAATATAACAAAGCGTTAAACAAACTATACTTATTTTAATTTTCTTACTTAACATAGATATCAACCATACATTTCTTTAAGATGTTTATTAAAGAATTCTAATGTATCAGAATAATCATATTTTCCAGTTATAACCTCTATATAAACACCACTTGTATGCTCTCTAGCTTTTTTCAATGCTTCAGCTAATTCTTCACCTGTTTTAACTTTTATAGTTAGCCAGTCATTGCACCCAAAGGCTTTTGGCAAATCTTTATAGTTTAATTGAGCAAGATCATCGTAACTTGGATCAGGATCTATCTCTAAAGCCCTTTCAACCATAAATCCATCATTATTTATACATAAAATAATAGGATTTACTTTATATCTTCCCATTACTCCTAACTCATTAAGTGTAAGCTGATGTGACCCTTCGCCTGTTATCAATATAGTTCTAGAATCTGGATTAGCTAGTGCCACCCCAAAGGCAGCAGGAGTAGCCCAACCAATAGAGCCCCATAAAGTTTGATTATAATACTTCACACCTTCTGGCAATGGTAGCTTCGGCATATTAAGTGATGAAGAACCAGTTTCTACTACAAGGCTGTCTGTACTTTTTAAGAATTTTAAAACTTGGTTATAAAATACTCTTAAAGTTAGGTTTTCTTTTGTTACTGGTAAATCTTGTATCTTCATTTGAGAAATATTTGGCTTATAATTTACACTTCCAACTTTTTCCAATAGAGCATCAAGTAATTCTGATAAGTAAACATCTGCTAAATAAGATTTTTTATCCTCAACAAATAAAGGCGCTAAATTTAATACTTTGTTTATATCTAAATTATTAGTAAATCCAGACGTGTTAAAATCTGACCATAGAGCATCTCCTAAATTAATAACTAGATCTGCTCCTTCTACTATTTCAGCAGTGTTTGGATCAGATAATAAACCAGCATAAAAACCTACATAATTAGGGTGAGTTTCAGATATGACACTCTTATCATGAGGCATAATAGCAAAAGGTATATTTAATTTTTCTATAAGCTTGATAGCCTTTTCAGTCACTCCAAACCTATCTAATTTTACAGCCGGTATAGCTACAACTTTTTTAGTTTTATTTAAATGCTCTAGTACTAGGTTTACAGCCAATTCAAGCTGATGTGAATTACTCTTTAAATAACTACAGTCTATATCATCTGGAGTTATATCTGTTACAGGACGATTTCCACCATCTAAAGATACACTTATATAAGCTGGTTTACGATATTTGAATGCTTCAGCTATAACCCTATTCATCTCTCTACGAGCGTTTTCTGGCGTAATGATGGCTGAAACACAAGCTGCTGAGGCTGATAATTCAAAAAAATTTCCAAAGACTCCATCACCCAAAGTATGATGAACTTGCTTCTTCTTTCCTACTGCTCCATCACTTGGGCTACCAACTAAATGAAAAACAACTAAGTTTTCTGCTTTTGATCCCATAACTCCATTTAATGCACTTAACTCGCCCACAGCATAAGTAGTACACAGAATAGATGCTCCATTAACCCTTGCATAACCATCTGCAGCATAACTAGCGTTAAGCTCATTAGCATTTACTATATTATTAAGTTTTCGATTGTTAATAAGAGCATGATCTAATGCAAAGGCAAAATCTCCAGGTACTGAAAAAGAATGATCTATTCCCAAATCTACCAATCTCGAAACTACATATTCTGCCACAGTTGATGCATTACTTACAGTATCAAAGATTTTTTTACCATCTATATTTTTTTTCACCACTTCTTCCTCTTTTGTTAACGACTACTTATTTATATGTCTACTTACCATCATCAGATCATCACAGCTTTCTATAATAAGGTCTGGTGACATTTCAACGCACTTACTGCTATCTCCATATCCATATTTAACAAATATAGAATTTGCTCCACAATTTTTAGCAAAAATAATATCTGTTTCTGTATCACCTATTATATATGTTTTTCCAAGGGTTGCATGCTTATATATAGTCTTTATATATTCATAAAGCTCTACACTTGGTTTTTTATATTTAGCTGAATCAGCTCCAAATATATCTCCGATATATTTTCTCAAACCATGAAAATTAAGGATTTTTTCAATAGCAAGAGAACCTTTATTGCTAACAATAATAATATTAACCCCATCAAAAAATAATTTCTCTAATAGATCTTTTATGCCTTTATATAAATAGGTGTTTTTATAGGCAGTTTCATTGTATATCTCTCTATATAAGAGCACTAAACTAGCAACATCTATATCTAAATTAAGTGACTCATTTATATGTATTAAAGAATTTTCTAAGGTTATACCTTTTTTAAGTGTTTCTGAAATAATCTTATCATTTACTTTTACTGAGTATTTTAAGTATGTATCTTTTATAGAATAAAAAACACTATCTTTAGTATCACAGATAGTGCCATCAAAGTCGAATATAGCTAATTTCATTTATCCCTTAGGCTTACTAAAAACATATTTTTCTACAATCTCACCTCCTATTAGGTGCTTTTGTATTATTTTTTCCAAAACCTTCGGTGTACAAGAGTGATACCAAACATTATCAGGATGAACTACAGCTATAGGCCCATCTTGACAAACTCTTAAACAATAAGTTTTTGAACGATATACATTACCATTCTGAGAAAGCTTTAATTCTTGTAATCTCTTTTTCAAATACTCCCAAGATTCTAAAGACTCTTTACCTTTACAGCACTTTTGTCTCTCTTGGTCACAACAAATAAAAATATGCCTTTTTATATTATTTAATCCAAGCTTTTCAGCTTTTTCATCTAGTGACTTACTCATTGCAAAAATCTCCGAAATATTTTGGTGTTTTTAACTAATTAAAATATTAAAATAGCTTTTAGAAATATCATAACAAAAACTCAAAAATAATGGCAGATAACATAAGCAATGAAACTTTAGAAGAATTAGCTAAAGTTCATATAAGAGATGTAAAAAGTAAAAGACGATGGAGATTGATATCTCGTATTATTATAGCTTTAGTAGTTATATTTTTTATAATATCGGCTTTTTTAAGCAAATCAGATGACCTATCTCCACATATAGCCTTAATAAAAGTTTCTGGAATAATTGCTGAAGACTCAGAAGCTAATTCATCTAGAATTATAGAAAGCCTAGATAATGCTTATAAAAACAGTAATGTAAAAGGAGTTATCGTTCAAATAAATAGCCCTGGAGGATCGCCTGTTGAGTCCGATGACATATATAACCATATGATATATTTACAAGAAAAGCATCCAGATATCCCTATGTATGCAGTCTGTACTGATTTATGTGCTAGTGGTGGTTACTATATCGCAACAGGTGCTAAAGAGATTTATACAAATAAAATGACTATAACAGGCTCTATTGGTGTTATTGGAAGTGGCTTTGGATTTACAGGTCTTATGGACAAAATAGGTGTAGAAAGAAGAACTTATACAGCTGGGAAAAATAAGGGCTTTTTAGATCCATTTACGCCTCAAAATCCTGAACAGAAGAAAGAATTTGAAAAAATATTAAAACAAACTCATCGAGTATTTATGGACGCTGTTGAAAAATCTCGAGGTGATAGATTAAAAGATAGATCTCTAGAAACAACTTTCTCTGGTGAGCCTTTTAGTGGTATAGAAGCAAAAGATTTGGGACTTATTGATGGATTTGCCTCTGTTTCAGAACTAAAAAGAAATAAGCTTGATGATTTGCCTATCATTGATTACACTCAGCCTTTAGATTTTTTCACCAACTTATCAAGTAAAATAGGTAATGGTGTATATTATAAGGCTTTGTCTGAAAGTGGTGTTAGCTTAAAATAATAAGGTAAATTCTATTGAAACACAGAAAAACATCGCTATAATCGATAGTAATATGGTTTCACTAATTAATAAACAAATAAGGAATTTAATTATGAAAAAAACTATCTTGGGTACAATAATCGCTGGTGGTTTAATGTTATCTGCAACTTCAGCTCTTGCTGGTGGCGTAGGTTTTGCTAATGTTCAAGATATTTTTGAAAAGTCTTCTTTAGGTAAAGCTAAAGTGACTGCTGATGAGCAAAAGCTTAAGCCTCAAATGGACAACCTTAAGAAAAATATTACAGCTCTTCAAGAAAAAATTAATGCTTACGAGACTGATAAAGATGCTGTAGAAGCTGATAATGCTAAAGGCGATACAAAAGATGCTCAAGCTGCTGACCAAAAAGAAGCTGCAGATAAAGCTCAAGCTAAAGCAGACTTACAAAATGCTATGAAAGATTACCAAGACTTAATGGGTCAAGTACAACAAATGGCTAGTGATGATGCTGATGCGTTTAAAGATTCTTTAACTAAAGCTTCTCAAGATGTAGCTAAAGCTAAAAACTTAGATGCTATATTACCTGCTGAAATGAGCTTATATAATGCAGATAGCCTAGATGTTACTAATGACATCATTGCTAAAATGAAATAATCTTTAATTAATCTTTCTTTTTTTCTACAATCCCTTTTAACTTTTTTTTATTCCTAAAGCTATGTATAATCTACATAGCTTTAAATATGTATATATAATAAAACATGGAAAATTTATCTTATTTTGTTTCACAAAACTTAGTTTTTTGTTTGTCATTTATTTTACTTTTGGCTATCTATATAGTTTTTGAATTAACACAGTCAAAACATAGTCAAACTAGCTTAAGTGTGCAAAATGCAGTAGCAGAAGTTAATAAACATAAAGGCGTTTACTTAGATGTTAGAGCTCCTGAGGATTATAAAAAAGCTCATGTTATCGGAGCTATAAATATACCTTCTGAGAAAATAGAAGAGAGTTTAAAGAAATTACACAAACATAAAGACAAGCCTGTGGTTATTTATGGAAATAGTCATTCAGATAAGACAAGAAATATTCTTCGTAAAGATGGCTTCGAAAAAGCATATTCTTTAAAGGGTGGCTTTAGTGCTTGGCTACAAGCTGGTTACCCCGTTAAATCTGAAGATGCAAATAAATAAGGATTAAACTATGAGTAATGATAATAATTTACCACAATTTCAAATACAAAAAGTTTACGTTAAAGATGCTTCTTTTTCAGTTCCTAATGCTGATAAAATTTGGATGTCGGAATGGAAACCTCAATTAAAGACAGACTTAAACGTTTCTGCCTCTAAACTTCCTGAAGAAAATACTTATGAAACTGTAATAACATTAGAAATTCATGTAGAAAGTAATGGAATAGAAGCTTTTAACTGTGAAGTCAAACAAGCAGGAATTTTTACAGTTCAGAATATGACAAATGAGCAATTAGAACATGCAAAAAATGCTTTCTGTCCAAATATATTATACCACTATGCAAGAGAAGCTATTTCTGACTTAGTCATTAGCGGAGGATTCCCTCAGCTTTGTCTTTCTCCTGTTAACTTTGATGCTATGTATCAAGATTCATTAAAAAAAACAGCTGATAATAAACAGCATTAATAAGGTTTAAGAATGAGTAAAGAACAAGCTTTAAAATCAGCCTTATCACAAATAGAAAAACAATTTGGTAAAGGCTCAGTAATGAGACTTGGTGATCAAGAAGCTAGCACAGATATAGAGGTAATTCCTTCTGGAATAATTAGCCTTGATGTTGCTCTTGGTATCGGCGGCTATCCTAAAGGGCGTGTTATAGAGATTTACGGTCATGAATCATCTGGGAAAACCACTTTAACATTATTAGCTATTGCCCAATGTCAAAAACAAGGTGGAACAGCTGCTTTTATAGATGCTGAACATGCTTTAGATCCTAAATATGCAGCTTTACTAGGTGTTGATATTGAAAACCTTATTGTTTCTCAACCAGATACTGGAGAACAAGCTTTAGAAATAGCTGATATGTTAGTTCGTTCTGGTGGTGTTGATGTTGTTGTTATAGATTCAGTAGCTGCACTTACTCCTAAGGCTGAAATAGAAGGTGATATGGGAGATTCTCATATGGGCCTACAAGCTAGACTTATGTCCCAAGCTTTAAGAAAGCTAACAGCTAATATTAAACGTTCAAATACTTTGGTTATGTTTATTAACCAAATAAGAATGAAAATTGGTGTAATGTTTGGCAACCCTGAAACAACTACTGGTGGTAATGCTCTAAAATTCTACTCTTCTGTAAGATTAGAGGTGAGAAAAGGCAGCCCTATCAAAGATGGTACTGAAGTATCTGGAAATGAAATAAAGGTCAAAGTAGTAAAAAATAAAGTTGCTCCCCCATTCAAACAAGCTGAGTTTGAGTTAGTTTATGGAGAGGGTATATCTCTAGAAGCAGAGCTTGTTGACCTTGGTGCAAAACACGATATTATTGAAAAATCTGGCGCCTGGTATAGTTATAAAGGTAAAAAGATCGGTCAAGGTAAAGAAAAAACTAAAGACTATCTAAAAGAGCATACTGATGAAAGAGATGAGATAGAGAAAGCAGTCCTTGAACTACTTTTACCTCAAAAGTATGCAAAAAAAGACTCAAATAAAAAAGAAAATAACTCTCAAGATGAGCTTATCTAAAGAAAGACAATATATACTTTATCTCCTATCTAAACAAGATTATTCTCGAAAGCAACTCACTGATAAACTCTATAAAAGAGCTAATATTTCAAATCAAGAAATAGAGGATTTATTAAATGATTTTGAAAATAGAAAATGGCTTTCTGATGAAAGATTTATTCACTCTTTTATCCAAAGTGAAGTAGCAAAACTCAGAGGAAAAAAAAGAATAGTAAATACAGCAATATATCAAAAAGGTCTATCTGCAGAGCTAGTAGAGGAATATTTAAACACTCTTGAGATTAACTGGTTTGATCAGTGTCAAAAATGTTTAAATAAAAAATATAAAAATGTCCCTAAACTTCAGAAAGATCTAAAACTTAAACAAAAAGCTATTAATTACCTTGTCTATAACGGATTTAATTTTGATGAAATAAATGGGGCTTTGGCTTTTTTATAGTTTGACTTCATATTTTATAGTAGATAGACTATGTCTACCCAAATGGGGGCGAATATGGTTTCGACATGAATGTCAAAGTCCTAGGTGCATGTCGAGGAAGTACAGTACCTCGTAAATAACAGTACAAATGCCAATAATAACTGGCAATAAAAAAGCAAATCGCGTAGTAGCTAACGACAGCAACTTTGCTGCTGTTGCAAAAGCTGCTTAATCTAGCTTAATAACCTAGATACGCACAGATATGATAAGTTATCTTATGGACTTATCTATACATCTGTTCATATTTTGCATAAGACGGTTTTTGCTTCCGTCTGAGAGTAAGAGCTGTATATATCAGACTCGCTTACCTCTACCCTGACTAACTGGGGAGAGGTCAAGTCAAACTTTTAAATAAGTTAGTCTAAGCATGTAGATCCAAAGATAGAGAGTTTATGGACGCGGGTTCAAATCCCGCCGCCTCCACCAAACTTAAATCCCAACTCATCCCAAATAGACCCACAAAGCCAATAAAATAGAACCTCTTAGAAGATTTATTGTCCCAAGTAGTCCTAAATCATGTCATGAAATCCCGCATAAAAGTGTATACAAAACTGTATACGAGATATAAAATTTAGTTAATTTCTCACTCTCGTATACACCTATATGGCTGGAAAACTTACTACATCAAAGTTACAGAGCTTAAAAGCAACTGGCAAAGATTATAAATTATGTGATGGTAATGGCTTATATATTAGAGTCGATACTAAAGGAAACAAGACTTGGCAATTTAGATATAAGAATAAATGGGAGCCTCTAGGTAGTTATCCTACAATATCTTTAAAAGCTGCTAGAGAAGAAGCATTTAGAGCTAAACAACTACTATCCAATGGTAAAGACCCTAAAATAGAAAGAGAGAAACAAAAATATCAAGATGAGTATATATTCTTAAACCTAGCTACTAAGGCTATAGAAAGTAGACACCCTACTCAACCTTATGGCTGGGATAGTGAAGAAGTATACAAAAGAAACCTATCTATACTTAATAGACTAATACTACCTAAGCTTAAGACTCTAAATATTAAAGATATAGAGCCATATCAAATAGCTAAAGTATTAGAGGGTAATACTCCTAGTAATCAAAACAAGATGAAGAACTTATTTAACCTCATATTTAACTATGCTATTGGTAAAGGATTAATTAAATACAATGTAGCTAGAGATATAAAAGTAGATAAGGCTGATACTAAGGGCTTTGAATTTATAGACCCTGTAGAAGACAAATATCATTTTAGTGAACTACTAAGAGATATAGATACTTATAAAGGACAATATAATATATCTATGGCTTTAAGATTAGCTGTACTAGTAGGCTTTAGACCTAGAAACATAGTAGAGTTAAAATGGGAAAACATTAAGTCAGTTAAACAAGATGGTCAAGAAATCAACTTTATATCTATTAAAGCAGAAGATATGAAGATGAAGAGAGATTTTAGACAACCATTAAGTAAACAAGCTTATGACTTACTAATGGAAATAAAAGAATACAATGGTGGTCATGCTCATGTGTTCCATTCTACTAACTCTAACACTAGATATATATCTAAAGAGAGCTTATCTAAGGCACTAAGAGAAACTCTAGGCTACAATGGAAATAGTAAACCTAAACAGCATACTCATGGCTTTAGAAAGTCAGCTAGGACCTATATAAGTAGCATCAGAAGTAAATACAACTGGTGTGATGATGCTGTAAGAATGATATTAAGCCATTCAAAAGCTAACTCTATTGATGAGATATACGACAAGAACGACTTCTTAATAGAGAGGGCTGAAATGCTACAGCTATGGGCTGATTATGTAGATCATATAAGGGTTAATTCTAATGTTACTAAGATAGATAATGTGGGTTAGTTTTTAGATTTTTCTTGTTCTTGCTTCTCTTTTTCTTCCCTTTCTCTTCTTATTTCATCTATAAAAGATGCCCCTATTAAACCACTTGGTATTGCAAATACACCTATACCAAGAATAGCTAGCCCAGAGGCTACTAATTTACCTAATAGTGTAATTGGATACATGTCACCATAACCAACCGTTGTTAGAGTTGCTATACCCCACCATAGTGTATTAGATATACTTGAGAATACTTCTGGCTGTGCATCATGTTCTGCATAAAACATTATCACACAAGATATTACTAATATTACGAACATTAAACTGAAAGATACAAGAATCTCTAAGTATACTTTTTTTAATACCCTTACTATTCTATTGAGTATAGTTGTGTTCTGGAATATCTTAAATATTCTTAACAATCTTAGAACTATTAGCTGTTGAGAGTTAACTCCAAATATATCTAGGATTAGAGGTATAAATATAGCTATGAAATCAATAATGTTATAAAAACTAAAAACGAATTTTATTTTACTCTTTGAGGCTATCAGTCTGATACTGTACTCAGTACAAAACAGTAAAGAGAAAGATACATTTATATAATGAAGAAATAGCGTATTTCCAATATCTATTTGAGCTATAAGCGTCACAGTATTTAGCATTACTAATGAAACAATAATGAACTGATAAATTCTCTCTTTATTCATATGCCAGCCTCCAAAACATAGTTAATATGTATATTTAGAAAATATAATCTAATAATACTTAAAATAGGCGCTCGAGTTAATTAAAATAATTATCCCAGCAGCAACAAAACCCTCTTCTACAAATTAAATCTCTATAGTGCTATTATTAAATAATTAAGCACAGTCTAGGCTCGCTACCGAAAGACATATCCCAAGTGTTTGGCTGTGTTTAAGTTATTGGGAACACTGTGGGGGTGTAGTTTGGATAAGAAGAAACTGATCTTATTGAAAGAAGAAATTAATCTTGATGAAATTATACATTTCTTTGGAGATCTTGACTTTCATGATATTTTAGAGGAAATTTTTTACCATCAAAAAAAGGGAAACTTAAAACTGTATATTTCTGATGTACAATATATACATCTGGATAATTTCCCTGAGGGCTACTTTGAAAGTAAAGACTATCATCTTAAATTTAAAGATGAAGAGGTTTTTTGGAATAAATATGCAGAAAGTCGCTATCTAGAAAATGATTCCTCAAAAGAGCTAATCCCATATGATAGTATTGAGGAACAGAGTTTAGAGCTTTATGAAATTTATTTGCTAAGATGCTACAAAATTCCTAAAATTGCATGTCATAAAGTTATCTACAATAATCAGCTTCATACTATTGCGATGAAAAATTTTCATGGCGATAATGAACTATTTTATATTAATCCTTTTGAAGAGTTTGCTGCAAAGTATCCTCTTATAGAGGAATTTGGATGCGTCTATGTTAAAAGTTCTGAATTTATATCCTTATTTAAGGATGCATTAAATTTAGAGCCTTATATAACTAAAAATCATATTGAAATAACTGATAAACAATTAAATGATGACTATCAATTGAGCAGATCTCTAAATCTATACAATGATATCATTTTAGCTTTTAATAACAGTGAAGATTACAAAAAATACGGAGAAGCTACACAATCTATCAAGCACATACAACCATGGCTTAAAGAAAATTATTTAGATAAGAAAATAATCAATACTGACGACTTTAGAGTATTAATCAAGTTCATTAAGAGTCACTATAATATAAAATAGTGGCATATCTTTAAGCCTTATAATTCAATACATACAGATAGCATGGCATATAGTGGCATATAAAACATGGCACTATTGGCATATTTTTTATTTCTAGTTTAGCTCTTATATTTATCCTACCAGCAACTCCTATATAGTCCTAAATCCTACTATTTAGGCTGATGCTAAAGTTAATTGTCGACAATTTTAAATAATAACCCTAGCTAGGTTTACAGTTAACAAGGAATAAATTATGGGTAATAAATATAAAATAATGAGAATTGGTGAAGTTATAGAACTTACAGGAACATCTGAAAGCACAATCTGGCGATGGGTTAGTGAAGGTAACTTCGTTAAGCCTATAAAACTCACACCTAAAACTACTGGCTGGATATCCACAGAAGTCGAAGCATGGCTAGATTCTAAAATACAAGCTAGAAATATGGGGGTGTAGGTATGGAGCTAGTAAACTTTAATTTTAAAGATAAAGAAGTTAGGACCATTAATCAAAATGGTGAACCTTGGTTTATAGCTAAAGATGTAACAGATATTTTAGGATATAAAAATACTACAGACGCATTAAGTAAACATGTCCTAGAGGGTGAACGGGCTAGCGTTTCGCTAGGGCGTCAGGGTAATACTAATATCATTAATGAAAGTGGTATGTATGCACTTGTATTAAAATCTCGCAAGAAAGAAGCTATTTCTTTTAGACAGTGGGTTACTTGCGAAGTATTACCAGACATTAGAAAGCATGGCTTGTATGCTACCAATGATGTAATTAACAAAACTCTTAATGATCCTGATCTTATGATTAGCCTACTTACTGAATATAAGGAAGCAAAATTACAGCTACAACAAGCTCAACCATTAATAGAATTTGCTAACTCTATAGGCACTAGTGCTAAATCAATATCTTTTGATACTTATGCAAAACTATTAGCTAATGATGGGATTGATATAGGTAGAAACAGGTTATTTGCCTTATTAAGAAAGCATGATTATTTAATAAAATCTGGTGAAGACAAAAACAACCCAAAACAGAAGTATATAGAACAAGGATTATTTGAGGTTAAAGAAAGCGTGACAGAAACGGTTAAAGGAATTATTCCCACCAAGAAGACTCTTATAACTGGTAAAGGACAAATCTATTTCTTAAATAAAATCAAAGAGCTTCTAGTTATTGAATCTGCGGAGGTAGCTCAATCATGACTTTACAAAATACTACTAATCTTTTATTATCACATTTGTTGAAGGGCGTGGAAACCCAAATACAGAGTAGTGATATTGCCACTAACAAAAGCAATGATAGTGTGTATTTAAATAATAGCCACGATTGTATAGCTAGAGCTGTATCTATCGTTAGCGAGGCTTATTATGCACATTTAAGATATGTTATTCAATATATCTATCACAACATGGTAAAACTCTTTCGTTTTATCGGGAGGCATGAGGAATACAATAGCTACTTCGGTAGTAAATACTCATGGCTAGGCTCTGTACTAGTTTCCAACCGCCCCGATATATTTTGGAAAACAAAAACAGAAGAGGTAACTAACCATGTCAATTAATTTTAATAAAGATGCTTTCGCATTAGAAATAAGAAGTATTCATATGTCTAATTCTAGCCATGAAAAGAATTTAGATATAGGAGATATTGTCTACTTTGATCCTAAGCTACCTATACAAACTGGTAGAGTCGCAGTCATTAAAAATATGAATGATGAATATAACATAGTGTTGCTGCAAGAAGGCTCTAATAGTGAGTTTATAGGTAAGTATATTCATGAGTATTTTAGTAATAGAGAAATAGCTATTAAAGAAGTCGTAGCAATAGCATTTCGTAGAACTAGAGTAACAGATTTTGAGAATATTAGAGTATTTTAAGAGGTAGGCATTATGAATAATTTAACCCCACAAGTGGTGGATGATAAAGTAGAACATCTGCTTAGCACTCTTAATCTTAATTATACCACGTACTCAGAAGATGAGACTATTAAGTGGAATGTTGAGCGACTAAACAAACAGGCTAAGTTATATGAGCAAGGCAAGATAACACAAGCTAGGTTTGATGATATAAAGAGTAGTGCTTTAAAAGAGATAAATGCTTTCATTATAGAGAGAACTAAGAAGCAGTTTACTCAAGAGCAACAAGAGAAAATAGAAGAAATACATCAATCTATAGATATATTCACTTTAGGTGAGATGGTTTATAACGTTAGAAAAAATATAGGTGAGTTTATTCCTGGTGAGGCTATAAAGTCTATTAGCTGGAAAGAGCTTGATTGTATGGACTTAAGACCAAAGAACCCTATATTAGATCCAGTTATTAAAGAGAAAGACTTAACTATGTTATATGCAGAGCGTGGTGTAGGTAAGACTCATGTTAGCTTAGGTATTGCATGGGCTGTATCGACTGGTACAAGCTTTTTTAATTGGATAGCTACCAAACCATTAAAGACACTATTTGTTGATGGGGAAATGCCCTTACAGACTATAAGAGAAAGATTAAGGCTTATATCTAGAGGAAGTATAACCAATGATAACCTACAGATCATTAGTAATGACATCTTAGCTGATAATGGACAAGCTATGCCAGACCTTGCAACTATAGAAGGACAAGAGGCATTGCAGCAACATACAGATGAGGCTGATTTCATTATTTTAGATAATCTAGCTACCTTATGTCGTACAGGTAAAGAAAACACAGCAGAGAGCTGGAAAGTCACCCAGCAATGGCTATTACAACTTAGAGCTAGAGGTAAGACAGTATTAGTAGTAGATCATGCAGGTAAGAATGGTACCAATAGAGGCTCTAGTGCTAAACAAGATACATTAGATACTGTTATTAAGTTAAGTAAGCCCGGAGATTATGAATCAGAACAAGGAGCTAGGTTTATTGTTAGCTATGAGAAACATCGTAACTTCTATGGTGATGAAGCTAATAGTATAGAAGCACATTTAGTTAATGGAGAGTGGAATATAACCGATGCTAAACAATCTCTAAATCAAATGATTATTTCTTTAAGTGAAGAAGGACTTAGTCAAAGAGATATAGCAGAGGATGTTAACTGTAGTTTGGGTAAAGTTAATAAAGTATTGAGAGCTCATAAAGAACAACAAAGTTATTTGAAAAAATAGTAGTGTTCATTTTTTTTGTACCTAGACACCGTGAACAGTGAACATTTGCAGAACATGAGAGTGAACAGATATTGAACATTGTTTAGTTGCTACAATATAAACCCTTATAAATAAAGGTTTTAACAGCTTTAAATAGTGAACACAATATTGAACAAACCATGAACAGAGGTGTTCATTTATGCGTTCATAAGGGGTGTACAAAATGATATAGCGTGAACACTTTGTTTCATTAATTAAATGGAGATTGAACATGATTACAAACAAGGTATTAATAGATGAAATATTAAATGATATTGAATTAAGTTTTTTAGATTACAAATTTATAAATGCAATGATCTACTTTAAAACTACTAAAGAGAAAAGAGAGATTTTAAGCAAGTATAGGGATATATATTTTGAAACCTATAACCAAACACCACTAGAGTATCAAAAGGACAATAGAGGGCGGTTTAGGGCTAATTGTTGGTTGAGGGAGATTGTAGAAATATGAAATAAACTAGCTTTTAACCAAGGTACTGAGAAAATCTCGCTATAATATATAGGAGGAGTATCCTCTTCTCAAATATAAAAACCAAATAAAATTAAACAGGGGAAAATATGGATATTTTTAAAATAGAAGAGAATAATGAATATTTTATTATTTGTGATGATTATTCAAATTGTAAACTTATACAAAAAGATGATTTTTCTAAAATTCCAGAAAACTTCAATGGTATTGTAAAGAGAGTAGAAATATCAGAAGATAATTACGAATTTCAACTTAATGAGAATGATTGTTTATTTAATGTCAGCAATAAAGATATGTATTTTACTGGTCATTGGAAGTATAATGTACCTTGTCCATTATCAAAAAGACCTACTTTGGAGAAGAATCGGTACATATCTCCTTCTCAAGATGGATATGTATTTAATTTCCAAAAGAATATAGGAAAAGAAATTTACTTATGTATCTCTTAATTAGCGATATTATTATGATATTTAAAATAAGTTTTTACATACTTATATTTATTACCATATTTTTTGCTATCCCAACGTTATATATATGTCATAAATCAAATAACAAAAACTACTTAAAAGTTCTTAACAAAGTAATAAAAAATAACTTACTAATTAGCATATTCGTCATATTTGTAACATATTGCTCTATACAACAATATACTGATAAAGAAAATAAAGAGAATCATCATCAATATGTAGAAATAGAAAAAAATAAGGTAATTTTTGATCTATTACTTCATGGCGTGCAAAGCCAAAAGAACTATACTGAGCAATATAACATTGATATAAAACAAAAACTCTTTAATCTACAAGATGATAAAAATAAATGTTTTAATCAAGCTAATATGGCTAAATGCTTAATTACTCATAATACATTTGATACTCAGACTATAAGTTTCATGAAGGAACAAGCAATTTTATTAACTGTACAACTTATTAATTCTGAATCAATGATTAATCTATATAAACAGCTAGGTTTTAATGATGAGTTAGATAAATTGACTACAGAGTATTTAATTGATCTTAATAATCTTAGTAATATAGATGATTTAAATTTAATAGCAAAACAGTATGCTGAAAGATATGATGATAAAATTAATTATAATGAAGCTTATGGCGATCAAAAGGAAATGTTTAAAGCTAACGTAGCTATAAATATGAATCTAAAGACTATAAATTATATCTATACAAAAGCATTAATGAGATATCTTAAAAGAATAAACGATATCATGTATTAATAAATCTCAAAATCCCACCAATCCCCTCGTTATATAATTACCTCTAACATTACATGATTAACAAAATGTAATACGCTTAATAGCAATCAATATACAAAAAATAAGGATAAAGTAAAAGATCAGGTCCTTATAAACACAGCATTAGAGAATGAAAGTGAAAGGCAAGTAAAAGCTTTTACCAATGAGGTAAATGATCAATTAAGAAGAATGAATAGTCTTGAAATAGAAGAACGCATATTTGCATTTTGCTCATACCTTATAAGAGTCAGTTTACTACTCAAAATCCCACCAATTCAGCTCATTATATAATTACAAATAAAGTTACATAACATTCATTTTGTATGTTGTGTAAAGCTATATGTAATACAAATAACTACTTACCTCCCTTTTTACCACCACTAGTTTCAATCTTTTCCTCTGATCTAAAATTGCCACTTGTTATAGTATTAGCATCTCTAATCTTTACAGTTCCAAAAACCACGCCTATAGGATCTAAAACGTTAGCTTTAGGTATAGAATCCTGCTCTATAGACTCCGCAGCTTTTGCTTTTCTCGTATTTCTCTTATTTATAACAGACGATATTGCCGCTGTAACAAAAGCAAATGCAAGTGAATAAAGTAAAGTATCTAAACCAAACATTTTATAACCTTAATATAAATGAATATAAATAAATTATATTACGTATATTGAAAGTAAGATTTTTCTACCATTTCTAATACTATAGAGACAAAAATCCCACTAAATTCATATCACATATAATTACCTATATGGAATGTTTAATACCACAAACTATACACAGCCATACACTAAATATAGGGGTTAATATGGGTAATATTAGACAAATTGCATGGGAGAATGGTTATCAACTACCTACTAATGCAGAGACTCAAAGAATAGCTTTATATAACTGGTTTGAGAAGTCTAAATATGTAGTAAAGACAGATGACAATACTTATATATTTGGAGACTCAAGAACTGGAGCTAGATATAAAGTATCTAATGGTAAATTGATAGATCAACATTTAGGGGTAGTAAGATGAGAGAACAAAATCATAATTTAGACTTTAAGACTAAGACAGTTCCAATAACTCTAAGAATTGATGAAAACGAACTACAACAATTAAAGAATATATCCAAAGAGAATGGCATACCTTATGCAACACTTATTAAGTCATTGATCTTTAGGTTTAATAGAAATCTTATTAACTTTATGTAGGTGGAAGTATGACAGAGGAAAAGAAGATTGAGTTAGCTAATAAAATGCTAGAGCAATCAGTAGAATTATTTAATAACCATTTCCTTAATCTGAGTAAGAACTCTACTAAAGACTGCATAATAAACATTAAAAATCTTAGCCATGCTACAGGTAAGAAAGTAAAGCTCTATATAGATAGTGGAGATGATGAATAATGAAAACAGATCTAACAGCTAAGCAATTAGAATTTTGTAAGTGGGTGTTGCAAGGACATGATTATACTTATGCTTACGAACAGGTATATGATACTAGTAAAATGAAGAAGTCTACTATCAATAATGAAGCCAGTTTATTGATGAAGAATGAGAAAGTTTTAGCATTTATAGAAAGTGTACAACAAAGAGAGATGCTAGGAGTATTTAATACTAGGCAAAAATACTTAGATAAGCTAGATGATATTATTGATAGTAAAAGTAGTACTATGACTGAAAAGATACAGGCAATAAATACAGTAGCTAAACTTAAACAATGGGATAAAAGACAAGCTGGCTTACAAGTGGATTATCAAGAAGAAAATGATATACAAGCAGTAAAGTATGCTCGTGAAACAGTTATAGGCTGGAATGAAGTACCCCAAAAAGATATTTAATACCATTAGATTACCATTAGGGTTTCTGCGTCTTATAAGTAAGTGAAAATAAATGCAGATTAATTTTAATATGGTAAGGTTTTGGAAAGGGTTTTAACACACTATAATAAAGGGAGATTAAGTGTCAATATACATGAGTTTTGGCGTCTTATAATAAAAGGAAATCAAACGCCAATATACATGAGTTTTTAGCCATTATAAGTATAGGTGTAATTAAAGCTCTTTATAATGAGTTTGTAAAAGATATAAATCTAGTTGCTCAGTAATAATAAAACAGATCAAAAATAGAGGGTACTTTGCAAAAAGTGTATACGAAAATGTATACGAAAACTTATTTGTAAAAACAAAATCTTTATGTATCAATAGTTACAAGCCATAGTTCCGAGTTCGCCGCCCACCAAACTTAAATCCCAACTTATCCCAAACAGACCCACAAAGCCAATAAAATCAAACATAAGAGAAAAGAGAGATTTTAAGCAAGTATAGGGACATATTTTGAAACCTATAACCAAATCAAAAGGACAATAGAGGGAGGTTTAGGGCTAATTGTTGGCTGAGGGAAAGCCTAATTCTAGAATAAAATTGCTTCAAGTTGGTTTAAATGCATCTCAAAGAGATAATGATAAGTATAGAAGAATTAATTAATGAATCTCAAGGGGAAATATGGATGTTTTTAAAATAGAAGATAATAACGAATATTTTATAATTCGTAAGGGCTTAAGGTGTAAGCTTATACAAAAAGATGAGTTGCCTAAAATGCCAGAAAACTTCAATGGTATTGCAAAGAAAATAATAATATCAGAAAGTAATCATGAGTTTAGACTTAATAAGGATGATTGTTTATTTAATGTCAGCAATGAAGATATGAGTTTTACTGGTCATTGGAATAATAAAGTACCTTGTCCATTATCAAATAAACCAACTCTTAAAAAAAATTGGTACATATCTCCCTCTGAAGATGGTTATGTATTTGATTTTAAAAAAAGTATAGGGAAAGAGGTTTATTTATATAAAAGAAAATAAGCTGTAAATATTTTCTATTGAGAAGTAATATTATATAAAAAAACTATCTATCACTTATTGCTATGAAAAACTCAGTATCTTATATAAAAGGCTTTATTTCAACCATAGTCTTTATTGCTTTTATATGTTTTATAATTGTATTTTTTGCAGGGTCGGCTATAGAAATAACAAAAGCTAGCTTGGGTTATATTTTAACTTCCGTTTCAATTATGATAGGATTCTTTGCTAGCTCATTAATAATAGCATTAAAAGATAATGAAATAATAAAAGCCCATAAGTCGGACTTTATTATAATTTTCTTTGTCTTATTGTCGCAGATAATTTTAATACTTTGGTCTTCAATAATGGTTTTATTAAGTGATGATACATTTAAACTCTTTGCATCCCTTTTCTTTATTAAGTTCTTTATACTGTTTGTTGTATTCAGCTCATGTATATCAATATTTACAGCCATTTTCTTTTTAGTTAAGTCTAAATAACCTCTTTATAAATCCTGCTTTTAAAATATGATATAAAATTTTTTACTAAATACTTGAAGGTATATCATACTTACATTTACAAACAGGTTTGTCACAGTTTGCTAATGGTAGTATAGGGATATCTGCAAGTTTAAAACTCTGCCCCTCTAACTTTTTAGCACAAGAGCAAGAATCTTTACTTGTTGACACACATATTAACTCTTCAGAAGAAGCTAAAAGCTGTTTTATGCTAGCCTTTCTCTTCTTCATATAATCACTAGATGAGTATAAGTTACTAATTGATTCATTAATTTCATCAGCTCTATTTATATGCTCATCTTTTATAAGATTTATAAAATCCCATCCATATTTCTTTCTGACATTTAGCCCAAATTTTTTCTTTTGATCCGCAGTAAGTAATTTACCATCACCTTTCTTTATTCTTTTTTTAGTATCAGGATAAGGCGCTTTTAAAAAAGCTAAGCTATCTATTTCCTTTTTTATATCTATTGTAGGCATTAACTCAATAAATTCTTCTACACTTTTTGTTGGTTTAGTATTTAAAGTTTCTCTCTCTTCTTTTTGCTTAGATATCTGGCATGCTTCACGTGCTTTTTTTGCTAAGTTATCAACTTCGTTAATAGGAGCTGGCTCTACTTTAAGTAGACCAAATCTTACTGCCAATGATTTTAAAAAATTTAACATAATGCCTGTTTACAGCTTAAGTATAAATTTATGATACCTGAAATATATGCTTGAGTTAATTAAAAAATTCCCTATAAAACAAATCTCCTTCTATAAAGATATCTCTCAACTATAAATAATATGGCTTATATCCATAAACTTAGCCACATTCGCTGGTTAAATTGTGATTGTTCTAGTGGAATACCTAATTGAATGGGTAACCAATAAATAAAAGAAGCTAATATACAAACAAATATAAATATGGCGATGAGTTTTAAACTCTTAGCTTTTGCAGATGATAAATAAGCTATATACCAAGCTAAAATAAATATTCCAAATGTCGCTGCTGATTGATAATGATAAAGAAAGAGACACCGTTTCACTAACACCCAAGGTAAAAAATTAGCAAAATATCCCGCTAATAAAAGTGACATTACCATAAATGCTCGTGTCATAACGCCATTTAAAAACCAATTTCTAAATAGCACAAGCCAATGTATCACCATACAAATAATAGCAATAGCTGAAAACCAAGCAATAGCAGGATTAGGAAATAAATGAACATCTGTATAAATAATACTCTTTTGCCCAAGTGCATTATAAATAGTTTCAGTACTAAAACTATAGCCAATTGGTCGAATCATAAATGGCCATGTATACCATTTTGAACAATATGGATGCTCATTAGAACCAACAAGACTTTGATGGTACGCCATAATTTGTTGATGTATACCTATAAAGCTATATTCAGTATTAAATAGTCGATCAGGAATCCAAACCAAACAGTAGACGATAAAAGGTAAAATTAATAAATAAACCAACATTTCCCAAATCGCTACATTAAATTTTAAAACAGAATTATGAGTTGATGGTTGTTGTAAAACTGGACGGTATTTATCACATAAAAAAAGCACTTTATATAAGATTAAAAACATTAATATAGCTAATAAATAGCCTGAGCCATTCCACTTTACTGAAATAGTTAAGCCAATAAATATGCCACATAGAATAAACCAAATATGTCTATTTTTAGCTTGCAATGCTTTTGACAAAAATAAGATTGAACAAAGCCCAAATAAGACTATATATATATTATTCATCCCATGACGAGAATCTACTAATAATGATCCATCTATACTTATTAAGAAAAAAACTATTAATGCGAACCATTTTTTTTGGCTTACAATATAAGCTGTTAACCACGCAACCAAAGTTAAAACGACTCCCATAAATGCATTAATCCAGCGATAACTCATTGCTGGAATTTGCTCATAAGGAATAGTATGAAAATCTGTTGCCGAAACCCAAGGAAAATGATAATACAGCCAAATACTACTAGCAAAAATATAATTAGCCAAAGGTGGATGTACATGAAAAAATGTTTTACCAACAAGATAATCATATCCATACAACGGAAAGTATACCTCATCAAAAACAGGTCCTAGTATAGTATCTAGATGCCAAAATCTTAAAAAAATTGAAAGTATAAGTATCAAACTAAATAAGGATAAATAAATAAGATTTTTACTTAAAATAAACTTAAGTTTAGACATAGATAAAAATTATAGTTTGAATTGTTGGTATTATTATAGATAAGCTCGTTCTTTATTAAAATGGGTTTCTAGCCAATACCTGTGCAGATTATATGAGTTATAGTTCGGTATTATTTACATGAAATAAAATAAGTATCTTTATTATTTTTTTTGTAGTACTCTTCCTTGTGTAGATTTATCTCTTTATTTAAATTCTTTTTTAATCATCCTGAGTGATCATAAAATTTAAAATATTATTTTTCTAACTAAGTATATCTGCAAAATATTAATCAATAAAAAAGAGAGTAATAATGAGTAATGAATTAACAGGAACAGTTAAGTTCTTTAGTGATGAAAAAGGGTTTGGTTTTATTAGTTGTACATCTTTAAGTAAAGATGTATTTGTACATGCTTTAAATATTAGAGCAGGTAGTCTTTCCAGTAATCAACAGGTTAAATTTAAAGTTAGAGAAGGAAATAAAGGTAAAGAAGCATACGATGTTATGGCTATTTAATACCTCATCTTATAATTAATTCTATCTATACCTGTCAACAGACAGACTTTATATCTAAAATTAAAAAAGCATAAGTAAAGAATTCTTAGGATAACTTTACCTTAAAAATATTTAACTATCAGCAATATCATAACTAGGTAGTTTTATATCTTCTTTAAACATACTTCCTATTATAAATTTTGATAATATTGGTACTTTAGTCATTTTTAGAAATATACTAGCTAAATATTTATGAAAATTATTTCTAGGTGCAAAAAATGCCAAATTGGTTAAAGCAGCTTTTTGCTTATTCTCTATAAACTTTTTCAATATCAGTTCATAATTATCAAAAGCTACTTTATAGTCTCCTTTAGCCTTATATAGCTCTCCTGCTAACACATATGCTTCCATTATGGCAAACATGCTTCCTTGGCCTGCTAGAAGCGAAGGACAAGCTGCTGCATCTCCTATAAGAGCAACCCTATCAGAGCTCCAACTTTCCATACGTATTTGGCAAACTTTATCAAAATAAACATCTTCTGCATCATCAAGACGCTCCAATATATTAGGAACTTCCCACTCCATATCCTTAAATACCGAACGAAGAACTTCTTTTCTTTCCTCTAATGAGGTTGGTATTTTTTCAACCAATTCAGATCTGAATGTAAATAAAAATAAAGTTTTATTATCTTCTATCGCAGCCTTAGCTACTTGTTTTTTAGAATCTATAGATACAACATAAGCATTTTCTTCTCTAGGCTCATAATCTGATAGCGTTAATGCTACAACATATGTATCTAAATCAAATTCCTCATATGAGCTATTTTTAAAAGCTAATGTTCTAATTTGAGAGTGTAATCCATCAGCGCCAACTATAAGATCAAACTTTTCTTTTTTACCATTAGATAAATGTGCAATAACTCCATCTTTAGCTTTTTCTATGGAACTAATATAACATCCAAACCTTACATCCATATTTCCACAAGCATTATAAATAACCTCTGAAATATCACTACGTTTTAGACTTAAGAATCGACCAAAGGTCTCTTTACTCATAGCCTCCATATCTATATTTGATGAGTTTTTACCCTTTCCATTAAAACATTTCAAAGTATTAATATTATAAGATTTAGATTCTAAGTCTGGTAAGATTCCCATCTTTTCTACTATATCGTAACCTGATCCCCAAAAATCTACTATGTAACCACCTTTTCTTAGCTCACTAGCTTTTTCAAATAATACTGGTTCATACCCAAATCTTTTTAACCACCAAGCAAGAGTTGGTCCAGCTATCCCTACACCGTTTATAGCTATTCTCATATAGTCTCCAAATAGTTTTTAAAAACCTTGTATTTAAATTTTACTCTTTTATGAGACTTATAAAAATATTTATACTCTTATAATTTATATAAATTAAGATTCTCAATAAATTAATCTAAAAAATCTAACTGTCATTTTAAAGATTTTTAAATGCTTTTTTATACCACAATAACAAAACTATAGCGGCACTAAATTTTGCAATACAAGGAAATACACAATACACAATTTTAATTGTAACTTCTAAATTCGATGTAGAGGATGAGTTTATCTGTGTATTTAATATTGGTAATGCAATTATTGTTGCTAAAGCAAAGCAAAACTTACCAATAAACGCAAGAATTGCATAATAGCCATTACCAAGTTCCCTGCGTTTAGGATTATCTATCCATTTTGCTAGTAATATATTTGGTAATATTAACTCAGATGCAAATCCTCCACCTGATAAAAAACTAATTATTGAGAAGTAAAAAATATCTCCAGACTTCAGAAAAAATGCAAATATAAATACTATTACACAAAATATTAGTGCATAACTCCAAGTCTTAATAATACCAATTTTTATGGCTATCTTTCTTACTAATGGTATAAAAAGAATTGCTCCTAAAAAGTATAGAAATATATACAACCCTGTAAAATCAGTTGTTTCTAATACATATCTACTAAAAAAAACTAAAGTCACGGCTGGTATAGCTGATCCTAAAGCACTTAACGAGTATGCTAAAAATAGAAATAAGCTATTTTTATCAAATGCTTTAAAATAATCATAAATCTTAATATGATCTGTTACTTTTTTATCAATATTTACTTTATCTAGCCAATTTAAGAAAAAAATACTTGCAACAATAATCAAAAAAATTGCTATAACAGAGTATATTAAATAACTTTGTTTCTGTGGAAAATATAATAAAAATACAAATGGTAGTATTGAGGCTATTAAAACTCCAATAATATTAAAAACTTCCCTAACACTAATTACTAAAGAGCGACTTTCATCATTATCTAACCACAAAGCTCCTCTAGTATAAATAAATATAGTTGTATAACTAAATGCTAAAGTTGCTAAAAAAACACCTATAAATAAATTAACTACTTTATTAGAGAATATTGGTGAGCATGTTATATACATACCCAATATGAAACAAATAATGATTATTATAAAACTAACTTTATTAAGCTTATAAAAACGATCACAATACCAACCTATTATAGGATCAAAAATAGCATCTAAAATACGTAAACTAAAAAGTATAATACTTAATGCTGTAAGATCAACACCGTAACTAGTGTAGTAATAATCTGGTAAAAAAATATATATGGGAACACTGGCAAAAGCTATTGGCATTGCTATAAAAGAGTAACTAAAAATTTCAAACTTTTTTATTGTCATTAATTTATCTTAATAACTTCAAATATCAACTTTATTATACATGAAATCTAACAATAATAATGTCTATAGAAAGTCATCGCCATTAGTTATTCTTATTAGAGTTATACGTTTAGATATTTATCAAAAATAGAAAAGCTTTTAATAAAAGTATAGATTAAAAGAACAGTAAAAATATTATTTACTAAATTAAATTTTCATTGGCATTATTATGAATAAACTATTATCTTTTTCATCTTTTACTAATGCGCTCATATTAGGATTATCAAGATATATATCTATAGTATCTTCATCTATAACATTGATAATATCTAATAAATATTTATAGTTAAAACATATCTCCATAGAGTCGTCATTGTATGAAACTTCTACTCTATCTTCAGCCTTCTCATTATCTGGATTATTTGCTGATAAAAGCATTTGTCCAGGAGAAACATGTAAACGAATTCCCTTATATTTATCATTAGCTAATATAGAAGTTCTTAATAAAGAATTTTTAAGAACTCTCTTATCTATAGTTAAAAGTTTAGTATTATTCTTTGGTACAACTTTTTGATAGTCTGGGTATCTACCATCTATTAATTTAGAAATAAATGCATAATTTCCAAACTCTGCTTTTAAATAGTTCTTACCTAACTGTATTCTTATTATATCTTCAGATCTTCCTACTATTTTTTTAAGTTCTAAAACAGATTTTTTAGGTATTATAGCCTGTGATGTACTATCTATAACCTTACTATCTATTATAGATTCTGTTATAGACATTCTATGACCATCTGTAGATACAGCTCTTAATAAATTGGCATTTATATCCCAAAACATTCCGTTAAGAAAATATCTAGTATCATCATTAGCCATAGAGAAATCAACTTTTGATATGATATTGTGAAAATCTTGTTGAGACATATCAAAACTAGATTCTTCATTTATATTACTATCAATCAATGGAAAATTATCAGGATTTAAAGATATAAGATTAAATGTACTATTATTAGAAACTAATGTAATTTTATTTCCATCTACTTTAAAGTCTAACATAGCATTTTCAGTAAGACTTCTTACAATGTTATAAATTTTGTCAGCATTTAAAGCTATTCTGACTCCGCTGTTACAACTAACAGGTATTTCACAAGATATTTCCGTATCTAAATCAGATGCTGTTACTGTTAATACATTATTTTTTATATCAAACAAAATGCAAGATAATAATGGCATTGTACTTTTACTATTTGCAACAGATAACATAGATTGTAAAGGTTTTAGTAAGTCATCTCTATTTAACACAAAATTCATATAAACCCCTTCTCTTCCTTTAATTTTTAACGTGAAATTTTATCTAAAAGCAAATCATAATCGTCTGATATTGATGTATTGCTCTGTCTTAATTTTGTTATTGCTTTTACAGCATGCATAACTGTTGTATGGTCTCTACCACCAAAAGCCGAACCAATCTCAGGTAAGCTATGAGATGTCAATTCTCTTGATAAGCTCATAGCCATTTGTCTAGGTCTAGCAATATTGCGACTTCTTTGATTAGATAATAAATCTTTTACTCTAATTCTATAAAACTCAGCTACAACCTTCTGAATATTTTCTATTTTTACTTTCTTTTCTTGTATCTTTATTACATCTTTTAAGCAAGCTTGAGCAACCTCAACTGTTGGATCTTTATGATTAAACCTTGATGTTGTTAAGACTCTATTTAATGCCCCTTCTAACTCTCGAACATTTGTACGAACATTCTCAGCTATAAAAGTAGCCGTTTCATTTGGTAATTTCTGCCCTAAATCATGTGCTTTTTTAAGTAATATGGCTATTCTCGTTTCTAAATCAGGCATATCTACTGATACTGTTAATCCATATCCAAATCGTGATACAAGCCTTTCTTCTAATCCTTCTATTTCATTAGGATATTTATCACTTGTTAAAATAATTTGCTTTCCATTTTCATATAAAGCATTAAATGTATGGAAAAACTCTTGAGCTGTTCCTTCTTTACCTGCTATAAATTGAATATCATCTATAAGTAATATATCTGCTGATCTATAAACGCGCTGGAATTCATCTTGATCCTGTAAGCGTATTGAATTTACATAGTCTTTAATAAACTGTTCGGAGTTTGTATATATGATTCTAGCATTTGGATTTACATCTTTCGCATGATTTCCTATTGCCTGCATAAGATGTGTTTTACCAAGTCCGCTACCTCCATAAATAAATAAAGGATTATGTAATTTACCTGGATTAATAGATACTTGCATTGCTGCTGCCCTTGCTATTTTATTAGCATCTCCAACAACAAAACTATCAAAAATATATTTATCTTTTAAAGGCAAGCCAAAAGAGTATTCTTCACCTTCTTTAGCTGTTATAAGCATTGCTTCATCAAAACCAAATAATTCTTGTGATGATTTCTTTGAAATTTGCTTTTTTATACTTTTAGGTGTTTCTTCTACTTCTATTGTATCATCCTTTACTTCTACATTTTTAGTATTGAAAAAATTAGCTTGTGGCCCGACAGTTATTTCAGAATAATTATCATTATTAGATTCAAACTTTTTGTTAGAATACTCAACAACTAAATCTCCATCATGGCACTCTTCTAATATAGATAGTATAAGGTTTCCATATTTACCTTTAATATGTTTTTTAAAATATTCATTATTACAATATACTGTGAATAAATTGCTTTTCTGATCAACATAAATAGGCTTTATCCAAGTTTTATATTCAAAACTTGAAAGTTCCTTTTTAAGTTTTTTTAAACATTTATCCCAGGTGGCCATGAACAATAGATCCTTGAAAGCCTTTTCATTAAAAGGTTTTAAAGCTTTTAAAAACTAATTATATAACATGGTTAAGATTTTATGGTAAATAAAAAGAATAAGCAATCTGTTTAGTTCAACTTTGTGGATAACTCTGTTAATTAAATTGTTTATTTTTTGTTTATTTCCTTGTTTATTAAGTTATTCACAAATATGTTAATAAAGGTGTTGATGTTTTTAGACTTTTTTTATTAACATTTTTATTAACACTCTTTACATATACAAACAACATCTTTTTATTTATCTTTTTACACAAGTAAAACTCTTGATATTACAAGCTCTTATAAAGTTATCAACAGTTTTTACAAAACCAATAGATAATAATATAAGAAAGAAAAAGAAAAAATATATATTAATAGGTTATATAAAAAACAAAAGAAAAATATAAAATAAAAAAATCTATATAATAAGATGTTAATAAAAGAAGAAGTTAAAAATATTTTTATGGATAAGTTAATTACAGATATATTTTTAAATATAAACAATTATGAAAATCGTATAGCCATAAAAGAAAATAATATCTTAAAAGAAATATATATTGAAAGAGATAATCAAAAAAGAATTGTTGGAAATATTTATAAGGGTAAAATTATAAGAGTTTTACCAGGTATGCAAGCAGCTTTTGTTGACATAGGTTTAGAAAAAGCAGGGTTTTTACATTTATCTGAAGTTTTACCTTTAGAAAAAGAAGAAACTGATGGAGAAAACATAAAGTTAAATAAGCTTTCTAATGAAGATATAAATAAATGGTTAAGAGAAGGTCAAGAAGTATTAGTACAAGTTGTAAAAGAAAGTATAGGTAATAAAGGAGTTAAATTAACTTTACATTTATCTGTATCTTCTAGATTTTTAGTTTTTTTACCAGACTTAGATCATGTAGGTATATCTTTAAAAATATCTAATCAAGAAGAAAAAGATAGACTCTTAAATAATATAAAAATAATAACTAAAAGTGAAAATCCTCGGGGTTATATATTAAGAACAGCTGCCGAAGATGCAAGTTTAGAAGAATTAACTAATGATATAAAGTTTTTGAATAATTTATGGCAAGACATCATTGATACAGCAAGCACTATTATAAAACCAGGTGTAGTTTATGAAGATTTTAGTTTAGTTATAAAAACAATAAATATTTATGCTAATGACAAATTAAATAGAATATTAGTAGATGATATAGATACATATAGTGAAATATGTCATTTTGCAGATAAATATATACCTGGTCTTAGAGAGAAAGTAGAACTATATCAAAAACATAATCTTTTTGAAGAATATGATATAGATAAAGAAATAGAAAAAGCTCTAGAGAAAAATGTTTATTTAAAGTCAGGTGGATATCTTATTATAGAGCAAACAGAAGCTATGATAACTATTGATATAAATACTGGTGCTTTTATAGGTTCTAAAAATTTGGAAGAAACTATATTTAAAACAAATTTAGAAGCAACAAAAGAAATAGCTAGACAACTAAGACTTAGAAACTTAGGTGGAATTATAATAATAGATTTCATAGATATGTTTGATGAAAATCATAAAGAACAAGTTTTAGAAGCTCTAAAAAAAGAATTAGAAACAGATAAAGCAAAAACTAATGTTAGTCAGATTTCATCATTAGGTTTAGTAGAAATGACTAGAAAAAGAGTACATGAAAGTTTATCAAGAATTTTATGTGAGCCTTGTAAATATTGTCAAGGTAAAGGGGTAGTTAAAACGTTACAAACAATATGTTATGAGATTTTTAGAGAAATTAAATCAGAATTTGGAAATTATCCAAATTATAATGGATTTCTATTAATATCATCAGAAGAAATAATAGAGTATTTAGAAAGAGAAGAATCTATTTGGCTAGCAGAACTTGAATTATGTATAGGTAAAAATATCCATTTAAAAGCTGAGCCTACTCAATTATTTAATCATTATGATGTCATCCCAATAAATTAATTTATTTTTATAAAATGATGTTGACAGCTTAACAAAAGAGTTTATAATATCATTTCATGAGTTTGCCGACATGGCTCAACTGGTAGAGCAGCCGACTTGTAATCGGCAGGTTCCGGGTTCAAGTCCTGGTGTCGGCACCATGTAGGAGTGGTAGTTCAGTTGGTTAGAATACCTGCCTGTCACGCAGGGGGTCGCGGGTTCGAGTCCCGTCCATTCCGCCAGTATTTAAACCGTAATTTATTACGGTTAACCTTATTAAGGTTTGATTTTTAATATTATATTCAGTTTTCCCCTTTTTTATATCTGATTTTATTGGTCAAACCTTAATACTTTAAATAAATTTTGCTTATTTTATAAATATTTTTTATTCTATATTTTTGTTATTATCTATTAATATTTTTATTAACTTTCATTTAGGTTTATTAGTGTTTAAGTTCGAAAAAAAATATTTAAATTCAAAAGTTTACAATATAGATTATTCTGCTGATTTAAATGATGTTTTTTATAAAGTTTGTAATAGTAAAAAAAATACTATCCTTTTAGAATCAGCAGAAATATCAACAAAAGATAAATTAAAAAGTATTTTAGTTGTAGATAATGCTGTAAGAATTTCTTGTATAGGAAATAAAGTCATTTTTAAAGCATTATCTAAAAATGGTGAATTTTTATTAAAATCTTTAGAATTTAATATAAGCAAAAATATTAAATATAAATTAGATAAAGAAGAGTTAGTTTTAGAATTTGCTAAAAACAACTCTAAATTAGATGAATATTCTAAATTAAAGGAACAGTCTGTTTTTGATGCTTTAAGGTTAGTTAGAGATAGTTTTGAATTAACTAATGAATATTCTGTATTTTTAGCAGGATTATTTGCTTATGATTTGGTTGGTACTTTTGAAGATATAAATAAAGTTGAGAGAAAAAATAAATGTCCAGATTACATTTTTTATGTAGCTGAAACATTATTAGTTACGGATCATCAAAAAAAAGAATCTTTTATTCAAACAAATTTATTCAATAGAAATATAGAAAAAACTATTGAAGATAGAGTAGATTTATTAAAAATAGATTTAAATAAAAAAATAGAAGAAGAAAAAGTAAATAAAATAAAAAATTTAGATGTTTCTATATCATTATCTGATAAAGAATATTGTCAAATAGTAGATAAACTAAAAACAAATATAATAAATGGAGATATCTTCCAAATAGTTCCATCAAGAAGTTTTTATTTGCCATGTCAAAATTCTTTATCAGTATACAAAGAACTAAAAAGAACTAATCCAAGCCCTTATATGTTTTATATGCAAGATGAGGATTTTATTTTATTTGGAGCATCTCCAGAAAGTGCTGTTAAATATACTAAAGATACTAATCAAGTAGAGGTATATCCTATAGCAGGGACTCGTCGTAGAGGTAAAAACTTAGATGGTAGTATAAATTTAGATTTAGATAGTCGTATAGAATTAGAACTTAGACTAGATGCTAAAGAAAATGCTGAACATATGATGTTAGTTGACTTAGCTAGGAATGATGTAGCTAGAATATCTAAAACAGGTACAAGACATGTAGCAGATTTATTAAAAGTTGATAGATATAGTCATGTTATGCACCTAGTTTCTAGAGTTGTTGGGCAATTAGCCGATGATTTAGATGCTTTACATGCATATCAAGTTAACATGAATATGGGGACATTAACTGGAGCACCAAAAATAAAAGCTATGCAACTTATAAGTGATGTTGAAAAGAAAACTCGTGGCAGTTACGGTGGGGCTATAGGTTATATTAATGGTTTTGGAGATTTAGATAGTTGTATTGTTATTCGTTCAGCATACGTAGAAAATGAAATAGCTGAAATACAAGCTGGTGGTGGGGTGGTTTTAGATTCTATACCTATAGCAGAAGCTGATGAAACAAGAACAAAAGCTCAAGCTGTAATATCAGCTATTAAAAATGTTCATGGAGAATAATTATGGCTAATATTATATTTATAGATAATTTTGATTCTTTTTCTTATAACTTAGTAGATGAAATTAAAGCTTTAGGAAATAAAGTTTCTGTTTATAGAAATAACATAGATTTATATTATTTATTAGAAGAAATAAATAATATCAAAGATCCAGTAGTTGTTATATCTCCAGGTCCAGGTAGTCCAATCGAAGCGGGTATTATTATTGATCTTATAAAAGAAATAAGAGGAAAAGTACCTGTTATAGGTATTTGTTTAGGCCATCAAGCAATAGTCGAAGCTTATGGTGGTATAGTTTCTCATGCTAACGAAATAGTTCATGGCAAAGTTGCTAGAGTAAAACATAATTCTCATAAAATTTTTAAAGGGTTAGATTCACCTATGTCTGTAGCAAGATACCATTCATTAGTAGCAATTAAAGTGCCTAAAGATTTGAATGTAATAGCAGATGTAAATGATTTGGTGATGGCTGTTATAAGTGATGAAGATAAAGTTTGTGGCTTTCAATTTCATCCAGAATCTATAATGACAACAAATGGCTCTAAGCTTCTAGAAAACACAATAAATTGGGTTTTAGAAAAATGATCAGTTTAGATGATATTATTAAAAAACTTTATAATTTAGAAGATTTAACCTCAAAAGAAAGTTATCGGCTTTTCACATGTTTTGTAAAAGGAGAAATTCCATTAGCTTTACAAACCAGCATATTAACAGCTTTAAAACTAAAAAAAGAAACACCAATAGAAATAGCAGCATCAGCGGAAGCATTAATAAATAATGCTAAATCTTTTCCAAATATAGATTATGAGTTTGCAGATATAGTTGGTACAGGCGGAGATGGGTTAAATACTATTAATATATCAACGACAGCAGCTTTTGTAGCGGCTACATGTGGTTTAAAAATAGCTAAACATGGTAATAGGAGCATCTCTAGTAAATCAGGATCGTCAGATCTTTTAGAATCTTTTGGTATAAATTTAAACTTATCTCCAGAGAAGACTAAAAACTCAATAGATAAAAATAATTTAGGTTTTTTATTTGCACCAAATTATAACGATGGTCTTAAGTATGTTAGAGATGCTAGAAAAATAATGAAAACTAGAACAATCTTTAATATTTTAGGCCCTCTTATTAATCCAGCTAAACCAAAAATAATACTAGTAGGCGTTTATTCTAAAGAGCTAATTTTGCCAATGGCAAAAACTTTAGCAAAAATGGATATTAAAAGAGCTGCTGTTGTGTATGGAAGTGGCTTAGATGAGGTTGCTATACATGATGTAACATATGTTGCAGAAGTTAATGGGTTAGATATAAAAGAGTATGTTTTATCTCCTTCTGATTTTGGTATAAAAACTTATAAAATAAGTGAAATACAAGGAGGGTTACCTGAAGAAAATAGAGAAATAACAAAGAAGATACTTCAAGGTAAAGGAACAGATGCTCAAAATAGTGCCGTAGCAGTTAATGTAGCATTGTTAATGAAATTATTTGGTAGAGATAATATTGTAGATAATACAAAAGAAATATTATGTGTCTTAAAGTCTGGAAAATGTTATAAAACATTACAACAAATAGTTGATCAAAAATAAACTTTCTAATGCTATATAAATAAAGAAGATAAAATCTATAATCTATAAAATAAGAAAAGATAAACCTTTTCTTTATTAGTATGAAAAATCTTGATAAAAAAATAATACCAATTTCCTTTTTTTTGATGTTCTTATTTATAAGTGGATGTAGTAACTCGAGTGAAAGTAATGATAAAAAGAATTTTGGAAAAATAGGTGTTTTTTTTATAAATGGGAAAAGAGTTTACTCTCCATATTCAGATAATAGAAAAGAACCTTTTCCGACTGAAAGAAAAACAACAGTTAATGGACAAGCTGAAATAACCTATCTAATACCACCAAAAAAAGATGGACCTAATATTGTTTTGGTTCCTGGATTTGGTTTATCTTCATCTATTTATCTAACAACTCCAGATGAAAGAGATGGCTGGGCACAAACATTTTATGAAAAAGGTTACCCTATATATGTGATGACTCCGCCAGATAGAGCAGGATCAATAAGAGTAGATATGGTAAATGCTTGCTTAAAAGATAGTAAAAAGTATGATTGTGATAGTTTTTATGCGCAACTTGGCTATACTTCACTAGAAAATCCATGGCAAACATGGGGATTTGGTCCAAAATTTGGAGAAACTTTTTCTGATTCAAAATTTCCAGCCATTCCTTTAAAAGAGAATTATATAGAACAGTTTGGAGCATCTTTCGTAGTTTATCAAGGCCCGAGTAACTTGACTATGACAGAAGCAGAAGCAATGAATAAAACAAGTGAAGAAGCAATAAAAGCGCTATTAGAAAAAGTTGGCCCATCTGTATTAGTATTACATTCGGCATCAGGAACAGCAGGATATAAGGTGGCTGAAGAAAACCCATCATTAGTTAAAGCCATTGTGGCAATAGAGACTACAGAATGTCCTTCTAATAATAAAGAAGGAAATAGCCCTTTAGGAAATATACCTTTTCTTGGTATATGGGGAGATCATATATATGAACGAGGAGAAGAAGGTAATCATCCAGCTCGATTAAAATCTTGTAAAGAAATGGTTAAGGCTATAAAAAAAGAAGGTAAAGTCCCTGCTGAATTGATATCTCTTCCGGAAAGTTTAGAGATATATGGTAACTCTCATATTATGATGCAAGATAGCAATAACAAAGAAATAGCTAATATAATATCTTCTTGGTTAAAGAGAAATAATATTAATTAAAAATACTTTTCATTTCATTAATAAACAACTCGATCAATTTCATTTTCTCTGAATTCTTATAAAAATATGCATATAGATCAGTAGTATATTTATATTTAGGTAGAAGATGTTCTATTTCATTTTTCTTTAATAAATCACTTACTAAAAAAGTAGCAACTCTAGCGATTCCATAATTATTTTTTATTAGGTTTAGCATAATATTGCCATTATCAATCATAAAGTTTCCTGAGATTTTTATAGATTTTCCAGGGTTAAATAACCATGTATCTGGTTTAAAATCAGTTCCCCATTTTAAACATGTATGATCTTTTAAATCATCTAAGATTTTTGGTTTTCCATACTTTTTAGTATAAGCTTTAGATGCAACTAATATAAAATCTATAGATCCAATTTTTTCTTTAGTTACAGAGACCTCATTTAGGTTTTTATAAGAAAATTTAATATCATATTTTTTTAATAATAAAGATTCTGTTGAGCTATCACTGTATAAGTCGTAATTTATATTTGGATACTCTTTTATTAAGTTATTTATGGTTTTTAAGATAAATTTTTCTTGTATTAAAGGGGCTGATGCAATACTAAGATCTCCATGCCAGCTTTTATTAAAATTCTCTTCTGGAGAAAAAACTTTATTAAATTCATCTAAAAGAATTTTAAACTTTTTATAAAAAGAAATTCCTTCTTTAGTTAGAGTTAGTTTTCTTGTACTTCTATCTATTAATACTATATTAAGTTGTTGCTCTAAATAGCTAACTTGCCTACTTAAGCTAGATGGAGATATATATAAATATCGTGAGGCAGCATTAAAGCCTTTATTATCAACAACAATAATAAAATTTTTTATACATAGTAACTTATCCATTCTCTTTCCTGTATATTGCAAAAAACGCAACATAATGTTGTAAAAATACTATATTATCATTTCGTAAAGTGAAATATATACTATTTTCTAAATAATAAATATAAGGGAATAAGATGAGGAAGATAGTAATTAATAATTATTCTAAAGTTTTTCTAACTTATTTAGCTATATTAGCAACATTGGCAATAATAACTTCAGATATTTATCTGCCATCAATGCCAACGATAAAACATAATCTTGTAACAACAAATAGTTTAGTTGAATTAACAATAAGTCTATTTATGTTTGGGCTTGCTGTAGGTCAGTTAATTTATGGACCTTTATCTGATAATTTTGGTAGATATAGAATATTAAGCGCAGGACTGCTTATATTTATACTTGGAAGTATAGGTTGTTATACAAGTAATACTATTACTTTTTTATTAATTAGTAGGTTTATTCAAGCTATAGGAGCTTGTGCTGCTATGACATTATGGCAACCTATGGTTATAGATAGTTACGGAATAAAGAATGCTCATAACAAGTTAGCTTTAATTTATCCTTTTATGGGAGTTTCACCCGCTATTTCTCCAGTTATAGGAGGATATCTTCATGAGAGTTATGGATGGAGAAGTTCTTTTTTAGTTTTAGTAATACTGGGAGTTTTATTGTGTACAATAACAATAATTTTTTTAGAAAATAAACAGCCAAGTAAAAGCTCAAGAAGCGGATTTAAAAAAATAACTAAAAACTATAAAAGACTTCTTACATCAAAAAAGTTTCTTAATTTTGCAGCTTTATCTTTTTTGGGTTTTGGGGCGTATTATGCATATTTAGCATACTCTCCATTTCTATTTAAGAGTATGGGTTATAGCTCTAAAGAAATTAGCATGTTTTATTTTCCTACAACAATAGCCTATTTTATTGGAAGTTTTGCCTCTAAATATAGTGTAGGAAGCATAGGTAAAAAAAGAAGTTTAATAATTGGGATAATAATATTTTTTATTGGAGCGTTTAGTTTACTTATAATAGGACTCTTTACGAAGCCTATCTATGCAATAGAGGTAATAATACCATTTAGTTTTATAATTGTTGCAAATGGTTTTTTAATACCGATAGGTATGTCTTCAGCAATAACACTTTTTGAAGATATATCTGGCACTGCAGCAGGAGCTGTAGGATTTTTTCAGTCGATGACAGCTTTTATTTGTTCTTACATAGTCGCAAAAATAAGTGAAACAAAAGGTTTGATGGCATTTTCTATAGTTATCTGCATAATATGTATTATGGTATTGTTTGCTTTCATGTCCATTTTTTATAAAAAGTTTTTTAGAAGGCGGTTATCGAAGTATAGAATGCAATGATTAAAGAAATATTTTGTCATTGGCAAAATAAAAACAAAGTTTAACAAAGATTCTAAAAATGTTTTTTAAGTTATAAAAAATTGCTAATCTTTAATTACTAATCTTTTTATTTACTCATTCATATATGCTTAATAAAACTATAAAAATGCCTGACGCTTTGGTAATTATTTTTTTTCTGGCTTTAATGGTTGTTGTTGCTAGTTATCTTGTACCTGTTGGAAAGTTTGATGTTAAGCAAATATCTTATATCTCAGATGGGAGTACTTTAACTAAGAAAGTTCTTATAGCAGATAGTTTTCAGTTTAAGTTAGATGGAAATAGTAAACCAGAAACAAGTCCTATAAAGATATTTGCTACGGGAGATAATGACTCTCATGGATTTACAAATTTTATTTACAATGGCTTAACAGCAGGCTCTCATACGGGAGGAGCTATAAGTATAATAGCTTTCTTACTTATTATAGGGGGGTCTTTTGGAATAATTTTAAAGACAGGTGTTATAGACAACGCTATTTTAAAAGCTATTAATAAGTTAAAAGATAATAAAATTTTACTGCTACCTGTTCTTAGTTTTTTCTTTTCTTTAGGCGGAGCTGTTTTTGGAATGGGAGAAGAAACTATTCCTTTTATAATTTTATTAACTCCTATTTTTGTACTAATAGGTTACGATGCTATTACTTGTGTTTTAGTTACATATTTATCTACACAAGTAGGTTTTGCTACTTCTTGGATGAATCCTTTCTCTATAGCTATAGCTCAGGGTATAGCAGATATACCAGTACTTTCGGGAAGTGTGTTTAGAATAGTTATGTGGATGATATTTACAGCCTCTATAATGGCTTATTCACTATATTATGGAATTAAAATTCAAAAAAATCCTAAGCTTTCTAGTGTATATGAAACTGATAATTATTTTAGAGACTCATCAGATCATAAACTCAATCCTAATTATAATATGAATATATATTCTTGGCTAATTCTTCTTACATTAGTAGGAGGCATGTTTTGGTTAGTTTATGGTGTTGTTGAGCTTGGGTATTATATTCCTGAAATAGCCACCTTGTTTTTTATATTGGGTTTGATAGCAACAGTTTTAGCTATTTTAGGAGAAGTTAATTATATGACTGTGAATACAGCAGCAGAAGCTTTTAAAGAAGGAGCAAAAGATCTTCTGCCAGCATGTATAGTGGTTGGGATGGCGTATGGTTTAGTTATATTAATGGGAGGCTCAAACCCTACTGATTATACAATGCTAAACACAATACTTCATTATTCTGCTAATGCTGTAAGTGGTATGAATGAGTATTTTTCTGCCATTTTTATGTTTTTATTTCAGGCAATTTTTAATTTTTTTGTAACATCAGGTTCTGGTCAAGCAGCTTTAACAATGCCAATTATGTCACCATTAGCTGATTTAAATGGTATAAGTAGACAGATTGCAGTATTGGCTTTTCAGTTAGGAGATGGATGGACTCATTGTTTAATGCCAACTTCCGCATTATTAATGGCTGTACTAGGTATAGCTAAAATACCTTATGGAAAATGGTTAAAGTTTATTTTTAAATTTTATTTATATCTTATGCTTCTTAGTACTATTATGATGATTATAGCTGTAGCTATTAACTATAATTAAAGGGGTTTAATGACAGATTTACAAAAGAAAATAAGTTTTATAGAAGAGACAGATAAGCTAAAAAGTATATATCGTAGAGCATTAATAAAATGCGATAATAATCGTAGAGAAAACACGGCCGAGCATAGTTGGCAAGTAACTTTAATGGCTGTGATTTTACAAGATTATGCTAATGAAAATATAGATATAACAAAAGTCATGAAAATGTTACTAATTCACGATATTGTAGAAATATATGCTGGAGATACTTTTGCATTTGATAGCCATGCTATATTGGCAGAACAAAATGCTAAAGAACTAGATGCATTAGAAAAGATATTTTCACTTTTACCAAATAAAGATGCTAAAAAATATAAAAATCTTTGGCTAGAGTTTGAAGAAAATAAAACAGCAGAAGCAAAGTTTTCTAAAGCTATAGAGCGAGTTGTACCCCTGTTTCAAAATATGCAAAATAATGGTGGTAGTTGGACAGCCTATGGAGAGATTCCAAAAGAGAAAGTTTTAAAAAGAAACGAAGGGTTAAAAGAAATAGCTCCTAAGCTTTGGGATTATATCGTTGAGCAAATTAATATAGCTGTATCCAGAGGATGGTTAATTTAGGATAAAATAGAATATATAAATTAAACATTCAAAGTATTTTGCTTTAAAATATTCCCATAAGTTATTTTTATTTATTTGAATATATGGAAACGATTTTAGCTAAAATAGTTGAAGCAAAGAAAAAATGGGTTTTTGAGAAAAAAAGGAAGTTCCCATTAGAAATTTTTAAAAGTGAAGTAAAAAAAACTAATAAAGATTTCTATGGCGCTTTAACTTCTGACAAAGCAGTATTTATTTTAGAGTGTAAAAAAGGTTCTCCTTCTAAAGGTCTTATACGTAAGAAATTTGATTTAAAAGAGATAGCATCAGTATATAAAAACTATGCTAATGCGATATCTGTGCTAACAGATGAAGAGTTTTTTATGGGAAGTTTTGCAAATATAGGCATAGTAAAAAACTTGGTAGAACAACCTATTCTTTGTAAAGATTTTTTTATAGATGAATATCAAGTTTACCTAGCTAGATACTATCAAGCAGATGCTGTTTTACTTATGCTTTCAGTTCTTACTGATGAAGAATATAAGGGTCTTGCAAGAGTTGCTCGTAAATTAAACATGGGAATACTTACAGAAGTAAGCAACGAAGATGAGTTGCAAAGAGCTATTAAGTTGAAAGCTAGAGTTATGGGTATAAATAACCGTAATTTGAGAGACTTAACTGTAGATCTTAATACAACTAAATTATTAGCACCAAAGATTCCTAAAGATACAATAGTTATATCCGAATCAGGAATATATAAAAATCAGCAAGTTAGAGACTTAAGAGAGTATGCAAACGGCTTTTTAATAGGAAGCTCTTTAATGGCAGAGAAGAATCTTGAGCTAGCAATTAGAAAAATAGTTTATGGTTTTAATAAAGTTTGTGGCCTCACTTCTATAGATAACGCCCAAAAAGCATATAATGCTGGAGCTGTATACGGAGGATTGATTTTTGTAGAGAGCTCTCCAAGATATGTGAATTTTGACATGGCAAAATCTATAGTTAAGAATATAAAGTTGAATTATGTTGGGGTTTTTAAGGATGAGGATTTGGATAAGGTTGTTGATTATTCTTATGGTTTAAAGCTAAGTGCTATTCAGTTGCACGGCAATGAATCACAAGAATATATAGATAAACTAAGATCCAAAATTCATAAAAATTGTCAAATATGGAAAGCTTATGGTGTAGATAAATATCAACCTGAGTTTCTAGAAAATGTTGATTATCATGTTTTAGATACTAAAGTTGGTGATCAAGTTGGAGGTTCTGGAAAAAGCTTTGATTGGGACTTAATAAAGGATAAAAACAATATTGTTTTAGCTGGAGGGCTAAGCTCTAAAAATATAGCAGAGGCTATAAAACTAGAATGCTCTGCGTTAGATATAAACTCTGGTGTGGAATCTAAGCCTGGTGAAAAAGATGAAAGAAAGCTAAAAGAAGTTTTTGGAATTATTAGAGACTATTAAGTTTGAGTAAATATTTATATGATTAATTATGTTATAGCTTTTTTAGTGGCGACAATTATATATCTAATAGTTATTGGATATATTAAGAATTTGTTTCCAATTAGCAAGTTTCTAAAATTTGTAATTTATATGTGTATTTCTACAGTATCTTTACCTGCCGTAAATCATATTATGCAATACTTTGGTGAGAATAATACTGAGTATACAAGTGAAGAATTTTCTAATGATCAACCACAAACTATTATTGTCGAAAGAGATGGTACAATAGTTAATGAATAATGTTAAAAGAAGATAGTGAATTGTTGAGAAAATTATCCTACAACACTTATGTCAACTGATGGACGTAATGTTGAACATACAGCTAAAGCCGCATGTACTGGGTGATTAGCAAATTTTTCAAAAGGAGCGCCAGCACCAGCTTTTTTATTAATACATGGGATAGCTTGTTGCATTAAGTTATAGTCAAATCTAGGTGCCCATTTACGAGAACCAAGTCTAGCTGTTGTTGAACAGTTATCAACCATAAAAGCAACGCCTTTGTAGTGCATATATGGGTTTAATGAATCAACCGCTTCGATAATAGATTCATTTACGATTTCAGAATAAGCATGACCTTTTTGAGCTAAAACATCAGACTGAGTCATAATACAAGCGATGTAAACACCTGCTGTAATGGGATCGATAGGAGTTTTATGATTAGCACGTTCTGCTCTTACTTTTTCACCAACTTTCCATAGCTCAGTTTTATCAATTTTACCCATAGGTAAACGATCATGACGAGCACCAGCCATTACAACTGAACGAATCTCGTTACCGCTTTCAACATCTTCATAACACTCTATTAGGATGTCAAATAAAGGAGTGTATGCAGCGTTATAAGCATTTTCAAACTTTTGTTTATCTTCAGCTGTTTCTAAGCTGTCATAAACTTTTTTCATACCTTGAGTTGATATGATTTTAGATATAGGTCCAGTGATAGCTTCAGCTGTGCGACGAAAAGCTTCTTCTTTATCCATACCATTTTCTGTAAAGTAGCGATAAAGAACTTCGATAATTCCGTGTACACCACCTAGTAAAACACCTCTTTCACCAAAGATATCTGAACGATATTCCATTTCCATAGTTGTTGGGAAAACGAATGGAGCCCCACAAGCTATAGCCCATGCTAGAGCTTGCTCAGTTGCTTTACCATTAACATCTTGGTAAACACCAATACTACTGTTGATACCAGCACCATTTACTGTTTTACCTTGTTCATATAAACGACGAACAGAAGGCCCCATACCTTTAGGACACATTGCAATAATGTTTATATCATCTCTGATTTTATAATTAATGCTTTCAACGAAACCGATTAAGAAACCATGAGAGAAACCTAAAGTTGCACCAGGCTTAACAGCTGTAAAGATTTTATCGTAAAGCTTAGCTTGAGCAGCATCTGAAATTAATATGATAGCCATATCTGACTCTCTTAATACTTCAAACATTTCCCCAAGAGTTCCATTTGCTTTAGTGAAACCAGCAGCTTCCGCTTCTTTCTCTGAGCTTGAACCAGCACGTAGACCAACTTTAACTTTAATACCCATTCCATCTAAAGAGTCACGTAAATTTTGTGCTTGAGCAGGTCCTTGAGATCCCCAGCCAATTACACCAATTTGTTTAATACCTTCAAACGCTTCAGGTAATTTTTCAAATAAATGACGACCGCCTGCAACGATAGTTTCGTTATGTCCGCCTAAATTGTATTCTTTAACTTCAAAAATTTTGCTTTGAATTTTCATAATATTCTCCGATATTTCGTTTTTATTAATTAAATTGAATTGAATTAAGCGTATTTTTACATAGATTACTATTTGAAATAAAGTGAAATATTTGCAATCATATATTGCATATTGTGCAATATTATGGTCGACATGATTGATAAAAGAGAGTTGCTATCATTTAAAATATTGGCAGAAACTTTGCATTTTGGAAAAGCGAGTGAAAAATGTTTTTTAACTCCTTCTGCGTTAACTCGCCTTATTCAAAGAATTGAGCAAGAGCTCGGGACAATACTTTTTGAAAGAGATAATCGAAATATTAGATTAACGGATGCTGGTAAAATCTACTATGAATTTGCTAAAGAAGTATTGCAAAAATATGAGGATCTGAGCTGTATATTACATCCTGAAAAAGGCCAAATAACTGGAGATATTCGTTTGTATTGTACAGTAACTGCATCATATGTGGTTTTACCTGATATTATTCGAAAATTACACATCAGTTACCCTGGAATAAAAATTCAGCTGACTACTGGATCAATAAAAAACTGTACAAGTCAGTTAGAGGAAGATACGGCAGATGCTATTATTGCAATTCTTTCAAAAGACATCCCAAATAATTTTTGTGTTAAGGAAGTGGTATCTACAAAAATGGTGATGATAGCTCCTGCGTCAAATAAAATAAAGAATTTAAAACAAGCTGTTAATGATTTGCCTTTTATTAGACCAGCACACTATATTGGTAACAGTAATTTAGATAAGTGGTTTTTAAAGCAAAACATAACACCAGAAATATATAGTGATGTTGATGGCAATGAAGCTATATTGTCACTAGTATCAGCAGGGATAGGTATTTCTATATTACCCGAAGTGGTACTCAAACATAGTCATTTATCTAAATTTGTCAATGTAATCAAAGCCGATGGGTTACCAGAGTTATCAATAGGAATAGTTATGAGAAGAGGAGCTTTAACTTCTCCTGTTAAAAGAACGTTTTGGGAACTTTGTGCAAGTTTGGAGATAATTAAAGCTTAAAAATAGCCCTCTTTACTTTAAAAGAAGTTGTGTTTATTTGTTAATACAGTTTTTAATTGGTTTATTTAGATATAAAATTAATACTCAAGTTATATGAGAATTAGATAATTTAAAAAAGGTTTTGTAATGGGAAAGTTAAATCCTTATTTTGGCGAGTTTGGAGGTCAATTTGTACCACAAATATTAGTGCCAGCTTTAGAGCAGTTAGAGCAAGAGTTTATAAAGTCTCAGGATGATGAGGACTTTAAAAAACAATTTACGGAGTTACTTCAAGAGTATGCAGGGCGTCCAACCCCTTTGACATTGACAAAAAATATAGTTAAAGGAACAAAGACAAGGCTTTACTTAAAAAGAGAAGATCTTCTACATGGAGGGGCTCATAAAACCAATCAAGTTTTAGGTCAGGCACTACTTGCTAAAAGAATGGGTAAAAAAGAAATAATTGCTGAAACTGGTGCTGGTCAGCATGGTGTTGCAACAGCGATAGCTTGCGCCCTATTAGATCTAAAATGTAGAGTTTACATGGGCGCTAAAGATGTAGAAAGACAAAGCCCAAATGTTTTTAGAATGAAACTAATGGGTGCTGAAGTTATCCCTGTGCATTCTGGTTCAGCAACTCTAAAAGATGCTTGCAATGAGGCTTTAAGAGATTGGTCTGCTAACTATAATAATGCCCATTATTTATTAGGTACAGCTGCAGGGCCTCACCCTTTCCCTACAATTGTTAGGGAATTTCAAAAAATGATAGGTGAAGAAGCTAAGAAACAAGTTTTAAAAAAAGAAAATAGATTACCTGATGCAGTTATTGCATGTGTTGGTGGTGGTTCAAATGCAATTGGAATGTTTGCTGACTTTATAGATGAGAAGTCTGTCAGATTAATAGGAGTGGAACCAGCTGGTAAAGGTATAGAAACAGGCGAGCATGGAGCACCTCTTAAACATGGTAGAGTTGGAATATTTTTTGGAATGAAATCTCCACTAATGCAAGATAAAGATGGACAAATAGAAGAGTCCTATTCTATTTCTGCTGGTTTAGACTTTCCTTCTGTAGGACCGCAGCATGCATATTTAAATTCCATTGGTAGAGCTGAATATGTTTCAATAACTGATGAAGAGGCATTAGATGCATTTCAATTATTATGTAAAAAAGAAGGAATTCTTCCTGCGCTAGAGTCGGCTCATGCCTTATCGTATGGATTAAAAATGGCTTTTGAGAATCCAGAAAAAGAACAGGTAATTATAGTGAACTTATCTGGTCGAGGAGATAAAGATATTTTTACAGTACATAAGATTCTAGAACAAAAAGGAGTTATATAAATGGATAGGTATAAAAAACTTTTTGATAGTCTAGAAGCTAAAAACGAAGGCGCTTTTGTGCCATTTGTAACTGTTGGAGATCCAAATAAAGAATTATCTTTAGCTATAATGGATACTTTAGTAAATTCTGGAGCGGATGCTTTAGAGTTGGGTATACCATTTTCTGACCCTTTGGCAGATGGACCAACTATACAGGAAGCTAATATTAGAGCATTGAATAATCGCATAACGCCAAGCGATTGTTTTGAGATTATTGCAGAGATTAGAAGAAAATATCCAAACATTCCAATAGGATTATTACTGTACGCAAATCTGGTTTATTCTAATGGCATAGAAAATTTTTATAAAAAATGTATAGATGCTGGCGTTGATTCAATACTTATAGCTGATGTACCCTTACATGAATCAAAACCGTTTTTAGAAGTTGCGAATAAGACTGGAATTAGGCAAATATTTATAGCTCCTCCAGATGCCTCTATAGATTTATTAGAGCAAATATCAAAGTTCGGTAGTGGTTATACTTATCTTTTATCAAGAGTTGGTGTTACAGGAGCTGAAACAGCAGCAAATATGCCAGTAGAGGAAGTGCTATCTAAATTAAAAGAGCTTAATGCTCCAAAGCCTATATTAGGATTTGGTATTTCTAAACCTGAACAAGTAAAAGAAGCTATTAAAGCAGGAGCATCTGGAGCTATTTCTGGCTCAGCAACTGTGAAAATAATACAAGATAATATAGACGATACTGAAAAAATGCTTTCTAAATTAAGTATTTTTGTTAAAGAAATGAAAGCTTCAACACACAAAAACATTTAAAAACATACTAAAAACACATAAAAAGCATGGATTAGTTAATTTTTTCAATTGAAATCAATTTTACCTTTTTATAAAACCATTAAAATTATGTATCATTAAATCATGTAGATAGCTTTTATCTATTTTACTTTAATCATAAATAGTAACTAACGGGTAGGTTTATTATGGCTTTAAAAGTAGTAATTTCTCACAAGACTCAATATAAGTATGATAGAAAAGTTGCGTTATCTCCTCATATAATAAGGTTAAGACCTGCTCCTCATAGTAGGACTCCTATTGAGGCGTACTCACTTAAAATCAAACCAGAAAACCATTTTCTTAACTGGCAACAAGATCCTTTTGGGAACTATTTAGCTAGGTTGGTTTTTCCTGAGAAGACTGATGAATTTAGTATTGATGTTGAAATTATAGCAGACATGATTACTATTAACCCTTTTGATTTCTTCGTAGAAGATGGAGCTAAAGATTATCCTTTCCAATATAAGAAAGATCTAAAAAAAGAGCTAGCACCATATTTAGAAAAAGAAGAAGATTCTAAGGAGTTACAAGACTTCGTAGCATCAATAGATACATCGAAAAAATCAATAATAGACTTTTTAGTAGATATTAACCAAAAAGTTTATAGCTCTCTTAACTATACTGTTAGGCTTGAGCCAGGTGTGCAAACCCCTAAAGAAACTTTAGACAAAAAACTTGGTAGTTGTAGAGACTTTGCTTGGTTGTTTGTACAGGTATTAAGACATCTTGGCTTGGCTTCAAGATTTGTTTCAGGCTACTTAGTGCAATTAAAAGCAGATGTAGAGTCGTTAGATGGTCCTAATGGACCAGAAGCTGACTTTACTGACCTACATGCTTGGACTGAAGTTTATGTGCCGGGAGCGGGCTGGATTGGTTTAGATTCTACTAGTGGACTTTTTGCTGGTGAAGGACATATTCCTCTAGCTTGTACTCCTCACTATAATAGCGCACATGCTATTGAGGGAGCTTCAGATAAGTGTGAAACCGAATTCTTCTATGAAAATAAAGTAACAAGAATTTTTGAGTCGCCAAGAGTAACAAAACCTTACACTGAGGAACAATGGGAAGGTATTTATAATTTGGGTTTCAAAGTAGATAGAGATTTGGTTGAAAATGATGTTCGTTTAACTATGGGCGGAGAACCAACGTTTGTATCTATAGATGATATGGAGTCAGCTCAATGGAATACAGCTGCTGATGGCCCACATAAAAGAGAGTTGGCTAATAAATTAGCTAGAAAATTATTAGCATCTTCAACTAATGGTGGATTATTACATCACGCTCAAGGCAAATGGTATCCTGGGGAGCCTATACCTAGATGGCAAACTACAGTTTATTGGAGAAAGGATGGTAGTCCAGTATGGAAAGATCCTGATCTATTAGCAGATATGAATAAGTCATATCCATATAAAGCTTCAGATGCTAAGAAGTTTCTATCAACTCTTTCTCTAGTTTTAGGAGTAAGTGATAAAAATATAATTCCAGCTTTTGAAGATCCTATTTACTACATAATGAAAGAAGCAGAGCTTCCTATAGATGTAGATCCAATGAAGTATAATTTAAAAGATCCTTTAGAAAGACGTACTATTGCTGAAAAACTTAGCCTTGGTTTAGGTGAGGAAGTTGGTTATGCTCTACCACTAGATTTTGGAAAAACAAAATGGATTAGTTCTAAATGGGAATTTAGAAGAGGAAACCTATTCTTATTAGCAGGTAATTCTCCTTTAGGATTTAGACTACCTTTAGATTCGTTGACTCTTAAACCACATGTGGAAATAGAGAAATCTTTTGAAACAGATTTGTTTGCGTCACATCCTAATCTTGGAGACTATATAACACCAGTTGAACAGAGAGCAAAAGATATTAGCTCTAAGACTACACCGCATAATAGTTATAGTGCTTTCGTTAGAACGGCAATCTCTACAGAAATTAGAGATAAGAAACTTTGTATTTTCTTACCTCCTATCAAAGATACAGAGGTGTTTTTAGACCTTATAGCATCTATTGAAACAACTGCTAAAAAATTAAATATGGCAGTTATTATAGAAGGCTATGAACCACCTCAAGATAATAGAACAGATAGAATAAAAGTAACTCCAGATCCAGGTGTTATAGAAGTAAATATTCAGCCAGCACACTCTTGGAAAGAGCTAAGTGATAACATCTTAGGTTTATATGAAGATGCTAGACAATGTAGGCTTGGTACAGAGAAGTTTACTATAGATGGTCGACACACTGGTACTGGTGGAGGAAATCATGTAACAATTGGTGCAGCAGAACCAAGTGACTCACCATTGTTAAGAAGACCTAACCTACTCAGAAGCTTAATAACCTTCTGGCAGCATCACCCTGGTCTATCTTATTTGTTCAGTGGCGCATTTATTGGGCCTACTTCTCAAGCACCAAGAGTTGATGAGGGGAGATTAGAGAACTTATACGAGCTAGAAATAGCATTTTCTCAAATACCTGAAGATGAAGAAGTTCCATTCTGGTTGGTAGATAGATTATTTAGGCATATGCTTACTGATATTACAGGTAATACTCATAGAAGTGAGTTTTGTATAGATAAGCTTTATTCTCCAGATAGTAGTTCAGGAAGACTAGGTATTTTAGAACTTAGAGCATTTGACATGCCTCCTCATTCACAGATGGCTCTTTTACAAATGCTACTAGTTAGAGCGTTAGTATCTTGTTTTTGGAAAAAACCATATAAGCATAATCTAGTGCGTTGGGGAACAAGATTACATGATAGATTCTTATTAGAATATTATGTAAAAGAAGATATAAAAGAGGTCGTACAATTTTTAAATGATGAAGGTTATGAGTTTAAACTAGAGTGGTTTAATCCTTTCTTTGAATTTAGATTCCCTCTTTATGGTATGACCACTATAAATAATGTTCATTGTGAAATAAGAGCTGCTATAGAGCCATGGCATGTATTAGGTGAAGAATCTAGCTCTCAAGGAACTGCTAGATATGTAGACTCCTCTATTGAAAGGTTGCAGTTGAAGCTAGAAAACTTTGATGAAGAAAGATATCTAGTAGCTTGTAATGGCGTTCAGATTCCTTTAACAAGAACAAATGTTGAGGGTGAGTATATTAGTGGCGTAAGATATAAAGCTTGGCAGCCATGGTCAGCATTACATCCAACTATAGGTGTAGATACTCCTTTAACTTTCGATATAATCGATAAATGGAATAATAGATCTATTGGTGGATTTAATTACTTTGTCTCTCATCCGGGTGGAAGAAGTTATGATACATTCCCTGTTAACTCTTATGAGGCTGAATCTCGTAGGATTAATAGATACTGGGATTTTAACCACTCTCAGGGAGATATAGTTAATCATGATCCTATTGTATCTGCTACAGATAATGCTACTTTCTCTAATGAAACAAAAAGAGTTATAGTTAATAAAAATGGTGGATCTAAGCAGTTTAAATATCATGCGATGCCTAAAAATAAAGAGTATCCATTTACTTTAGACTTAAGACAAAGATGGGTAAGAAATCCTTAAAACTTTTACCCATTTTATTATTCTGATTTAAAAAAAAGAAAAACTGAAATATTCTTTAAGCTTTTTGCTTTGTAGCAGCAATAACTATTTCTCTGATACAAACATTTTGAGGTTGTTGATAAGCATATAATATAGCATCTGCTACATCATCTGCTTTTAATACACCACCCATTTCTTTTTTCCAGTTTTCATAACCATCTTTTATCTCTGTAGATGTAGTATGACTAAGTAGTTCTGTATCTCCAGCACCAGGAGCTATCGTTATTACACGAACATTTTTATCAGCTACTTCTTCACGAGTGTTTTCACTAATAGCATGTACAGCAAACTTAGTTCCACAATAAGCAGGATGATCAGGGAATGTTTTACGGCCAGCAATAGAGCTTAGGTTTATTATTGTTCCAGTATTACGCTTTATCATACTAGCTAAAACGATATGCATACCATTTAAAACACCTTGGACATTTACATCTAACATTTGTTTAAACTCTTTAGGGTCTTGTGTAGATATATTTCCAAGAAGCATTACACCAGCATTATTTATTAAGCAGTCGACAGGTCCAAACTTTTCTTCAGCTTTTAATATAGCTTTCTTAAAAGTCTCATAATCTGTTACATCAACCTTTTCGCATAACGTGTTTGGTAGATTCATTTCTTCTAAGCGCTCGACTCTTCTAGCTAATAAAAGCAATGGGTGACCTAATGCACTTAGTTTTTTAGCTGTAGCCTTACCAAATCCAGAACTTGCTCCAGTAATTACGACTAATTTTTTCATATATTAATAATCCTCATTAATTTTTTGTATAAAAGATTATAACATTATAGAGAGACAAAGTGTTTTATATAAAGGATTTAAATATGAAAATATTGATAGTTGGAGCAGGCCCTACAGGACTTTCTTTAGCAACAGAGTTAGCTAGACAAGGTGTTGTTTCTAAGCTTATAGATAAGAGAGAAAATATCTCAAATTTTTCTAGAGCAGTGGGTATAGTTCCATCAACTTTAGAAAAATTTAAACTAATTGGTATACACGATGAAGTAATAAAAGAAGGTGTGCATATAAATCATGCTAAGATTTTTCATGATGACAAACTACTTCTAGATATATCTCTAGAAAAAGCTAAGACAAACACAGAATACAATTTTATTATTTCATTACCTCAAGATAGAACAGAAGCTCTTATAGAGAAAAGATTTGAAGAGTTTGGTGGAAAAGTTGAATATGGTGTGGAGTTACTTAGTGTAAAACAAAACTCTAATAATACAGCCACAGCTATATATGCTAGTGGTGAAGAAGAAACTTTTGACTATATAGTGGGTGCAGATGGCTCAAGAAGTAAAGTAATGCAAAGCATGGATGTTAAAAAAGTAGGATATGACCTTCCTGAGACTTGGCATATAGCGGATTTTTATACAAAAGAAAGTGATGAAATAAATACAGCAACTATTTCTAGAAGTAAGAATCTGTTTTTTATGATAAGGATGGCTGAAAAAAGATATAGAGCTGTTTCAAATGCTGAAATAGATTTGTCTCGCTTACCATATGGTTTAACAGTAGATAGAGTTTATAGAGAAGGTAGTTTTAAAATATCTATTAGACAGGCAGAAATCTACTATAAAGGTAACATTATCCTTTGTGGAGATGCAGCTCATACGCATTCTCCTGTTGGTGGTAGAGGAATGAATTTGGGGATAGAAGATGCTTTTGAGTTGGCAGAGGCTCTTATAGGCAATAACTTAGATGGTTATAATAAAAAACAACATGCTAGAGGCAAGCAGATTATAAAAGCGACTGAAGAAGCAAGAAAAATGTTTACAGCTAAAGATTTTTTCAGGAAAAATTTATTAAATATGATTCTTCATGTAGTAGCAAAAATTCCAAAGCTACAGTCTAAAATAGCAAAAGGACTTTTAACCTTTTAAATACTTATTTGCTTTTTTGTATATATATCTTCTGTCTCCGCAGAAAAGCTCTAATTCTTTAGACTTGTGATTATAAACCCCGCCAGAATCATGGCTCATAGGAAGAGCGAAGACTATTTTAGTATGATCTTTATTTATTATAATGTGACCAGTGAAAGCATGTTTTTCACCATCGAGTAGATAATAGCCATTTAAGCAATCACCTGTTACCTCTATAAACATTTTGACATTTTGTCTATTTCCCCAAGGACCTATCCAAAAGCCATTTAATTCATTTATAATCTGCATTTTATTTAAAATAAAAGATTGGGTTTATTAAATTCTAAGTAATTTTTTAATGAAAAAAGTAAAGCTCCCCAGCGAGCAAAACAAAAGCTCATTTCATCATCATTAAGTTCCCAATTATTATGAATTAGGGATACTTTTGTTTGATTATCTATCTCTTCTAGTGAGTAAATAGCTTCTTTATTTTTAGCATTTTTAGGGCCGTTTACACATTTCCATATAATGTCGTCATTAGATTCATGGATTTCCCAATCAAACTCTATATTATTTGAATATTTTAGCTTTAAAATATTGTCTTGTAGATTTACGTTAGAAGTATTCCATTTTTGAATATCATTTTTAGTTGTAAGGGCATGCTTAACTTTATTTTTATCAGCTTTTATTATTACCGCTAGTTTGATATGTTCGTTATCCATCAAACTTCCTTAAAGCTTTACACAATAAAATCAGTATAACATATGGATTTTGTAGATATTAAAAGTGTTATTGCAAAAATATTAGGTATAAATTAATCCATAAATTTATATGGATACCAAGGAGATTGATTTTCTCTATTTAGTTTATTCCTTAAGTTTCCAAATGCTCTATAAATATTAGGATAAGGTTGTCCATGGTAATGTTTTAAAATGTCATACCATGCTCTAGGTTTTTCACGAATAAAAGCCTCCATATCTATAGTTATTTCTTCTTCTGTCATGGTTTTTATATCTTTAGGAGGTTCACCTAAATTTGTTAAGCTGCTTTTTTCAAATTCATCATGATTCCATTCAGGTCCATAAGGAATAGTACAATCTAAGCCTATTTTAGAGGCCACTCCAGCTGGTTTAGACTTTGGATCAACGGTCATGGTATTACAGCCATTAATGATGACAGTATCTCTATCAGGCATATAGCAGAATGCCATAGCCGAATTAATAGCATCATCATCCCAAATATCAATATTTTCACTAAAAACCATAGCTATTTTAGGAAGAGACTGTTTTGAGCAAGTTAGCATTATTCCTAAAGCTTGTTTAGCATCACCAGCACCTCGAGGAGATATCTTTGCATATGCGATATTTGATAAACCGCCTTTTGGGCAACGGACTTCTTTGACATCTATACTAGCGGCTTTTAACCCATTGTATATGTCAGCTTCTATAGCTGGTAGTTGTAACATATTGTCAGAATACCATGGTCGTAATCCACCGATTGTTACATGTTGGTATATTCCATTTTTCACATATGTCATTGCTTTTACCTTCAAGCGGTAGTTTTGCTTTAAACCACCTCCATATGTTCCAGTGAACTCTCCATAAGGACCTTCATCATATACTAGACCTTCTGTTGCCATCAGCTCACATTCTAGAACAATTTCTGCATTTGCAGGAACTAGTATATCAATAGTCTCACATTTGATTAATTTTGCAGGAGCTTCATAGAAGCTACCTAATACTTCAAAATCATCCGTATCAACGGGTACTCCAGAAAGAGCTGCAAGCTTATCTAAAGTTGGACCACCAATTACTATCGCAACCTCTAGATTTTGCCCTTTTGCAGCAGCAGCCATAGCATTTAGCCTCTGTCTGTGAGAGGTACAAGTCATATCTACTGATTTTTCATTTTTTGTACGAAACATTGAACGGTAAATACCCCAGTCATAAATACCGGTATTAGGATCTTTGCTTATAAATAAATTATCATTTGTATAAGCATGACCATCTCTGTCATGATGTAAAAAATGAGGTAGTTTAGTTAAGTCGACATCCTCACCTTTTAGAATGACTTGCTTACATGGGGCATCATCAACAATTATAGGTTTGATTCGGCCTTTTGATTTTTCTGTTAATTTTATAGGGACTTCAGTTTTGTCACACTCCATTGCTTGAGCATACATCTCATGATTAGAGTAGGCATTTGTTAAAACAGAAAATTCTGAATCAATTATTTTTTCAATAAATATAGCTTTAGTAGGGTTTTGCTCCATAATTTGTGGAATTTGATCTACTCGTTTTGGTTCTTTTATACGAATTAATAAATTTGATTTTTCGAGAGATTGAATGAAGCTTGATAATGATTGCTGCTTTGACATAATTAATCCTTTTTCACTTCTAGTAAAAACTAGACTTTATATCTATATGATAGTTTTATAGAGAATTATTAACAAAGAGATATGCAGCAACTATTTTTAAAGATATTAATCTATTAGATCATTCCCTTTCCATCTTTTGTTAGAGTCTAAATTAATTCCCATCAGATCAAGAGCTCTAATAACGGTATATTCTAAAAGTTCATCAATAGATTGAGGCTTTATATATAAAGAAGGTACCGGAGGCATAATAATGCCACCAGCAAGAGTTACTTTTTTCATATTTTCTATATGAATCAAACTTAAAGGAGTTTCTCTTGCTAGAAGGATAAGGGGTTTTCTTTCTTTTAACATTACATCTGCTGTACGTGATATAAGATTATCAGCAATGCCATTTGCTATTTCTGCTAATGTTTTCATAGAGCATGGAGCTATTAGCATGCCAGAAGGTCTATATGATCCGCTAGAAAGACATGATGCTAGGTTATTTACATGATTTACATGTGTAGCTAATGCTTTTACTTCATCTAGAGTGTAATCAGTCTCCATTGAACGAGTAAGCTCAGATGTTTTAGAAAGAATTAAATGTGTTTCAATATTATGTTGTTTCAATAACTTTAGAGCGATTACACCGTATTGGTATCCACTAGCTCCTGTTATTGCAATAATAATTTTTTTAGGTTCCATAATTAATAAGTCCAACACTGTTATATATAATCAACTTTATCTAAATCTTTAGGCAAGGAGCGTTTAAACACTTCTTTTTGACCTTTAATTGGTCCATTGCATGGTGTAGTTGCATCAATTCCCCACTTATCCATAGTTATTAAGTTTAAAGGAGAAGGATATATTAACACATCCTTGCTTGCTGTTGTTCTTGTAACTATAGCCCAATTCACTTCATCACAATTATAGATATCAATATCGTCATCGACAACTACAACTTTGGTTATAATAGGTATAGTTGTTATAGCATGGATAATTCTCTTAGCCGTATCCATATCTGCATTTTTTATTGAAACGACGGCATATTCTCCATGCATTACATTAGCTGCAACAAAATCATCTTTACACTTTAGTTGTGTGATAACTATATTACGTATAGCCATAGTGGTGAAATATTTGCAAAGAGACCTATCTTCAGCTTCTCCAAAAGCAGTTGTCATTGCTAAATAAATAGGTTTTTTCCTATGAGTAATAGCTTTTACTTTAAAAGTATATCCTACCAATTTCGTAGAACTATTGTCATTAGTATATTGGCTTTCTAAGAGAACATAATTTGCTCTTTCTGTTCCCCACTTACCTTGAAGCACTCTATCTTTAGTAACTACACCTTCTATTATTACCTCTGAGTCTGCAGGCACATATAAATCTAGAGTTTCACACTTTATAACGTTTACGGGTTCTCCTTTTATTCCGCCTGCAAGCTCTAAGCAGCCAGCTCCTTTTTTATTGGGAAATTGACTTGTAATATATATTTCTGGATCAACGCTTATAGCAATTGCAACTTCGGTATCTTTGTTGTTACGTTCATTTTCATATATTAAACGAGAAAAATTACTATATTGAGAGGTGTATATTCCCATAGTATTAGAGTCTAATACTTCGACTCTCTTTATAGTTCCTTTATTGATATTATTATCATTATCTTTTGTAAAAATAATGCCTGAGTGATGGTATGAGTTTTCATCATCTTCACAGTATGTTAAAAATGGAATAGTTAATAAATTGACCTCATCATTTTTCATTATTACATCTTTAACAGGACTTGAATCTACTCTATTAGTCTTTATAGGTTTATTACTTATATCTAAATAAGTATTAAGTAAATTATCTTCTCTAGTATTGAGGGCTAATGCAAGTAGAGAATCTGTTGCAAAAACTCCTCCAGCAACACTCCAATCAGGAAAGTTTTCTACTGAATTAAATAAAGTGGCATAGCCATTATCTTTTGTTGAAGCTTTATAAATACCCGCAGATATTTGATTATCCGTATTCAATTTCTTAGAAACAGTTATTAGTTTATTCTTTTCTTTTAATTTTTCGAGGTGTTTTCTAAAACTACTCATATATGTGCTCTCTTAATTTTTAAATTAAACTATTTTTAGTTTAAGTGAAATGTTTAAAACATTTATTTGTAAGCAAAGAAAAATGGAATGTAACTAAATTAAAAATATATAATTAAATTAATTTAGCTTAATTAGCATTAATCAATGCATTAAGAAAGACTCGTTAAGGAATGAAAAGGCTCTTTTTTTTAATAGGTTTTATAGAGTTATCAAAGTAATACATGTTAATTAAAATTAACCTGCTAATATACAAATTTAAGCATAAGGTTAGTTAATAAGTCAACGCCCCAGTTTAGAAAAACCTGTTTTTAACAAGACTTATAACGTATAGTCCACAAATAATAGATGTAATAAAGAAGCTTATAGGAACATCAATATAGTAAGCCGCTATTATGGCTGACCAAACAGATATAATAGATATAATTGTGCTTAGTATAATAGGTTTGTAAAAACCATCTACCCATTGAGTAGCTATTGCTGCAGGACCTATTAGTAGAGAGAAAACTAATAATATACCCACCACTTGGCATGCCATTGATACAGTTATAGCGATAGCAACAAAAAGAAGTATTGATAGAAACTTGTTTGGGATATTTTTAGATTCCGCAAACACTGGATCAAGTGATGATATAAATAGTGGTCTAGCAATAGAAATAAGTAAGATAATAGTAAAAATAGCTAGTCCTAATAGTATATATATTTGCTCAAGTGTAACGGTTAAAATATTTCCTACTAAGATGCTCATAACAGAGCCAGAGTAACCGGTTTGGTATAAAAATAAGAAGTATGTACCTAGTCCAAGAAAGAATGTGAGTACTATACCTATTGCGATATCATTCTTTTTTATCTTATCTCCAAAAGCACCCATTAATAGCCCAGCTATGAGGTTGATAAATAACTGGCCTGTCATAGCAGAAATGTTAATAAGAACCGCGCCAGCTGCTCCTGTAAGGCTTATATGACCTAATGCATGAGAGGCAAAAGATAATCTACGGATTATTACAAAAAAGCTAATAATTCCGCAAATAAAAGCAATAATGGTTCCGGCAATAAAAGCATATTGCATAAAAGTATAACTAAACACAGATATCCTCCTGTAAGCAAGGAAACTCATCACAATAATGGCATGTTTTATTTTTGAAATGTATGAAAGCATCAAGTTGATCACTAATCTCTTTCATATCATGCGAAATCATTAATAGAGTGATATTTTCTTTTTCATGAACTTCTTTTAAGCAAGCAATGAACTGTTGCTTAGCTTCAGGGTCAAGATCAGATAATGGCTCATCTAACAGTAATATTTTAGGATCATTTATAAGAGCTTGAACTAAATAGATACGTTTCTTTTGTCCTCCAGAGAGCTCTTTAAAAGGTCTTTTTATATATTCACCTGTTTGTGTTAGTTTTATGAGGTATTCAAGTTTCTCTTTAAAGTTCTTGTTAAACCAAGGTAAGCCAAAACAATTTGCTTTATAACTGTATTTAATAAGCGTTAAACCAGAAGTTTTCTCTTCATGGTTTATTTCCCTTTCTTGGGGGATGTAGCTAATTAAATTTGTGTCTATCTGCTTTTTTTCATTAATTAGAATTTCACCAGATATAGGAGGGATTTTTCCTAAAAGAGTTTTAAATAAGGTTGATTTACCAACACCATTTTTCCCAACTATACCAATCCACTTATTAGCAGGTATATTCAAGTTTAGAGGGTAACTTATAGGATCGTTTTTATACCCTATAACAAGATTAGAGCATTTTATCATAAATCTACTATTGGTTATTTTGAGTTTTTTCTAAGGCTTCTTTTGTTTTGTTTAATGTATCAATCATCCAGCTGATAGCATTTTTATCTGTAGGCATAGTTTCTGTCAGACCTACTATTTGGATATTGTTTTTCTTCGCTAAACTTAATATGTTTTTAGTAATGTTATCGGTTACTTGTTCGTTGTAAAATAATACTTTGACAATATTATTGTTGAATAATTCTTGATACTCAATCATTAATCTTGGGCTTGGTTCAGAATCGTTCATAATGACCCATTGGAAGTTTAAGCCATACATGTTTAAGCCAAGAGCATTTGCCATGTACCCAAATAAAGGTTCTGTAGCTGTTACAGGAGTATCTTTATATTTTTCTTTTATTTCATCTACAAGACTATATACACCATTATACTGTTGTTGAAAATTTTCAAGATTATTTCTGAAGTACTCACTATTTTCTGGATCTAGAGAAGAAAAAACATTTGTGAGTTTTTCAGCCATCTTAGGGAATGTTTCTGGCTGATACCATAAGTGAGGGTTTATACCATACTTATCTGTGGATATATAATTAAGTAAATCTTGAGCAGCCACAATCTTAGCTTTTTTATTATTTTTTACAATTGAGTTTATCCATGTATCATAGTCTGCACCGTTATATATGATAACGTCGGCATTTTCTAATAGAGTTGCATTTTTTACAGATGCTACAAAAGAGTGAGGGTCACCATCAGCATTGGTTATAATGCTTGTGACATCTACTTTATCTCCACCAATCATTTCGGCAACACTACCATATTGGTTTTCTGCAGCTATAACACTTATTTTTGCATTAGCAATGCTAATCATGCTTATTAGAGATAAAAAGCCAATTAATATTTTTTTCATAATGTATTAAAAAGAATAATATTTTATAGTGTTATATTGTAACAGTTCAGTATGGTTAAGAATAGATAAATTTTAGGGTTTTATTTATATTGCTCTTCTTTTATAGGATATAATGTTATTGTTGAGAACTTAAAATAAGTTATATGAATGTCATTTATTAAAGTTGCTAAAAACTTTTGTGATGAAAATAAATTTCGCTTCACAAAGCCAAGAAAGCAAGTGCTAGAATTACTATTATCTAGATCTAATCCAATGGGTGCATATGACATTTTAGAAGAGTTATCTACAGAAAATCATAAGCTAAGTCCACCAACAATTTATAGGGCGATAGATTTTTGGGTTGAGCAGGGGTTTATTCATAAAATAATGTCTTTAAACTCATATATTGCTTGTAAGGATAGACATACAACAAATCATATCATCTTGTTTATTTGTGATAGCTGTAAAAAAGTAAATGAAGTTCATATAAAAGAAGATATAGATTTTTTTAATATCAATGATTCAATTAAGAATTTTCATCCAAGGCAAGCATTTACAGAAGTGAATGGTCTATGTGCAGCGTGCACTAACTAAAAAATAAATCTCGTGATAAAATCAAAATTAAATGATAATTGTGTTATTTAGTTATGAGAAAAATAATTTTCCTTCTTTTTACGATCTTTTTTTTGACTAGTGCATTTTCAGAAACAAAAGAGCTTAGTTGTCCAACATTTAAGTCAGGAGCGCTTTGCCTAAGTGAAAAACCTTTTTGTGGTGATACTTGTAGCAATACGCCCTTTTGTCGTACAAACTGTTGGCCTACAGAACATGGTTCCGCTTGGTCAGGAGGAGGCGTAGATAGTCAAACAAAACAGTTGTATTGTGAAGAGGCAACTTACGCAAATTGCCATTTTTCAGGACCTCCATATCCTACAGGATCAAATTTAGATAATCCTAGCCTGCCTTGTAAGGTGAGTGAAGATGGTAAAACAGCTAACTGTAGATGTAAGGTTTTTAAAGGTCATAATTATGTAAATATAGATGGCATTATGAATCTAGGTGTCTATTATGAGACTGTGAAAGTTTGTGGTGAAGATGGTTCAAAATGTAAAAATCTATCGACTTGCTTACCAGATGGTAGTGGTAAGTGTGAAGGAGTAGAAGCCCCTGTTTGTAAGTATATAGCAGCACAAAATAGTAAAGATGATGATGTTTCATTTATACCTGGAGCAGATTTAATTTCAACTTATGGTTTTGGGATGAATGAAGCCTATGCTGCGGCTGGCCCTAAAGGCGGAACTCAATGTAATAATATAGATGTTGCAGGTTGTATGGCTCAACCATGTAAATATGAAGAGGGATCAGATAATAAATATGCTATTTGTAGCTGTCCGATTACAAAAGGAGCTTCTTTGAATTTACACCAAAAAGGTGCATCTTGTGATATCCCTAAAGGCTATGTTTGGGAGTAATAACTAATCTTTTACTTTATCTTTTATTAATAAACCTATTATAAAAGATAATACCATAAGAGCTGGTACAAAAAGCATAGTTACTTGGAAAGCATAAAGAGGATCATTCGTTTGTTTTAAGTGTCCAATAATAGCTCCTGTTATTGGTTGTAAAACTCCTCCACTTAATGGTAGGAATAAATTAACTAAAGCTAAACCTGTAGCTATTTGTGTAGGAGAAACTGTATTTCTAAGAGCAGAATAGTTTAAAACATGTACAGCTTGTACACCGCCAAACAAAATACACAGAGCATAAGCAATGTAAGGATTAGAGTTTAGGTATAAAAGGGTAACAACTATAAATAAACCAAATATTGGAGCTATAATTAAAAATCTTCTTTCTCCATTAAATATGGTTGCTACAACTCCCCATATAGGACTGAATATTGCAACACCAATAAATATCATTGATGTACATAGTCCAGCGCTAACTTCTGAAAATCCTGATAGCTGTAAGTATCTTATTCCCCATAGATCAGCAAATAAGACTGTTGTGCCATAGATAGTGAAGCAATATAAGCCGTTCAACCAAATTTGTTTATTCTTTAATATTTCAGTTAGATTTTTTAAGACATTAACCTCAGGTCTATCTTTTTTATTTTGTTTGTTAAAGTCAGGGTGAATTTTGATTACAAAAATACTAAACATCAGCAGTATTAATGAAATTATAAAAACTCCTTGCATAATTGTAGAGATACTATAATGTCCAACAAGGATAACTAAGGGAGCTGCAGAAAGAGTGGCACCTATATATAAAAGCAATTGGGTAAAGCCTGTAAATAAAGGGAAAGCCCTATTTGGAAGCCATATGGAAATAGTTTTTAGAGTACATAAAAAGGCAAACCCTCCTCCAAACCCCGCTAATGCTCTGTATATAGTAAGAGAGTGTACGTTTGTTGCTTTTGATGCTATAAGTATCGCAATAGAAAAAATAAATGTACTAACTATCATTACTTTCTTGACACCAAATTTATCAACCAATATTCCTGCTGGAATTTGTGATGCTACATAGCTCCAATAAAAAGCTGAACTAAATAAAGCTATAGATGTTGTATTTAATTCGTATGGAGCGAGCATGAAATTATCTAAAAGAGCACCTGTTGAGGATCTAATAAAATATTCTAAGGAATAAAAGAAAGCACATGTGAACCAAATTATTAGAGCTAAAGACGTTATTTTCTGCTTATGCATAATTACTTTTCTCCTATTAGTTTTAAAAAAGAAAATATGAGAAAACTCTCATATTTAGCTTATTCTAAATCAGTTTTTATAGCAATTAAATTATTGCATTGAGATCTATCAAGGCTATATAATATAAAAGGTTTATTTAATTTGATTTTTTGTTTTTTTGAAGGAGTCTCTTATGAGGGTTAGTAAAATAATTGTAATCGCTATTTTAGGGTTTTTTCTTTTTATAAGTGGCTGTGCAACTACTGATCAAACGGATGCTACATATGAACAAGGAAATTACACTGTCAATATAGATAGTAGTGTGAAGCAAGTTTATGATGCAACATTAAGAGTGATAGAAACTGGGCAAACTTATGATTATCAAGGAAATCCTTATGTTATAAGTGTAAATAAAATAAATGATAAATCGGCTTTGATTAAAGCCCAAAGTAGTGTAGAGAGTTCAGAGTATTTATATATTGTAATTGGTAAAATATCTGATGATTCATCAAGGATTAGAATAAAATATGGGCAAGGTGGAGATGAAATAAGATCATCAGCATTGATCCCAATTATTAAAAAGAATTTAAATAACTTTAATGTTGATAAAGTAAATATAGAACCAGCGCTTTAAAGGCTTGTGGAGAATATGGTGAAACTTAGTAAGTTTGTTTATGTAGTATTTATAGGGATATCAATATTATCTTTAAGTGGTTGTATTACGGCTGCAGTTACTGGAGATGGAACAAAAGCATATCTTGATGGTACATATACTATGAATGTCAAAGGTAGTATTACCCAGGTTTATAATGCTGCATTAAAAGCTGTGAAATCTAATGATTCCTATGTGTTGGTATCTAAATCACTTATTGATTCAAATGCAGAAATTATTGGCGCTACAAAGTTAGATTCTACAGACTTTTATGTTGATATAGATAAACTCGATAGTAGTGCTTCGAAAGTTTCTATAAAATTTGGCCATTTTGGTGATCAAGCTCAATCTTCGACCTTGATGGATGAGATTCAAAAAAATGTAGTTTCCGTTTCAAAACTTTAATTAATAAATTGTTAAGAGCATTATGAAAAAAATATGCTTAGTGTTTTTTGCTTTTCTTGTAGCATTTTCTCTAAATAGTTGTATTACGGCTGCTATATTGATTGGAGGAGCTGCTTTAGCTGCAGGAGGAGTTTATTATTATCAGGATGGTAATTATGTAATTGAAGTTCCTAATACAATGAGAGATGTGTATAGTGCAACAATAAAAACATTTCAAACAAACTCAAGCTTTTATACACTTAAAGATAAGTCAATTGGGTCTGAAAGTGCTACAGTTACTGCAGAGACAAAAAATGATTCTGACAAAATTACTGTTACTATAGAATTATTGGGACCAAAATTAACAAGTATAACAATCAGATATGGCATTTTGGGGGATGAAAAACTTTCTGCAAAAATTGCTGATCAGATAAGTGGTAATTTAGTTAGAAGTTAAACTTTAGGTATAAAAACTTCTTTTGTAATATTTTAGATGTATAATTTCAAATATTATTTGCAGACATTAGCGCTGTTTTTATGAAATTTATCATTTACAAAATCCTAGATAGGTATTATACGCAACATAGGCACATATGGGTTCTTGTTTTCTTAGGAGCTTTATGCGGACTTATCATAGGCTTTGTTGGAACTTCATTTCAGTTAGCACTGGATAAAATATTTGAGTTAAAAAAAGAGATATTTAAATTGGCTAACGGTAACGTTTGGTTGGAAATTATCTTATCTATTTTTATAACAACTATTATGGTTTGTATCTCAATTTGGATTGTAAAAAAATTCGCTAAAGAGGCTGGTGGTAGTGGTATTCATGAGGTTGAAGGTGCATTAAAAGGATGTCGTAAGCTTAGACCAAGAGTTGCTCCAGTTAAGTTTGTTAGTGGTATTTTTTCTCTTGGATCTGGTTTGAGTCTTGGAAAAGAAGGTCCGACAGTTCATATGTCAGCAGTTATTTCTCAGATATTTATTGATAGATTCAAGTTAACAAAAAAATATGCAAATGCCTTAATATCTGCGGGTGCTAGTGCTGGTTTAGCAACAGCATTTAACACACCTTTATCAGGAATTGTTTTTGTGATTGAGGAGATGAATAGAAAGTTTAGATTTAGTGTGACTGCAATAAAATGTGTAATTATTACAACTATAGTAAGTATTATTGTTTCTAGGATGATGGTTGGTAACCCTCCGGCTATCAAGGTAGAAACTTTTTCATCAGTTCCTCAAAACACACTATGGTTGTTTTTAGTGTTAGGAGCAATATTTGGTTATTTTGGATTATTGTTTAGTAAAGGTCTTATCAAAGTAGCAGATTTTTTCGCAAATGGATCAAGAAGACGGTTTTGGGTATCTGTTGTTTCAATTTGTATAGTGTTTGGTGTGGGTGTTGTGCTTATGCCAAATGCTGTAGGTGGGGGTTATGTGGTTATAGCAAACTCATTTAGTGATAACTTAACCCTAAAAGGCTTAATAATTCTAATAATTTTAAGATTTATTGGGGTTATCGTATCTTATGGAACCGGAGTTTCAGGTGGTATTTTTGCACCAATGGTTGCCTTAGGTACAGTTTTTGGTTTAGCATTTGGAATAATAGTTACTAATCTTTTTCCCCAGTATAATATTGCACCAGAAGTTTTTGCTGTGGCTGGCATGAGTGCTTTATTTACCGCTACTGTTGGAGCTCCTTTAACGGGGATAGTTTTAGTTATAGAAATGACTTGGAATTATCAGCTATTGTTACCTCTTATGATAACGTGCTTTAGCGCCTCAATGGTTACGTATATACATCATCAAACCCCTATTTATGATACTCTTTTGAGAAGAGTATTAACTGCTGAAAGAAAAGCAAAAATGAAAGGAAATTAAAAAACAGTATGGATACAAAACAAGCATTAAAAAGTTTAAATAATATTTTAAGTGAGAAGAAAAAATATAATCATGCAATTTCGTTAATGCATTGGGATTTAGAGACAGGAGCTCCAAAAAATTCAGTTAATACGACGTCAGAGGTTATAGGCTTCTTCTCTCAAAAAATTTATGAAATAATGAATTCAGAAGAGCTTGATAAAAGCTTACAAGTTTTAAATAAAGATATTGGTGATTTAGATGAAGTTAGTAAGCGCATTGTTTACTTAACAACAAAAGATAAGGTTAAGTTAAATAAAGTTCCAAAGCAAGAATATGTTGAATATACAAAACTAATATCTCAAGCTCAGAATATTTGGGCAGAAGCAAGAAAGAATGATGACTTCGCTACATTTGCACCATATCTTGAAAAAATAATAAAGTATCAAAAAAAATATGTAAATTATATAGGCTATGTTAATCATCCTTATGATGTGCTGTTAGATGATTATGAGGAAGGGATGACAGTAGCAAAGCTAGATCCTTTTTTTAATGGATTAAGAGAAAAAATAGTTCCCTTGTTAGATAAAATAAAGAAACAGTCTCAAGTCAGAGTCGACTTTTTAAAAAAAGGTTATTCTGTTGAAAAACAGAAGCAGTTTTCTAGAGATGTAGCAAAATACTTGGGGTTTGATTTTGATAGTGGATTATTGAAAGAGAGTGCACATCCATTTACGTTAAATTTTAATAAATATGACGTAAGAATGACAACGCGTTATATGGAAAAATTATTTGCGTCATCTATTTTTAGTACAATCCATGAAACTGGTCATGCTATGTATGAGCAAAATATAGGCGATAATATTTACAATACTATTCTTGGGACGGGGGTAACATTAGGCATCCACGAATCTCAGTCTAGATTTTACGAGAATTTAGTTGGTAAAAACAAATCCTTTTGGATAAATCAGTATTCAAATCTTCAGAGTATTTTCCCAGATAACTTATCAAAAGTGTCCTTGAATGAGTTTTATAAAGGAATAAATTGTGTTGAGCCTGGGTTTATAAGAGTAGAAGCTGATGAGTTAACTTATCCCTTACATATTTTAATTCGCTATGAGATAGAGAAGGAAATTTTTGAGAAAAATATTTCAATAAGTGATCTACCGACTTTATGGAATAGTAAATATGAAGAATATTTGGGAATAAGCCCAAGAAACTTCAAAGAAGGGGTATTGCAAGATGTTCACTGGTCAGCAGGATTATTTGGATATTTTCCAACTTATGCGCTAGGAACTGTTTATGCCTCTCAAATATTTAGTGCGATGAATGAAAAAATTGATATTAATCAATGTTTAGAGAAAGGCGAGTTAAGTAGTATTTTAAAGTATCTGAATGAAAATATTCATCAATATGGCTCATTAAAAACAGCGGATGAAATTATATACAATCTATCAGGAGAATATTTGAATCCTAATCATTATATAGAGTATCTAGAAAAAAAATATAATAGTATTTATACTGATAATTAAGAATATCAATAATAGAGAGATACGATAATGAAGAAAGTTTCTAAAATTGGTTTAATAATAACTATGTTCATAAGTGGTATAGGTTTTGTATTTGCAGCAGACGATACAAGTACTTCAGCAGCGCAACAGATGACAGTTGATCAAGAAAAAACATTAGTAGGGAATAATCCAGCAACTCAAACACCTGGCTATTTAAGTGTTAAAGGTTTTAAAAAATGTCTTCAAGTTGAAAATATGAGAGGATGGAGTGGGTACTGTATGCCAGAATCTAGACCAGAAAAATGTCCAAAAGACTCATGGAAAGAGCTTAGTAAGATAAATATAATTGATTGCAGTAAAGAGGCTAAGGAGAAATCATCATGGTTTTAAACTTTCTTATGTTATTTATAACAGCTATATGTATTTTAATAAAAAAAAATAGGTGGGCCGTTCTTTTTTTCTTGCTTACAATATTAGTTCTTGAGCTAGAATTTATACATCATGCTACAGATCCTTTAGGTCTGCAATATTAAGAGGTAGTAAATATGACAGAAGCTTTTAAAAGAAATGAATCTTATATGTTGAGTGCTCTTGGATTGCTTGGTATTACCGGTATTTCTTTAGGAGCTGTAGTAATCCAAATTATACTTCATGAATTACCATGCCCATTATGCTTGCTTCAAAGAGCAGGGATTATGGCTATAGGCATTGGCTATATGATGAATATGAAGTTTGGTAATAAATCAAGATATTATGCGGTGTCAACATTTGCGTGTTTGTTCACAATGATTTTTGCTGTCAGACAAGTTCTTATTCATATAGAGCCAGGTAGCGGCTTTTATGGAGATGCAGTTTTTGGGCTACACTTGTATACATGGGTAGTAGTTATAGCTGGATTAGCTATTGCATGGAACTGTTTAGTTACGTTATATTTAGATGATAAATATGATGTTCCTGAAAAAAGCCTTATGACAAAAATAGGAAATATTATCATTTGGCTTTATGTTTTGACAATTGCTTTAAATATAGTTTTAACCTTTTTAGAGTGTGGAGTTGGACAGTGTCCAGATTCACCAATGAATTATTTGTTGTTATCTTAAATTATCACTTTTTTTTGTTATTTTATACATAAACAGTATTACCATCCCAACAAATATCGGTAAAAGTATTGAAGGGAATAACATTAAAGTAAAAAGGTCTCCAGAAATCCTAACCCATATTACTCCAGCAGCATTACCTAATGTGAAAACAATAATACATATAGTAAAGAAAGGGATTTTCCATATATTTTCAAAGCGACCATTTAGTGCTCTTCCTATTTCTATGCCAAGGTCTGTTGTTGTGCCTGTCATATGAGTCGTTCTAGCGAATCCACCAAAAAACAATGTTGTAAAGCTATTTTGCATACCCATAGATACAGCTAAGAATATATCATCAATAACTATGTGATTGTGGTGAATGTCAATAAAAATAGCACCCATAAGGACTATGTAGCTTTGCAAAACTAAGGCTTTTGTATGATTTTTGGAAATGATGTAGCTGTCTTGTTTTATAATAGCTCCATTTATAGCTGATCCTATTATAAAACCTATGATAAGAACCATTACATGGTAAGCAAATACCCAGTCTGAGTCTGATATGCTATGCCCTAGAATTCTATAGTTTCCAGTCATCGCTGCAACAGAGGCACCAAAAGATTTATATAGAACTATACTATCTATCCATCCGGAATTAAAAATGAGTATTATACAGACAAAGTATGTAAGTATTAATTTCTTATTTAACATTTCTTATCTAAGTAGACCTCTTTAAAAGCATTATTTTAATATATAAATAGGTAGATGTGGAGAGTTTAAAGTAGATTAAGATTATTTTTTCTGATTATCTTTAGAGCTAGAACTATTTAAATCTGTTGTTTTCACAAAGCTATTTAGAGAGACTTTCTTACTAAAAGATTTAGATAAAGAAGGTCTTTTAGCTAATATTTTTGATAATTGTGTCATTTTATTGCCTCCTTTTAACGTTAAAATTATATTGTTTTTTGCCGTTAAAGTAATTTATTTAACGGGGAAAGATCAAATTATAGGTCTTTTTTTATATAAGTCAATATTTTTTCTAACCACTTAAAATAAGATATGTGCTATAATTTTTTTTAGGTTTTTAGCTTAGGAGGTCCAGCTTGCATATGGGTAAAAATAAAGGTGTATTTAGTAATTATAATCCTTATGAAAATGTATATGATGAAATATTCTTAAGTAAGGGAATTATTAGGAGTGAAGTAGCCCCTTTTGTAGAGGTGCTAGGTAGTTTTTCAGCTAATAAGTTATATGAAAAGCAGAAATTTGTTGATGCTTCTTTCTTGAAAAGTGGTATTACATTTACTGTTTATAGCGATAATCAAGGTACTGAAAAGATATTTCCTTTTGACTTAATTCCTAGAATAATTTCAGAAGAAGAGTGGACTCAGTTAGAAAAAGGATTAAAACAGAGATTAAAAGCACTTAATGCTTTTTTAAATGATATTTATGGGGATCAAAATATACTTAAGGATGGTGTGATTCCTAGAGAGTTAATCGAGTCATCAGATGAATATTTACCTGAAATGAGAGGAATAAAACCTCCTCATGGTGTTTATTGTCATATAGCAGGGTTAGATCTTATTAAAGATGAAAATGGATTTATGGTTCTAGAAGATAATGTTAGAACTCCATCTGGCGTTTCTTACGTATTAGAGAACCGTCAATCTTTAATCAAAGCTATTCCTGAAGTTTTCTCTGACTTAAATGTAAAAAGAGTTCTAGATTATCCAACAGAGTTAAGAAAAGCTTTGGCAAGTATTTCTCCAACAAAAGAAGTAAATGGCAAGAAACAAAGAGGTCTAACCGTAGTACTAACTCCTGGTCAGTATAATTCCGCATACTTTGAGCATAGTTATTTAGCTAGGAAGATGGGGTGTGAATTGGTACAAGGCTCAGACTTATTTGTTCATGATGATCATGTGTATCTAAAAACTACAAAAGGTCCTAAATTAGTATCAGTTATATATAGAAGAATAGATGATAAATTCTTAGATCCTGAATTTTTTAATCCAGAAAGTATGCTTGGTGTTCCAGGAATAATGAAAGCATATATAGCTGGAAATGTTGTCTTAGCTAATGCTGTAGGTAATGGTATTGCTGACGATAAAGCAATATATCCATACGTTCATGATATGATTCGTTACTATTTAAAAGAAGAGCCATTACTTGCTCAAGTAAAAACTTATTTTTGTAGTGAAGAAAAAGATAGAGCTTATGTTATAAATAACATCCATAAACTTGTTGTTAAAGAGGCTAATGGCTCAGGTGGTTATGGTATGTTGATTGGACCTCAAGCAACTCAGGAAGAATGCCAAGAGTTTGTAAATAAAATAAAAGCTAAGCCAAGAGCTTATATCGCTCAACCGTTGGTTGAATTATCGACAAGCCCGACATTTATTGATGGTAAAGTTGTACCTAGAAGAGTTGATTTAAGAGCATTTTTAGTGACTGGAAAGGAAACGTGGATTTTACCAGGAGGCTTAGCAAGAGTAGCTCTTAAAGAAGGTTCTTATGTTGTAAATTCTAGTCAAGGTGGCGGTTCTAAAGATACTTGGGTTTTAGGGGGTGACAAATGATTTCTCGCACGGCTGAAAACTGTTTTTGGTTAAGTAGAAATATTGAAAGAGTTCTGATGCTAACAAATGCTATAGATGTAGCGTATAACGTTGAGTTAGAAACTTTTAAAGATGCAAAAGAGGTTTGGTTTCCTTTAGTAATTGTTACAGGAGGAGAGAAACTTTTTATTGAAAAATATGGAAAAGAAGCTAAAACAAATAGCAGAAAAATCCAAGAGTTTTTAATTTGGGATAAAGAAAATCCTTCTTCAGTTTATGCTTCATTTTCTTTTGCTAGAGAGAATGCAAGAATTGTTAGAGATTTAATTTCTGCAGATATGTGGGAAGAGATGAATGAGATTTGGTTATGGATAAGTAATCCAGAGACTCAAAAGATTTCTATGATAGACCTTTTAAACTTTGGTAAAAGAATAATTAAATTCTGTTTTACATGGATAGGATATTATCACAACTTTATCTTAAGAGATGATCCATATAATTTCATGAAGTTAGGGATGCTTATAGAAAGGGCTGATTTTACACTAAGATTAGGCGATGTTTACTATCATAGAAATATAAATTTAGGGTCTATGCACAAATCAATGAGTGAATCCCAATATTGGCAAGAAATGTTACTTTATAGTATGTCAAATGATGCTTTTATGAGGAAGTCTGAGCTTGAGTTGACAAGAGCAGATGTTGCTAAGTTCTTATTAAGAGAGAGTGATTATCCTAGGACAATACCTTTTTGCCTTAAGGACGCACTATTTATTTTGAAGAAAATGTCTAGAGGAACTTCAGACGTTGGATCAGAATCAAAAGAAAGATTAACAGAAATTGTTGACTATATTGAAGAAACTCCAATAGAGGAGTTATTGCAAAATATTCATAATTTCGTTACACATGTAATAGATAAATTAAGTGAACTATCTTCATGTATATCAAAAGAGTTTTTCGTTGCAGATGTTAGCTATTATGTAGCCATGTTAGAAAATGATGAATAATTTCCTATAAAAGTGTAAAATTCCTTCTTAATATAAGGTGAAAAATCATCTTAAATATTCTCTACGAATTATTTATATAAAATTATTAAGGCCTAAAGTATGCTTAGTAAAATTATTGCTATATCTTCAGACTGCCCCATTACTCCTAGGATTGGTTTTTATAACCCTAATCCAAGCTTAAAGTTTGATAAAGATTTTATGTGGGGAGTGGGTTGGTACCATACAAATTATAATGCTGCTACTGTGATAAAAGATACACAAGTAGATAATGTATATGCACTAAAAACAATGTTTGAGAAAAACTCTAATTTTTTATCAAATACATTTCTTGGGCATATTTATGATACTAATCAATCTCGGACTGATTTAAATATTCAGCCATTCGTTAAGCCATATGCTGGAAAAGAATGGACTCTTGTACATAACGGGGATCTGAATCATGGATACAAAAACACACTAACATTAGATGCTAATGATTTTGAGCCGGTAGGGACAACGGATTCAGAATATATTTTATGCTGGTTTTTATCTCAGCTAAAGAAAAATAATATTAGAGAGTTAGATGTTGATGGTCTTTATTTTGCATATGACTTATTAAAAAAAATAAATGAAACAGGTCAGGCCAATTTATTCATATCCAATGGTGAAAATACAATAATATACCAAGATGTTGATGACTATAATCCGATATATTATTCTAGATTTTTTCCACCAAGTAATTACTGCTATTTGAATTTAAATAAAGTGTATATCTCTACAGGTGCAAATGATGACTCCTTGAGAACATATATGATTTTCTCTACTAGTTATTCTGAAAATACTGGGGATTGGAGGAAATTAGAGCCAGGGAAAATGGTTGTTGTTTCTAGAGGGCTAGTGATCTGGAGTAGTGATGCGCTAAACTATAATTATAATTTCCCAGGCACAACTAATAATAATTTAAATAATTTTAATGCCCCTAGGGAAAATAGCGAATTACCTATTTTGCAAAAAGATGAGATAGTTAGGGTTAATAGAAATTTATCTGCGCCACCAAGAATATTGCATGTGACTCATGAGACTAGCTACAGCTATCTTCAAGCAGTTAATTTAAGTAAACATTCTATTAGAATGAGACCTGTTGAGGATTCAAATCAAAAGATAATAGACTATTCATTAAAAGTATCTGTTGAATGTGATAGTGAGCATTACAAAGATGTTTTTGATAATGAAGTGACTTTCTTTAAAACAAATGAGCCTTATAAAGAGCTTACTATAAAAATGGAGTCAAAAATTGCACTAAGCTCTTGTCCATTAAAGAAAAATTCTGTGCATCGTCGTACAACGATGCCACTTCCTTGGATGCCTTGGCAAAGACAGATGATGACGCCTTATTTATTACCAACAGAACTCCCTGAGACTCAATTAGAAGAATTAATGGAATATGCTATTAGTTTTGTAAAAAGGAATAATAGTGATGTTATATCTGTTTTAGAAGATATAAATAAGACTATATATTATGAATATAAATATGTTCCTAATGCAACAAACTTTGGTACTACAGCTTATGATGTATATATAACAAGAGAGGGTGTTTGTCAGGATTTCTCGAACTTGTTTATATGCCTATCAAGGCTTTTAGGTATACCAGCAAGATATAGAGCTGGATATATATTTAACGGCGGTAAATATGAAAACACTCAAATGAGTGATGCAACACATGCATGGGTAGAAGTTTATTTACCATGGGTTGGCTGGGTTGGTTATGATCCAACAAATGGTTGTGAGGTTAATACAGATCATATTAGAATTGCTTGTGGACGTAACTATATAGACGCTACACCAACTTCAGGAACTATCTATAGAGGTGGAGGAACCGAAACCTTGGGAATTAACGTTAAAGTATTTGATATTACTGGACAAGAATAAAATACTTTATAATATTCCACCTTTAGTCATTTTGTATGGATTAGCTACTTTCTTAAATTCATCTTCAGATAAAAATTTTAGGTATTTATTTGCTTCTGCTAAAGAGATATTTTTTTGATCAGCATAATGAGCCATTTTAGAGGCTTTATCATATCCTATAACGGGACTTAGAGCTGTAACAAGCATTAAAGAGTTTTTGAGATAATAATCTATTTTAGCTTTATTTGGTTCCATTCCTTCTAAAAGATATTTCGTAAAATTAATACAGCTGTCGGATAATATTTTTATTGACTGAATTATGTTAAAAATCATTAAAGGCTTGTAAACATTCATTTCTAGATAACCAGAACTTCCACCAATACCAACAGCCACATCATATCCAATAACTTGAGCAGCAACCATCGCCATTGCTTCACATTGAGTAGGATTTACTTTTCCTGGCATAATTGATGACCCAGGCTCGTTTTCAGGAAGTAAAAGTTCGTGTAGACCAGCTCTAGGGCCACAGCTAAGTATTCTAATGTCATTAGCAATTTTAAATAAGGAGTTAGCTAATGTTTTTAGTTGACCCATAATAGCAACTAAAGCATCATGAGATCCCTGAACCTCAAATTTATTTTTAGCTGAAACAAAAGGCAGGTTAGTAATATTAGATATGTGTTTGGCAACTTTTTCAGAAAAACCTTCCGGCGCATTTAAACCAGTTCCGACTGCTGTACCGCCTAAAGCTAACTCATATACATCGTGTAATGAATGTTTAATTCTTTGAATATTTTTTTTTAATAGAGCGGCATAGCCAGAGAACTCTTGTCCTAAAGTTAAGGGAACGGCATCTTGCATATGTGTTCTACCTATTTTTGTTATATTTCTCCATTTTCTAGCTTTTTTATTTAGATCTTTGAACATATATTCAACAGCTGGGAGCAGTTGATTTTTTATTTCATAAGCTGTAGCTATGTACATTGCTGTAGGAAAAGCATCATTAGATGATTGAGACATATTTACATCATCGTTTGGATGGATAGGGTCTTTGCTTCCCATTTTTCCACCTAATAGCTCAATAGCTCTATTTGAAATGACTTCATTAACATTCATGTTAGATTGAGTTCCACTTCCTGTCATCCAAACATGGAGAGGAAAATGATTATTAAGTTTTCCTTCTATTATTTCATCAGCTACTTTGACTATAATATCTTTTTTATTTTTAGGCAGTATTCTTAGCTTATTATTGGCTATGGCAGAGGCTTTTTTTACAATAGCCATAGCTTTTATAACTTCTTTTGGAATTAAGTCTGAACCTATAGAAAAGTATTGTAAAGATCTTTGGGTTTGAGCTCCCCAGTAATAATTATCAGCAACCTCAATTTTTCCCATGCTATCTGATTCAACTCTCATAAAACTCTCCTTTGGGATATGAAATGAAAAGTATTCTCAGATTTAGAGTAACATTTATTTTCTGTGATAAAAACTTAAGATATTGCGAGAAATAAGAAAAGTGTATGTATAGACATATTATTTATTATAAATCTTCGTTAAAATTTTATTATTAGTAAAATTTATAATTTTATTTTATGACAGTTATTGAATCTTTAAAAACACGTAAGTCAGTCAGGGCTTTTTTAGATAAAGATATACCTAAAGAAACTTTAGAAAAAATGTTTGATGCTGTTAAGTGGACTCCTTCAGCTAAAGACACACAGCCTTGGAAAATAGCTGTAGTAAGCGGAGAAAAGCAGAAAAAAGTAACCAAGAGAATATTAAAAGCCTTCGAAAGTGGACAAAAACCTAAAATGGAATATGAATATGAGGGTGGAGCTTTAGAGGGAGAATTAAAAGCTAGAGCAATTGCATGTGGAGCTGCTTTATATGATGCTTTAGATATAAAAAGAGATGATAAAGAAAAAAGAATGGAGCAATGGAAGAAGAATTATTTATCATTTGATGCACCTGTAACTTTATTCTTTTTCAAATACTCAAATACTGGAGCAAGCGCATATATTGACTGTGGTATGCTTTTACAATCAGTTATGTTGGCTGCAAATGAACTTGGCTTAGCTACTTGCCCACAAGCATCTTTGGGACAGTATCCAGAAATAGTAAAAGAAGAGTTAGGATATGATGATTTTGTTTTACTTTTTGGAGTTTCTCTTGGATATGAAGATAAAGGTGCCGTAGTAAATAATTATCGCACAGCCCGAGAAGATATAGATAGTTTTGTGACTTTATTTAATTAGGCGTAGAATCTGTTTTTGTTGTAGGGTTACTAGAAATAATTCTTGTATTATTTCCAGATAGTAAAATAGTAACATTATCTCCAACTTTTAAATTGCTATCATCTGTTTGTAGTACTGATATAGTCTGGCCAGAAGGTTTTTTAATTATAAACTGATATGCTTCACCAGATGTTAAGACATCTTGTGTAGCTGCTCCAGCTAGTCCACCAACTACAGCTCCACCAATAGATCCTGCAATATGTGTTAACATGCTGCCGCCACCAGCAAAAGCGCCACCTAAACCACCTGCGATAGCTCCGGCTCTTTCACCTGTTTCATGAGTGCCTTTAATATTTACCTTTTCTATAGCTATTATGGTTCCGGATTCTACATTAGATACTTGACCAATAGAGTTTCCAGAATAAGTTGGCTCAGAAGTTGATGAACATGCTGTTAATGATAGGCTTATTAAAGAAAGTAAAATGATAAAGTATGTTTTCATTTTCATACTCCTTTATTTAGTTTGATTGTTTTTTTGCTATTTCAGCTATCCTTTTGCCAAGGGTTTTACAGATTTTTATTTCATCATCAGATAGCGTTTTTTGCGGAGAGAAAGTATTTAGATGAGAAGCTCCGTAAGGAGTACCACCTGTTTTAGTTTTTTCTAAAGCTTGCTCACTATATGGTATCCCTGTGATAAGGCAACCATGATGTAGAAAAGGAATCATCATCGATAATAAAGTGCTTTCATGACCAGCATGCATACTAGAGGCAGAAGTAAAAAAGCCAGCTGGTTTACCAATTAAGCTTCCCTTGAACCATAAATCACTATGTTTTTCGAGGAAAAATTTTAAAGCTGCTGCCATATTACCAAAATATGCTGGACTACCAATTATTATGCCATCACAGTTAGCAATATCTTCTTTAGTTGCATATAGATCACCATCTTTAGGTATCTTTGGCTCAGTTTGCTCTGTATTATGAGAAATATTTGGCACAGTTCTAAGAATGGCATTAGCACCAGCTGATTCAACACCTAAAGCGATAGTTTCAGCCATTTTCTTTGTACTTCCACCTTGTGTATAGTATAGTATTAATATGTTTTTCATTGCACTTCCATTATGCCTAATACAGCACTTTTAAAAAAGTATATTTTAATTTTTAAAAATTATTGGACTTGGGTATTTAAAGAGTACTTCAAAAAGGAATGTCCTACTGCTGTTTCAGCTCTTACTCTTACAAGTCTATTTGCTTTTGTTCCTACTTTTTTAATTATAATAAATATTTTAAATACTTTTGAAGTATTTACTCCGCTGTCTCAAAAAATTCAACAGTTTATATTTGATAATATGCTACCTTCGACAGCATCTACCGTTCAAGATTATATAGTTTCTTTATCGAGAAAAGTATCTTCATTACCAATACTTTCGGTAATTTTCTTATTAGCTATTATTTTCTTTATGATAAAGAACTTAGAAATTATTTTAAATAAAATCTTTTATGTTAAAAGAGCTAGAAGTATTTTACAAAGCTTTTTAGTATATTGGGCTTTAATGACTATAGGGCCAATATTTTTTGGCTTTGTATTTATCTCTAGTACTTATCTACTCTCGATGTCATGGGTAGTTACAGATATGGGAGTCGAACAGTATATAATAAATTTCACATCTTTCTTATTTCTCGTGGCGGCATTTTTTGTTGTTTATAGGATATTACCTAATACAAAAGTAAGCTCAAGATCAGCCTTTATAGCTTCTTTATTTGTGGCCGTAGTTTTCACAATAGCAAAAAGACTTTTTTCTCTTTATATATTTTATGTTCCAACATATTCAGTGATATATGGTTCATTATCATTGATACCTATTTTTATTCTTTGGGTTTTTATCACCTGGCACATTACATTGGTCGGGGCTGTAATGATGAAAGGTTTAGAATTACTTTCAGTAAACGTTCATTTTACTAAAGAGGTAAAAAGAGATAACTTAACTATAGTTATAAATCTTTTAAGAGAGCTTTATGAGCACCAAAGAATGCTTAAAGGTGGAGTTGCTCTTTCAAAACTATATTCGAAACTTGCTATAGCTGATTATGATAAAGTTAAATTAGTTTTGCATAGATTAGATGATGCTAATATCATTAGAATTGATTCTAATGAAATATGTTATTTAAACTGTGATATTAAAAATTTGAAATTATTAGAAGTTTATAATTTGTTTGTTGATACATTAAATTTTAAAACAAGTAATATTAGGAAAATAAATCAGATCAAAGTAGAATTACAGAAAAATCTAAATATAAAAGTTTACGACTGTTTCTAATAGATAAAGAGGTTAATATGTTAGAGTTTTTGGATTGGTCTGCTCTTATTATCAATGTTCTTTATACTTTTTATCTTGCTCGATTAAAAATATGGTCGTGGTCTTTAGGTATCGTTGGAGCTGTACTTTTATTAGTTTTATTTGCATATAAAGGAATATATTCATTAGTTTTATTACAAACTGTTTATGTTGTGTTTTTTAGCTATGGTTGGTATAGCTGGTATAAGCAGGGTGTTACAAATGAATTTGCTAATGTTAAATGGATGAGACCTTTTGATTATGTAAGATATATATTTTACATAATATTGCTATGTATATTTTCTATAGGCTTTAATTATATTACAAGCTCTCAAGATATAGTCTCTACAGGTCTTTTAACAGGTATTACCTTTGCTGCAATTATAATGACAATAGAAAAGTTTATGGAAAATTGGGTGATCTGGATAATTTCAGATCTATACTTTGTGGTTGTTATGTATGATCAAGAGTTATATGGCCAAGTTATACAAAACTTTATCTTCTTTTTAACAGCTGTATATGGTTTTTATTTCTGGCATAAATACGGTAAAGTTAATACTGAAAAATAATGATAGTCAAAGTTGCTCTAGCTGTTCCTCCTTTTTACTTGTTAGATTATTCAATAGATACCGAAATAAAATTATTTCAAAGAGTTTTAGTTCCTGTTGGTAATAGAAAACTTATAGGTTTTATTACTGATATTAATGTGGAAGTAAACTATGATCCCTCAAAGATTAAAAGCATAATCAGAGTTTTAGATAATGATAACGTCTTAATAAGTAAAGACATTCAAAAACTAATAGAATGGACAGCAAAGTATTATCATTCAGATTTATATAGTGTAATAAAATTAGCCTTACCGAATGATTATTTTAAAAAGGAAATTGTTAATCCAAAAGAGGAAACTTTCTTATCTGTAGATATAGATATATTATCAAATATAAAATTAACAGCTAAGCAACAACTATTAGTAGAAGAGATTGGAGATAATACTTATTTATTAAATGAAATTAAGAATTTAGGATATTCAGATGGCATTATAAGAGCTTTATTAAATAAGAATATTTTAGTTAAAAGCACAAGAATAAAAGCTTTAATACCAAGTTCTAAGACAAAAGAAAATAATAAGAAATTAACAAATGAACAGTTAGAAGTCTTAAATAGTCTTTTAAAGACCAATAGATTTAATACTTTTTTATTATATGGGGTTACGGGTAGTGGTAAAACGGAAGTTTATTTACAGACCATTCAGAATTATGTAAGTGAAGGAAAACAAGCGCTAGTTTTAATACCAGAAATAAATTTAACACCACAGACTTTAAAAAGGTTTAAAGATAGATTCTCTAATCAAAATATTGTTTCTCTTCACTCAAAGCTGACAGAAAACGATCGATTAACAAACTGGCACTATATAAAAAAAGGTATAGCGAATATTGTTATAGCGACTAGAAGTGGAGTGTTAGCTGATTTTAAAGATCTAGGAATAATTGTGGTTGATGAAGAGCATGATAATTCGTTTAAGCAACAAACATCGACTATTCGTTACAGTGCAAGGGACTTAGCGATATTGAGAGCTAAATTTGCAGATATTCCTATAATTTTGGGAAGTGCTACACCATCAATAGAGAGTTATTATAATGTTATTAATAAAAAATATAATCTATTAAAGCTTACAGAAAGGGTTTCAAAATATGCGCCTGCTCAGGTAAAAATCATAGATTTAAGGTCAGCTATAGTCAGCAATGGATTAAGCAATATTTTAGTTTCTCTCTTAGAAAAAAATATTCAAAAGCATGAGCAATCTTTACTCTTTGTGAATAAGTTGGGATATGCAAAAGCATTAGTATGTAATAGTTGCGGAGAGGCTGTTGAGTGTAAAAAATGTGATAAGCCATATACTTTACATACATATCCTAATCAATATTTGGCTTGCCATTTTTGCGGAGATAAAAGACAGATAGTTATACAGTGCAATAGCTGTAGCTCTACAGAGCTTTTTCCTTATGGCGTTGGTACTGAGAAAATTCAGTCTGCTTTGAAAGAGAAATTTCCTTACAATGAGATAGTAAGGTTTGACAGAGAGAATATTAAAAATAATAGAGATTTAGATAAAATAATTGATGAAATAACTAATAATAAAATTGATGTTATAGTTGGTACACAAATGGTAGCTAAGGGTCATCATTTTGAAAATATTACTTTAGTTGGGCTAATTAACGCTGATGCAGGGTTTTACAGTACAGATTTTCATGCAGTTGAAAAAAATGCACAATTGATTATTCAAGTGGCAGGTAGGGCTGGTCGAGGTGACAAAGAAGGTCGTGTGTTACTGCAAACCTATCAACCAGAAAACCCAATTTTACAGAAGCTCATACAAACTGATTATTTGGAGTTTTTAGATTATTTATTAGAACAGAGAAAGGCTCTTAATTATCCGCCATATACATATCAAGCACAAATAATTGCTGAAGCAAAAAAAGAAGCTGATGTGTTAAATTTTTTAAATAACTTATATGATACTGTAAGTAGTTGTGAAAATATTTTTATTACAAAGCCACTTCCAGCAACACATCTTAAAAAAAATAATATTTATAAATATAGTTTATTGATAACAGCATCAGAAAGAAAAGATATAAATAGTTTTATCAATTATGTAAGAAGGCTTTTGGAAATTAGTGAAAATAAAGTTATAAAAGTTTATTTTGATGTAGATCCCATAGGTCTAGTGTAATTTATTTTACATATTGCTTTGATAGAATTATTAGAAAGATGAGTGTGGTTAAAATTTACTTATTATCTTCTTTTTTATCAATTCGACTTGCTACAAAGCAACCAACACCAACTGCTAAAAACGCAGCGCTTATCCAAGCTAAATAAAACATATATTTAATCTCCTTATATTAATACATATCATGAGAATGTTGTTCAACTTCTTCAGCTGATATTCTACGCCCATTTGCCCACATTTTCTTATATACAAAGAATGTGTAAGAGAAAATAATAGGAAGAACAACAACCGCTGCAACTAGAATTCCTATAAGAGAAGTTTGGCTACTACTAGCATTCCAAACAGTTAAGCTATATTGGTAATCACCAGAGCTTGATGCCATAACAAATGGGAATAATGCAAATCCAACTGTTAAAACAGCTCCAAGAATAGAGACTAAACTAGCTAAAAATGCTGACCAATCTTTATCTTGCTTGTTAAATTTAATGATGAATAAAGCCCCAACAACAGCCATTATAGGTGCAAACCACATCCAAATATGCGCTTGGCAGAAGTTATAATACCAAGAATGATCTCTGGTAATAACAGCTGAGCTAAAAGGTTGATATAGAGCATCAGATTGGTGAACTAAATCAGCATTTGGAGTATATTGATATCCAGGGATAAATATTAACCAAATAGCAGCAACTATAAATAATACTATATAAATAATAGTTGTAACATTGGTAATAGCTCTAAATCTATCTCTTAAAACTCCAGCAGTTCTAAGTTTACAATAAGTAGATCCATGCATTAACGCCATGTTTAAAGCAAATACACCGAATAGTAAAGCAAAAGGTGTTAGCAGGCTAAATAAAGTAATCCACATAGATTGATAATGGCCATTAACTATATCACCATAAATTAAGCGGGCAGTATCGTCATATGCGATTGGAAAGCCAAGGTAAAGGTTTCCTACAGCAACTCCCATTACAACCATAGGAATAACGCTACCTAATAAAAGCATCCAATCCCAGAAGTTTCTCCACTTTTGATTATCTACTTTTTTACGATATTCAAAAGCAGGAGGTCTTAAAAATAGGCCCCATAATACAACTAAGATAGCTATATATAAGCCAGAGAAACTAGTGGCGTATACTTGAGGCCAAATAGCGAATATGGCACCACCAGCTGTGATAAACCAAACTTGGCTACCATCCCAAGTAGGAGCTGCCACATTAATTACTGCTCTTTTTTCTGAATCTGTTTTACCAACAAATTTTGATAGTATACCAACTCCAAAATCAGAGCCAACTGTAGCGGCAACTAAAAATATTAATACACCAACTACTAACCAAGAGATAACTTGCAATGTACTGAATAACATAATCTATCTCTCCTCTTTATTTTCTTTTTTTTGTTCAAAATGATACTTCCCTGTACCTAAACTACTCGGTCCAAGTTTTGCATATTTGAACATTAGGAATATTAACACAGCAAATAGAGCAGTATCTATAAGTAAGAATATAGCCATAGATGTAGCAACATCGACTGATGTTAACGCTGATGAGCTTAAGTCAGTAGGAAGCTGATTATATACAGTCCAAGGTTGACGACCATGCTCAGTAATAAACCATCCAAGTAAGCAAGCAATAAATGGTAAAGGAATAGACCATTCCATAGCTCTTAGGACATATATGCTAAATCTACTTTCTGTTAGAGCATTTCTAGCTAAAAGAATTAGTCCAAGAACCATTAGAGCAAACATGTAGATACCTATACCAACCATGAATCTAAATGACCAGAAGATACTAAATACATCAGGAACCATATTTGTAGCAACTTCTTTAACTAGATTTTGATCTGAAGCTGCTTTTGCTATTCTTTCTGACATAGGCATAGTAGAGTCAGCATATTTTTCATTAGCAGGCTGCACTAACATTTTACCAAAGCCCATATACTGTCTATAGTCAGGGTTTGTGTAATAACCATAATCAGAACCTGTTGGCTCATTACCTTTATGACCAGATTCTCTCCATTTTAATAGATCAGAGTATGCAAGAGCTCCTTTTTGAATCATCACAACAGCAGAAGGTATCGCTACGAATTCATCAGGGTGTGCTGCTATATATTCAGGAGATGCATGAGCGGTCTGTCCTGTTTTAGTTGTATAGTATGCAACGTTAGGATTTCTTTCACCATTCGCTTGCATTTTTCCATATAGTATAGATTTCACACCTGGTATTTCTATATCAGTAGAGTGCGTTGCAATAAGACCTAGGACAGCTGGGATTTCAATTTCAGCATAGTTTTTTTGACTGTTTTGGCTAGGGAAAGCAACTGCATTAAAAGCGGCTGGAGCTTTTTGTGTTTCCCATTCAGCTTCAATGGCAGCCATTTTTAGAGGCTGAACTTCAAAAGCATCTATACCATTAGCGTCACCAAAATACATAACAACAGAAGTGGCGATTACTCCAAATCCAAGACCAATAGAAATAGATCTTTTAGCGAAATCAACGTCACGATTTCTGATTAAGTAAAAAGCACTGATTCCAACCACAAAAATAGAAGCTGTAGAATAACCAGCAGTAACCACGTGAGCAAAGTTTGTTTGAGCTGTATGATTTAGGAATAAATCAACTAAGCTAATAGTCTCCATCCTCATTGTAGAGGCAACGAATTCTGAGCCTACAGGATGTTGCATATATCCGTTTGCTACAAGAATTAGTAACGCTGAAAAGCTAGAGCCTATAGCTAAACAAAAAGTTGAAGCTAAATGTTGCTTCTTACTAAGTTTGTCCCAGCCAAAGAAGAACAGGCCAGCAAAAGTAGATTCAAGCATGAATGCCGCTAAACCTTCAATAGCAAGTGGAGTACCGAAAATGTCACCAACTGATTGTGAATAATAAGACCAGTTAGTACCAAACTCGAACTCCATAGTTAAGCCGGTAATAATACCTAAGGCAAAATTTATTCCGAGTAACTTACCCCAGAACTTTACCATATCTTTATATACTTGCTTGCCTGTTCTAACATACATAATCTCCATAGCAAACACAATCCATGTCAAACCAAGAGTTAGAGGAACAAATAAGAAGTGAAAAGATGCCGTTAAACCAAATTGCCATCTAGCAAGATCAACAGACAAGAGTGTGGGTAACATATGATTTCCCCCTGTTTTAATTAAAAACGTTTATAACGATCAAACTTTAAAATTTCATAAATTTTATTGAAAGTTTTGTGTATATGAATACACACTTACATTTTATATCAAAGGGATAGTTTTGTATATATAAAATAGGAAAAAAATAAATATTTGTATAGTACCGAAAGCCTTGAAAATACTGGCTTATACTATACTAAAATAGTGTAGTATAGTGGTTAGATATTTAGAGGATTACAGTTTTATTATTGTATATAAAAACTCGATCTCTTAAGACTAAATCAAGGGCGTTTGATAATACTATTTTTTCAACATTTTGGCCTGCATCTCGCATAGCTTGCCAAGAATATGTATGGTCTACTCTTATTACATCTTGGGCAATAATTGGTCCTTCATCTAAATCATTTGTAACGAAGTGGCTAGTTGCACCAATTATCTTAACACCTCTATCATAAGCTTGTTTATAAGGATTAGCACCGATGAAAGCAGGTAGGAATGAGTGATGAATATTTAGTAATTTACCTTCAAATAGCTTTACAAAGTTTGGTGATAGAATTCTCATATATTTGGCTAAAACTATTAATTCATGACTATATTTATTTATAGCATGACTAATTTTTTTTTCATGCTCTTCTCTAGATATATTCTCATGAGAAATATATTCAAAAGGGATATCAAATTTCTCTACAAATTCTTTTAGACTATTATGATTTGAAATAACAGCTTTAATATTTGCTTTAAGCTTTCCTTCAGTATGTCTGATTAAGAGATCGCCAAGGCAATGCATTTCTTTTGTTGCAAGGATTACAATATCTTTATTGTCATCATTAGTTAATTTAATCTCAGCATCTTCTGGTAATTCTCTTTTTACATCGGCTAATAGTTTTTCTGGAATAAAATTACCAGTAACTACAGTTCTCATAAAAAATTTATTTTCTTCTTTATCAACATATTCTGAGTTTCTTTCAACATTTAGATTGTGTTTAAAAATAGTTTTTGAAACTTTGTAAACAAGGCCTTTCTCATCATTAGTCTCAATTAGTAAGCGATATTTTTCCATGATCTGCTAAATAGTAATAACTTAGCGATTGAATATATATTAGAAAAATTAGCTGGTCAAATATAAGTGTTAGATAAATAAAAATATTATAATGGTATTGTGAGAAACTAGATTAAGAGATTGACACTATGTTAGATACTCAAAATTATTATTCAATTGGAACCTCTGGAATAAAGTGGGGAGAGAAAGAAAAGAAAGAATGGTTTGCCCAACAAAAAGTAAAACGTTCTTATGAAAAGGAAGTTGTTTCAAAGATAGAAAAACTTAGAGCGCATTTTAATATAGAAGAGTATGGTGAGTTAGAATATTTATCTAATTATAAGCTTTATGCAGTGAAATCTATTAATTGGGATAGTTCTAAGCCAAACATTTTAGTTACAGGAGGTGTTCATGGTTATGAAACAAGTGGGGTCCAGGGAGCACTAAGGTTTCTTAAAGATGAGGCGCAAAAATATAGTGATAAATTTAATATATTAGTTTTGCCAAGCATTAGTCCATGGGGATATGAAACTATAAATCGTTGGAATCCTTTGGCAATAGATCCTAATCGTTCTTTTTATAAAGATAGTCCTGCAAAAGAGTCGAGCTTGGTTATTGATTATATTGGTTCACTAGGGACTAAATTTTTAGCTCACATAGATCTACATGAGACTACAGATACGGATGAGAGTGAATTTAGACCAGCTCTTGCTGCTAGGGATGGTGTTGATTATGCAGCAGATGGAGTCCCTGATGGATTTTATTTGGTTGGTGATACGGAAAGACCGGAACCTGAATTTCAAAAAGCAATAATCGATTCGGTAAGAAAGGTAACTCATATTGCGCCTCCAGATGCTGACGGAAAGATTATAGGCAAGTTAATAGAGCAAGAGGGTGTTATAAATTACGATACAAAAAAACTAGGTCTCTGTATTGGTTTTAGTGATGCTAAATTTAGTACAACAACAGAGGTTTATCCTGATAGCCCAAGAGCTACTGATGAAGAATGTATTTTAGCTCAGGTTGCTGCAGTTACAGGCGCTTTAGACTTTCTAATAAAAACTAATCAGAAATAGAACCAACTCCAAAATCTTCAATATTGTAAAGTATCTCAAATTGAGGATCATTTTCTAGATATTTATATTCATTCATAAACCAGTTTCTAAGCTCAGGATTAGCCTTTATAGGAGTGGTGTTATCAACATATAAATTAAGAGTTGTATGTGAGAAGTGCTTTTTAGCTATTTTAATATCTTTCTTTATGATTTCTTTAGTTTGCCCTTTAACACCAATTAATAAACATACTGAATTATAAAGGTTGCTTAATTGCTCTACAGAGTTATAATAAAAACCTTTCTTTAGGAGGTTTTCTCTAAAATTATAGTCAAAGCTTTCTAGACCAGTTTTTATAAATATTTCAGTTTCAAAAAGATCTTTGATTTTATGTAAGTGATCTTTATACATCCAATGAGCTTCGACAAAAAGAAGTCTTATATTCTTTTCTTTTATTATTTTTTTTATTTCTGTTTTTGTTGTGTGTGGAAGTTCAAATATATTTCCTGAATTGATGACTTCTAAAACTCCAAATTCACCAGTTATATTTTTCAGGACTTCTAAATTTATAGTATTTATTTCATCTATGTTTTTTGAATTGTCTAGGATATAGTCACAAAAAGTACATTTACCATAAGCGCAAGGACGGCTTTTAAGTAAGACTATTTCTCTTTTATATTTATGGACATTTGTTATTTTGCTGTATCTTTGCATATCATTTAATGTAGTCTTGAGCCTGTATTAGAGCTAGTTCTTCCGTATTTAGTTTTGAGGTGGTTTTGAAAATTCCATCTAAAGCTTTAATAACATTTTCTATTGAAGTTTTTATGTCTAATCCTTTTAGTATATAGCTTAAAAACATTGCTGCGGTAATATCTCCTGAACCACTAACTTTACTCTGAACCTTATATTTAGGAGTTTCCATGTAAAAAAAATAATCTTTATGAAATACAGCAATACCTGTTTTAGATTTATCAAAAGATGTACTAGTAGTTACGATTATTTGATTTGGGTTATTATTTTTCTCTACAAGAACTGCACAAGCATTTTTTAATTGCTCATAATTATTAATATTTTGTTCTGTAAGAATTGATAATTCAAATAAGTTTGGAGTAACAATATCTGCTAAAGGTAGAAGGTGTTCTAAAAACATCTTTGGGTGAGCTGCGGTTGCAAAAATGGCACCTTTTTCTTGATAATCATAAAAATCACCGAATACTGGGTCACAACAGTAAAGAGTATTATCATTTACGGATTTCATTTTCTTTACTGTATTTGCAATAACTTCAGCTAAGTTAGGATTTCCTATGTAGCCCGAAAGGACAGCGTTGTGCTTCATTAAGAAATTATTTTCTTCTAAGCCGCTTATCACTTCTTGAATATCTTCAGCGCTAAAAAAAGAACCCTTGTAGCAAGGATATTCTGTATGGTTTGAAAGTTGGACGGTATAAATTGGTGAAACTTCGATACCAAGTTTTTGCATTGGGAAAACAGCTGCTTTATTGCCAGCGTAACCAAAAACTACATGAGATTGTATTGATAGGACTCTAAGTGTCTCCGTATATAACATTATTCTATTCATCAGCTCCTAAAGTGTCTCTTAATTGATCAAGAAATGCTACTGATCTATCTCTATTGCCGAGTAAGCCATATTTTATTTTTATGTAAGATGAATCACTCGTTTCTGCCGATAAGCTTATATTAAAAGAAGTTTTGTTTCTCTTTGTTTGCCCAGAGATTTCTGCACTAGTATCATCTTTTCTGTCTAAAGTTATAGTGTAATCTTTATATGCTATAACCTCTTTAGTTGCTGCATAGACATCAGCTAACTTTTTATCTATTTGAGCCTCAAATGAACCGTTTAATGAGCTATATCCTGGGTTAAAGCTAGAGCAAGCGCTCAACGTTGTTATAATAAGATAAATAGTGAAAGTTAAAAAAATCTTACTTCTAAATAGCATTCCAAGAACTCATTTTTATTAATTAAAGCTACTTTTCAAAAGTATATAGTAGTTATATTATAGTGTAAATTGCTATACTTATTGATTAAAGGTTATAGCTTAGCTGTATAAAAATAATTTTGACGACTTAAAGGGAGAACTTATGTCGGCGCATAAAGAATTTAGTCAACTACTTGAATATCTAAACAATAGAGTTGTTGGGCAAGAGAATTTAAATAAACGTCTTTTAATAGCACTTTTAGCTGGAGGGCATCTTCTTGTAGAGGGGGCGCCTGGATTAGCAAAAACTACAGCGATAAAAACACTTTCTGAATGTATCGACTGTTCTTATCATAGAGTTCAGTTTACTCCAGACCTCTTACCGGCTGATTTAACGGGCACAGAAATATATGTCCCTCAGAGACAATCTTTTGAATTTCAAAGTGGACCCTTGTTTCATAACTTACTATTAGCTGATGAGATAAATAGGGCTCCAGCAAAAGTTCAGTCAGCATTGTTAGAAGCTATGGGCGAGAAGCAGATAACAGTTGGTAAGAAGACTTATCCATTATCAGATCTATTTTTAGTAATGGCGACTCAGAACCCTATTGAGCAGGAAGGAACATATCCTCTACCAGAAGCTCAACTGGATAGATTTATGATGTTTATCAAAATAGGTTATCCAGACCCTAAAACAGAAGCAAAAATTTTGGCAATAAATAGAGGTGAGGCATTAGGTCATAAATTTGACAAGTTAAGTATTCGTCAGAAAACTATATTTGATGCTCAAAACCAGATACTTAAAGTGAAAATGTCTCAAGCTGTTGAAGACTATATAATTCAGCTAGTTTTAGCAACTAGAGATCCAGGGAAATATGATGCTAATTTAGCTAAATGGGTTTCATTTGGTTCGAGCCCAAGAGGAACTATAGCTTTAGATAGAACAGCAAGAGCGCATGCTTGGTTAAATGGTGCAGACTATGTGTCACCATATGATATTCATGCTGTTATTCATGAAGTGTTAAGACATAGAATTTTACTCACTTTTGAAGCAGAGGTTGATGGTGTCTCTAGTGATGATGTAATAAATACTTTATTAAAAGCAGTACCTATTCCTTAGATTGATTTTTAGATATGAAAAGCTATAAGGGCGTAAAGCCAGATCTTCAAAAGCTTTTAGATTTGCGTTATCAAGCAAGAGGCATTACTTTTTTCAAAAAACAAACAGCAAATGCCGTAAATGCAGGAGGTAAACTTTCTAAAGCAAAGGGCCGAGGCATGGATTTTGATGAAGTTCGTCACTATCAAGCGGGAGATGATATTCGTCTAATGCACTGGTCTTTAACTGCGAGACTAGGAAAGCCTTATACAAAAGTTTATAGAGAGGAAAGAGAGCGTTCTTTATATTTTATTTTAGATCAAGGTTTTTCAATGAGGTTTGGTACTAGAGAATGTTTTAAGAGCGTTAAAGCAGTTGAGGCTCTTGCACTACTTGGATTTGGCGCTATTTCAGAGAATGAGAAGGTTGGTGGAATTGTTTTTGATGAAAAGGGCTATAGTTTTTTTCCAGCTAAGCAAGATAAAAGCACATTAGTTAGAATTTTTAATCAAACAATAGAAGATAATAAACATTATCAAGTAGAAAGTTCTAATGGTTTAGAAGAGGCCCTTAAGATCTTATATAGTAAGGTTAAGTCAAACAGCATAATAATTATATTAAGTGACTTTAGTCAGTTGACAAAAGAAGCACAACTTTATCTAAAACTTTTAACAAAGAATCATGAGGTTGTAAATATATTTAATTACGATCCAATAGAAAAACAACTTCCAGATCTAGGAGCTTATTTTTTTAGTGATGGAAAGCATAGATTAGAGATAGATGGAGCAAATAAAAAGCTTAGAGAAGGCTATAACGCACTTTTCACAGATAGAGAAAATAATATAAAAGATTTCTCTAAAAAGCATAAGATGATTTTTTTAACTTTGGCGACAAATGATGATTTAGTTAAAGCTATAAATTATGGGATGATGAATGATGCAAGAAGCTAATCTTTTAGATAATTTAAAAGATATTTATCTACCAAAAGAAGTTCCTTTTTGGCCAATAGCCTATGGCTGGTGGGTCCTATTAGGATTAGTAGTTTTTATAATTATTTGTATTTTCATTTTTAGAGAAATTAGAAAAAGCATAAAGAGACGAAAAGATTTAATAATTAAAGATTTCAGAGATAAGGTTTTTGCACAGAAGCCGGAAGAGTTTGTTTTAGCTATTTCTGTTTATTTAAAGAGAATGGCTATGGATAAATTTCCTAAAGATAGCCCTCATACGTTACATGGAGATAAGTGGCTTGAATATTTAGATAAAAGATTAAAAACTAAAGATTTTACTACAGGTTCTGGAAAAGTTTTATTAAATAGCTATGCTCCTAGAGTGTTAAATACACAAGAGCAAGAACAGTTACTAGCTGTAGCAGAAAAGTGGCTTAGGACGGTTATATGATACAAGTAGCATACCCTTGGATTTTTGTGTTGTTGCCGTTGCCTTTGTTGATTTACTTTATAGTGCCAAAGGCAAAATCAGATAAGCAAGCAGCTTTAAAAACACCATTTTTTGAGCAATTAAAAAGTAAATTGTCATATGGTAGATCACGAGTCTTTTATAGAGCAAGTTTTTTGAAATATTTGCTGGCGTTGATTTGGATACTTGTAGTTACTTCAGGTTCTGGACTTCAATGGCTTGGTAAACCTATAGCAATGAAACAAAGTGGTAGAGATTTAATGATGGCCATAGATTTGTCAGGAAGTATGGCTATAAAAGATATGAAAAAAGACAATGATATGGAATCTAGATTTGATTTAGTAATGAGGGTTGCAAATCAATTCATAGAAGAAAGAAAGGGGGATCGGGTAGGACTTATATTATTTGGAACTAAGGCTTACTTACAAACTCCTTTAACTTTTGATACAAAAACTGTCCAAAACATGCTAAATGATGCAACTATAGCAATAGCTGGGCCACAAACAGCTATTGGGGATGCTATCGGATTAGGTGTCAAAAAGCTTATGGAATATCCAAGTAAATCCAAAGCACTAATATTACTCACGGATGGGGAAAATAATGCGGGTGTTATTCACCCTATACAAGCTGCAGAGATCGCTGAACAGCAGGGGATAAAAATATATACTATTGCTCTGGGTGGTGGGAATATGGTGGTGAACACACCTTATGGTTCTCAAATGGTTAATACATCAGAAGATCTTGATACAAAAACACTAGAAAGAATAGCTGAAATGACAGGTGGAAAATACTTTAGGGCTAGAGATAGTGAAGATTTACAGCAAGTTTATGGTGATATAGATAAGTTAGAACCTATAAGTTCAGATAAAGCAGTTTTTAGACCGATTACTTATTTTTATCCATGGACAATGGGAGTGGCATTAGTTATAAGTTTTGGCTTTGCTTTAATATGGCTTTATCGTAGGAGAGGGTATTAATGACATTTATTCATTTTATTCGACCTTGGTGGTTTTTGGCTATAATTCCTGCACTAGTTATTTTTGTTTTACTTATAAGGTATAGTCATAGTAGCAATACATGGTTAAAGCATTGTGATAAACATTTATTAGAGTATGTTGTAGTTGGTAATAAGTTGGGGAAAAAGAAACTTATTATTCCTTCATTTTTTCTTTTAATATGGGGTCTGGCAATATTTGCTTTAGCAGGCCCAGCTTGGTCATATCAGGATGTTCCAGTTTATCAAAAAAGCATGCCTAGGGTTATAGCATTAGATGTTTCAGACTCTATGGATACAACTGATGTATCTCCAAGTCGTTTACAAAGAGCTAAATATAAAATTCTAGATTTGTTAAAAGAAATTCGTGAAGGACAAACTGGTATGATAGTTTTTTCCAGTGAGCCTTTTGTTGTTTCTCCATTAACTACAGATGCAAAAACAATCTCTAATTTAGTTCCTGTATTGAAAACAGATATAGTACCAGTCCAAGGTCATGATATAGCTAAGGCTTTGACTAAGTCGGCTGAGCTAATAAAGCAGGCTGGATTTAATGAAGGTGAGATAATATTAATTACAGATTCAAAACCGACAGAAGAAGCATTTAAAGAGGCTAAAAATTTAGAGGATGAGGGAATAAAGGTTACAACTTTTGCAATAGGTACAGCAAAAGGAGGAGTTGCTCAAAATACAGCAGGATCATACATAAAGGATGATAATGGCAATATTAAATACTTTGGTGTTGATTTGGCGGCATTACAAAAGCTTGCTAAAGTTGGAGGAGGAATATTTGTTGCATTAACGCCTGGTAATGATGATATAGACAGGATTTTAGCTGATAATGGTCAACTAACAAATGAAGATAAGACAGATAATGAAGCTGCAAGTAGTTCAGTTTGGTTGGATCGAGGTGTTTGGTTTATTTGGGGGTTAATAGTACTTTTAGCAATCCTTTTTAGAAAAGGGTTATTGGAGAAAGTATGTCGTTAAAAAAAATATTTATAGGTATTTTATTTTTTATGCCATGTTTAGTTCTTGCGAACACATGGAATGATTTATGGCAAACAAGAGATCAGCAGGGAATGAGCTATTTTAATAGTGATGAATATAAAGAAGCAGCTAATAGC
>NZ_QLIS02000002.1:300000-575809 GCF_003574475.2 Pseudofrancisella aestuarii | reverse complement strand
TTTAAATATCCAGCCCCTCAGGACCTTCCAACTAACATCATCCGTCAGCCGGTGAAAACATATAATACGCCCTCAATTAACCTTTTGCAATATCTTTTTTATCTTTTTTTAGTTTTTTTTATTTTTAAAAATTTTATATTTATTATTTAAATAAAAATCAACTCTCAGAAAAACTATCAGTAGCTTTTACTAAAGCTTCAACAATACCTGGCTCACTAATAGAGTGGCCTGCATCTGGTATAATTTCTAATTTTGCCGTTGGCCATGCTTTATGCAAATCCCAAGCACTTGCCGCTGGACAAACTATATCATAACGCCCTTGTACAATTACACCAGGGGTATTCTTAATCTTATAAGCATCTTTAAGTAGCTGAGCTTCTTCAATAAATAACCCATTTTTAAAGAAATGACACTCAATTCGCGCAAAAGCCAAGCTAAACTTATCTTCTCCATATCTATCTATCGATTTTTTATCTATAAACAACTTACTAGTTGATGCTTCCCAAACACTCCAAGCTATAGCAGCCTCTTGCTTTAAATTTTCATTATTGCCAGTTAATATACTATGATAAGCCGATATAAAATCTTTTCTTTGCTCTACTGGTATAGGTTTTATATACTTTTCCCACATATCTGGAAAAACCTCACTTGCGCCGTGCTGATATAGCCAGTTGATTTCTTTTTTACGTCCCAAAAATATTCCTCTAAGAACAAGCTCAGTAACAACTTCTGGATAAGCTTGGGCATAAGCCAACCCCAAAGTACTACCCCACGAACCACCAAAAATCATCCACTTATGAATTTTTAGCTTATTACGAAGAAGCTCAAAATCTTCAATTAAATGCTGAGTTGTATTTTCTTTTAATTCAGCAAAAGGCGTGCTTTTACCACACCCTCTTTGATCAACTAAAATGATACGATACTTTTTTGGATTAAAATATTGCCTATAGCTAGGCTGAATACCACCACCTGGACCACCATGTATAAACAAAGCAGGCTTCCCATTTGGATTACCACACTCCTCAAAATAAATTGTGTGAATATCTGAAACTTTTAAAAACTGGCTATTATAAGGTTCAATCTGAGGATACAAAGGCATAACATACTTTCCTAGAATCACTTTAGTTAAAATGATATTAGCTTAAAAAATAGTTATTTAAAATAATTTCACTCACTTTATAAAACTATCAAACCTACTTATTGCTTTTTTTAGAACACTTAAATCATCAGCACAACTTATTCTTATATAATTCTCTAAGCCAAAATAGCTTCCTGGTGTTATAGCTAAAGCTTGATCTTTTAATAAAGCTAAGCAAAATTCTATATCGTTTTTGAATTTAGTTTTTTGTAACAACTTCTCTATTTTTGGAAAAAGATAAAATGTCCCCGAAGGCCTTACTATTTCGACATTGTCTAAATTATTTAAATAATCATAAACGTACATTACTCTTTCTTTATAAACATTTGTATATCTCTCTAAATATTTATTATCCAAAGATAAAGCTTCTATAGAAGCCATCTGAGATATTGAGCAAGCTCCACCAGTAGTTTGCGATTGTAGTTTTGTTATAGCATTTTTTAAGATCTCTGGAGCTATAACATAGCCAACTCTCCAACCAGCCATAGCATAACCCTTAGACATCCCACTTGCTATGATAAATCTATTAGATAAATCTGGAGCAATCTGCAATAAAGAAATAGCAGTATCATCAAATAAAGTTTGATCATATATTTCATCTGAAATAATCCATATATCTGGATACTTTCTAATCAGCTCTGCAAAAGAAGCTAGTGTTTGTTTTGTATATAAAACACCTGTTGGATTATTAGGGGAATTTAGAATAATAGCTTTTGTTTTAGATGTAATAGCTTTTTCAATTTCTTCAATATCTAACTGGAAATTGTTTTCGGCATGAGTTTTTACTATAACTGATTTTGCTCCAGCTAATTTTAATTGTTCTGGATAACACACCCAATACGGTGCGAAATATATAGCTTCATCTCCCTCATTAAAAATACATGTAAAAATATTATGTATACTTTGCTTAGTACCACTTGTTACACAAATCTGATTTTCATCAAAATTCAAACCATAATCTCTTTTATATCTTTTGGCTATAGCTTCTTTTAATTCAGGAATTCCATCTATTGGAGGATATTTAGTAACATTATTATCTATAGCTTTTTTAGCAGCTTCCTTGACACAATCAGGTGAGAAAAATCCTGGCTCTCCAATAGAGAGGGATACCACATCTCTTCCTTGCTGCTTTAACTCCGCTGCTAACTCAGACATTACAACTGTAGCTGATGCCTCAATACTATTTACTTTATCACTAATTTTTAGCATTACTTGACCTCATATTTTTTTATACTAACCAGCTAGATGCCTTTTTACTCTGCCTAACAGTTTGAAGTTGTCCTTTATAAAAAATCACCTCAGCTGGTAGGTTATGACACAAAAAGAAAGGCATACTCTCAGTAAAACCATATGCACCCGTTTGCTTAAATACTAAATAATCATTTAGCTTTATATCTTTTGGTAAACTTGCTAAACCAGCCTTGTCTAGGCTTGTACACAATGGACCATGAATCTGAAAATTTTCAATATCATTACAAAATTCTTTTCTAAGCAATTCTATAGGAAAACTTTCGCCCGTTAGCGCAGGCCTAACTAAATGTTGAGCACCACCATCAGTTACTAGTAAATTAATATTATTTACTGATTTCCTATCGATAACCTTAGTTACATAGGCTCCACTTTCTGCAACAGCATATCTACCAAGCTCTAACCAATACTCTATGTCAGGAAACTCTTTTTTAAGATTATTAAAGCAAAACATTAAATCATTGATTGATACCGCTTTTTGACTAGAGTTGTAAGGAACACCTATTCCACCACCTAAATCTATAATTTTTAAAGAAACATTGATAGCCTCACTTAAATCTAGCAAAGCCCTAGTTATTGTCTTCCATATTTGAGATAGTTTATCTAAGCAAAGAATATTTCCCCATTGAAAACAATGCATTCCAATTATAAACATATTATTAGAAATATCTGGAGCACTATCAAAAAAGTCTTTCCAATCATTTATTGATAATCCAAAAGGAGTTACGCAACCTCCCCCCCCAAGAACATTACTTTCTTGATCACTCCATACAAGCTGAACCCTTAAAAGAACTTCAACTTTTATATTCTTTCTTTCTACAAGGTCTGATAAATCTTTAAATTGATTTATGCTCTCGATTACAAAAATTCTAACACCTTGAGCTAGAAAATATTCTAATTGAGAATATGACTTAGCCGGCCCAGTATGTAAAATATTTTTAGGATTTACTCCTTGAGCTAAAACCTGATCCAATTCACCAATACTAGCAACATCAAAGCTTATTTTTTGCTCATCGAAAACTTTAATTATTCTAGATAATGGATTTGCTTTTAATGCATACCATAATTTAACTGGCAGTTTTTTCAACTCTTTAGCATGTGTCTCCAACATATCCAAATCATAATAAAAGAAAGGAGCATCACATTCTTTACAGATAATATCCAAATTATCTCTATGTGCTTCTATATTCATTAAACTACCTTAATATTTCCTCTAAAGTTAATGAAGCATCGCTCTTCTCATCTCTATATTTAATAATGATTGGGCAGTAAGCTTGAAGACCATTCTCCTGAGCCCAACTAGTTTTAATTGGCCTACTACCTGGAATGATTACTGCATTTTCTGGAATTTTTGAGCCTTTTGGTAAAACCTTATCATTCACAGCATCATAGACAGCTACGCCTTTTGATAAAACAACAGATGGCGCTATAACAGCACCTTTACCAACAACAATGCCTTCTACAATCACAGCACCTGCCCCAATGAACACATCATCTTCAATGACTACTGGATTCATACCTATTGGTTCTAAAACACCACCAATCTGAACTGCTGCTGATAAGTGTACATTCTTACCAATCTGAGCACATGATCCAACCAGAACATGACTATCAACCATAGTCCCAGAATCAACATATGCTCCTATATTAATATAAGCTGGTGGCATAATAATAACAGATGGTGCTACATAAGCTCCTGCTCTAACCGACGAACCTCCAGGCACTAGCCTAACTCCATCATCTACACTAAAGTTTCTGACTGGTAAATTATCTTTATCAATAAATCCCGAATAAGATCCCGAAAGTTCGACATTATTCCCAGCTTTAAAAGCTGCTAATATACCTTTTTTAACATCTTGATTTGCAATCCACTCACCATTTTCTAACTGTATCGCAGCTCTTAGTCTTCCTGCTTCTAATTCTTCAATAACATTTTTCCAATTCATTATAAACCTCTCTCCTCTTTCTATTTATATATGACTAAACCAATCTTTAACTAAACTATCCGCCCCTATTAATAGACTTAAATCCCTAAGCTCGTCAGCTAATAGTGGTGCTCTTAGAGTATTCGTAGTTATTACACTATTATGTGCTAGCCACACTTTAACAGGTATCGGATTTGCAACACTAAAACAAGATCTAGTTGCTGCTTGCCATACAGCTTTATCTTCAAGTGTTATTTCATGAGCTAGACTCTGTCTAACATACTCTTTTGTTTGCTCTGGCCAAACATTAGATATAACTGAAACAAGCCCTTTAACTCCTATATCAGCCAACTCTGGTAGCAAGCCATCCTCTCCACTATATATAACTAAATTTGGAGCCAACTCCTGGTAACGAGCACATCTTTGAATATCTCCAGAAGCCTCTTTTAACGCCCAAAGATTTGGATGATCTTTTAAGCTCGTTAAAACTTCTTCTGCTAAATTTACTCCTGTTCTTGAGGGAACATTGTAAAGCATACATGGCCTTTCGGCTCTATCTAGGACTGTCTTAAACCAACTAGTTTGGCTAGCTGATCCCGGTTTTGCATAAAGTGGAGTCACAACTAAAAAGCAATCAACTCTTTGCGTCTGACAAAACTCTATCCACTGAAGTTGTTTAGTCAGCTGAAAACCGCCAACTCCAACCATAACTGGAACATTAAGGTTTAAATTAGTTACAAATCTTACAACCTCGCATTGCTCATCAAAATCTAAAGCTAACGCTTCACCTGTACTGCCAAGTATTAAAATCCCACATCCTTGATACTCTTGGATTCTTAATAAGTTCTCAAAACTAACCCAATCAATAGATCCATCTTCAAACATTGGGGTAACTAATGCAGTGTATAATCTATTATTAATATCTATAGACATAATCTCTCTCCTACTAACTCATCAAAATAAACAAATCCTGTAATACCTCTTTGAAATACTTCTCTTGCTGCCCATATAGCTCCTTCAGCAAACAAGCTTCTGTCATGAGCAGTATGTTTAAATTCTATTGCTTCATGAGGTGTATTTACCTTAACTTGATGTTGTCCTTTTATGTCTCCCTCTCTAATAGACTCTATAGATACATCTCCTATATTTAACCAATTCTTCCAAGATACTGCCGTACCACTTGGAGTATCAATTTTTTGTACATGATGCTTTTCTGTAATTGAATAATCAGTATTTTCATGTAATTGATTTAACTGACCTAATGACTCCAAAATATTTCTCACAACCACCATAGACAAACTAAAATTATTAGCAACAACCCAAGTTTTCTGGTTTTGATTTATATAATTAATAAAATCCTGATCCCAGTTATAACCTGTTGTACCACAAATCACTGGAGTATTTGCCTCTAATAATATAGGCAAAAGCTCTTGTAATATTTTTGCATTAACAAAAACTATTGCCACATCCGCATTTTGTAGTGCTTCTACTGTTAATACATTTTTTGAATCATATATTCCCGATATTTCATCTTGTAGTAATAGACTTGCTACTGCAGATCCCGTTTTACCATTACCAACTATAGCCACTCTCATCTCTCTCTCCTCTAGCTGAAAAAACTACTGTAAACATTATTAACAACTTTTTGCGCATCTTTACTAGCGACAAGCATACATATACTATTCTCACTAGCACCATGACTAAAAAGCCTAATATTGTAGTCTTTAAGGCTACTAAAAAGCTCTCCGCTAACGCCATTTATTTGGTGTAAATTACTACCGACTACGCTAACTAAAGATAAATCATTTTCAACTTTAATATTCACATTACCTATAGACTCTAAATCTTTTAAAAGCTCTGGAGTTACTAAGTCATCACCCATAGAGTGACTACCTAGTTTATCTAAAGTAATTGCAACATTTACCTCACTAGTAGAAACCAGATCAACAGCAATATTATGGTTAGCCAAAATACTGAAAATCTTTACTAGAAAACCTTGGGAACCAAACATATTAAAGCTTTTTATCGTTAGTAAAGTTTGATCTTTTCTTTCAGCTACAGCTATGATGTTTCTGTTAGAATCCATTTTTTGTGTAATTAAAGTACCACCAAGCTCTGGCTGAAAAGTTGAACCAATATAAACATCAAAATTACTAGTCATGGCTGGCCAAAAGGTTTTAGGATGTACAACTTTAGCTCCAAAAGTAGCTAACTCTGCTGCCTCACTAAACCCTAGTGTCCCTAAAGAGCTTGCACTAGGTACAACCCTTGGGTCAGCTTGATATATACCAGTTACATCAGTATAAATTTTTAGCTGATTTGCTTTTATAGCTTGAGTATATAAAGCTGCAGAATAATCACCACACCCTCTACCTAAAGTTGTAGTGTTTCCATGAGCATCTGAACCAATAAATCCACCTAGTATACAAACATATCCTTGATCTATTTTAGGTGAGATATGCTCAATAGCATTATTTTCTAAAACTCCTAAATCTGGACTAGCACAACCGAAATTACTATTCGTTTTAAGGATCTTTCTTGAATCTAAATGATAAGCATTTATTCCATTTTGATTGAAAACATTAGCAACTAGAATAGAAGAAATCACCTCTCCAAAAGCTAAGATTGAATCTGACAACTGTTTACCACTAAAATAAGCAGTCATATTTGCAAACATTCTAAGTTCAGCAATCATATCACTTACAGAAGAAGTAACATCCTCTGAGTTAATAGACTGCAATATAGGATTAATTATAGACTCTATATGACCTATAATTTCATCTACTTTTGCCTTATCTCTACTGTTGTTTGCTAATTGAATTAATAGATTTGTAATGCCTGATTGAGCACTAACAACTACCAATTTTATTCTATTATCTGAATTAACTACATTCGCGCATTGTCTAATAGTTTCTTGATTTGCTACACTTGTGCCACCGAATTTGGCAACAATTGTTTCTGACATATAAGCTCTCCTCTCTAATAGCTACAATATCAGACGAGAGAACATAAAATTTGAGAAATACATACACAAACTAAAGCACTCCACGTCGACACACATTTTAAACGACATGACAGTTCTGCTACCTTTCAATATCAGAACCAAGATCACCAATCATAAACTGAGTAATCTTTCGGCATAAGTTCTATCTTTTCTAATGATCGTCGGGGTTTATGCACCTAACATTAGAGATATAACTTACGCACCTCTTTAATTACACTTCTTCTAGAATCTAGAATTTTGAAGTGTTTTTTGAGTCTAACACTCTAAAACACCTCACACAACCTTTTTTTTACACCAAAAAATTTTAATTCTTAAATTTCTTAAATTCTCTTATCCAAAATCTTTGTGGAGATAATGCTTCTAAAAGCTTATTTGAGATAATATTTCGATCACATCTAATTAAATTAGAAATAATTTTTGCTGAAAGTAATGATGATGAAATACCTTTAGAACCAAATCCTGAAGATAAATATAAACCCTCTTCATAAATCACATTAGGCATTTTATTTTTAGGGTAGCCCTTAGATAATGGCTTAAAAAACATCTCTCTAAATAAATCATAATCCACTAGTTTACCTACTAAAGGTAGATGATCTGATGTGACACATCTAGTAGAAACTCTTGAGTCTAATATAGATTCCATAGGAATATACTCTTCTGGGAAAATTTCTTTTATATGATTTAAATTTTCTTGGTGATCACAATCCCTAACCTCTCCAGAAGTATCGCTATTTTCTCTAAAAGTTGCACCAACAACCTGAAGATTATTTAGGTAATGAGGAATAAGATAGCCTTTATCCATGATAGTAAAATCAGTATTAATAGATTCTTTAATAACTGTTAGTTGCCCCTGTGATGGATATACTGGAATATTTTTCAAATAATCAATTTGATTAAATAACTCATATGCCCCTGCAAAGATAACAATATCAAACTCTTCTTGATAGTCTTGAAACTGTAATAACCACTTTTGATTTTGAGTTTTCTTAATAGTTTTTAATTCTGAATCTAATTTAAGCTTAGCTTCTGAAGAGTTTAACCAAATCTTACATAAAGATTTAGGAATCAAAGATAAGGCATTTGGATAATATATTGAATCATGATCAATCTTCTTCCCTAGAAGTTTAGAAGACTCTTTACTGTCTAGTAAAACTGCCAGATCTGAACTTATCTGCCTATTAGCAAATATTTTACTATATCTTAGTGCTTCTTTAGGATTGGATAAAACATGTAAAACACCTTTCGAGCAAATCTCTATATCAGCCTGATTTTTCTTGATGTAATCATTAAGAATCTCATATCCCAAGGTATGAAATTGCTCTGAGAAATTATTATCATTTGTAAGGTATGGTCTTAATATCCCAGCAAAATTTCCAGAGGCTTCTGAGGCAAAATCAGAATTTTTATCAATGATAGTAATTAAAAAATCTTTATGCTGACTTAGTTCATAAGCTAGTGCACAACCTGCTAGGCCAGCACCTATTATTGCAACTTTTTTACTCATTATAAAAAATACTATCTGGTAAATTTAGTTCTACAGTCTCATTAAAAAGCTTGTCCTGATAGTATGATATATCTGATAAATTAGATATATCTTTACCATAACCCTTAATACACGATTTCCTCATAGCACAAAATATTAAAACAGATCTATTTGAAATAGGAGAATCTATTCCATCATCTTTATTCCAACCCGGATCCCCAGAATCTTTTGCAATGAAAACGAAATAGTCTTTATCATCTTTTAAGACCTTTATATTACTAAAATCCTTATTTATACCCCAAACCATTCTAAAAATATTATATGCTTTTGACTTATTATCCCTATTCATAACTAGCTCTCTAAAAGCATCATTTAAATTATTTTTTTTAGTATATTCTAATAATTTTTCATTTACTGATGGATGTGTATATCCAAGAAAGTATTCATTCCCTTTATAGGAAAATGAAAGGGTCGAGTCAATAGGGATAAAATCTATAGAATCAACATCTTTTGCCACTAAGTTTATAGCTCCACCAGGTATTTTTACTGGTACAACATCTTTATTCTGTGCAAAGCAAATAGTAGAAAAGAAAAAAGAAATAACTAGTAGTATATTTTTTCTAAAAAAAGAGTTTTTAATCAAAATCATACGGTGTCATGCTCCAAAAAGCTTTATACCTTCTCTTTTTCTTTTTTGCTCAGCTCTTATCATACGAGCCTGTTTTGGATCGATAGTTAGCTCTCTATAAATTTCTAGCCTATCCTTATGCTTAAGCTCTGCATTTAAGTCAATTATCTCTGAATAAACGCCTAATTTAAGATTCTCAAGCTCAAGCTCTGAATACTTATCTAATATTCCAGATTTCTCTATAGCTTGTTTAGCAGTAATATTTTCTTCAAACTCCACAAAAAAAGATATTTGTTCGTTTGGAAGAGCGTATATTACTTCTACCTTATTCATTAGCTATAAACCTCTTCCGCTCTTTTACAGAATGCATCTAACATTTTATTAGCCAAACCTTTAAAAACAGGTCCCAAAGCCATTTCAACGAATTTATTTTCAAAAGCAAAATCCATTTCTAATGAAACTCTACAAGACTTATTTTCTTCTATAGGTTCAAAAGTCCAATGACCATTTAAGCTTTTAAAAGGTCCATTCATAAGCTTAAGATCAACTTTAGAATCTGGAACCATTGTATTATGAGTAGAGAAATCCAACTTCACAAAGCCTGATTTAATTTTCAAAGCTGCTTTGACTTCTGTCTCATTTTCTTCAAAAATCTCAATATCATAACACATCGGTAAGAATTCAGGATAACTTCTAACGTCATTTACTAAAGTATACATTTGATGACAAGTATAGTTTACAACAGCAGACTTATTAACAGTGTTCATTGTATTTAATCTTTATTAGTTTACTGATAACATATAGCCTTATATTCTATATCTTTTAGAAAAAAAATCTATGAAAAAAAATAAGGTTTCTCCAGCAACTATAGCGAGAAACAAAAAAGCCTTTCATGATTACACAATATTAGAAAAGTTTGAGGCTGGAATCGCATTAAAAGGCTGGGAAGTAAAAAGCATACGTGCTGGAAAAGTACAAATGGTTGATAGCCATGTCCACATTAAAAGAGGTGAGGCTTGGCTTTTCAACTGCTTAATCACGCCATTATTGTCTGCATCTACACATGTGGTAGCTGATCCTAGTGCGTCACGTAAACTACTACTACACCGTAGAGAAATAGATAGGATAATGGGTAGAGTTGAACAAAAAGGTTTAACTTGCGTGCCATTAGCTATGTACTGGAAAGGTCCTAATGTGAAAATTGAAATAGCTTTAGCACAAGGTAAGAAATCTCATGATAAGCGCCAAGCTGAAAAAGACAAAGACTGGAATCGTGAGAAAGATAGACTTTTCAAAAAGGCACATAAATAAATATGACAAGCACAGAAAAAAAGTTAAGACACTATATAACAAAAGCTGTGGCTGATTTTAACCTTCTTAAAAAAGGTGACAAAGTTATGCTTTGTTTATCTGGTGGTAAAGATTCTTTTGGTTTATTAAAAGTATTACATGGGCTAATAGCTGATAAAACTTACGAAATTGATCTACATGTATATACTCTTGATCAGTCTCAACCTGGTTGGGATGATAGTGAACTTAGGAAGTATCTAGATAACTTAGGTGTAAGTTATGAAATAGAGACAAAAAATACTTATGGTGTTGTTATAGATAAAGTTCCTGAAGGTAAAACTTATTGTTCACTTTGTTCTAGATTGCGCAGAGGAAATATCTATAGATATGCAAAAGATCATAATATGGATAAAGTAATATTAGGTCACCATCGTGATGATTTAATAGAATCATTACTGATGTCTATCCTCTATCAAGGACAAATAAAATCTATGCCACCTAAGTTTGTAACTCAAGATGGTGATAATGTAGTTATCCGCCCTATGGTTTATGTGCAAGAGAGAGATTTGATAGAGTTTGCAAAAGAGGAAAACTTCCCAATAATTCCATGCAATCTATGTGGCTCTCAGGAAAACTTAAAAAGAAAAAAAGTTAAAAAGCTTATTCAAGACTTAGCTCATGAAAATCCAAAAGTACCAAGTAATATTTTAAGCTCACTTTCAAATGTGTTGCCTAGTCATTTGATGGATAAGAATTTAATTTAGACTAACTAGAGAGAATACTAATAGCAGGATAAAAAGCCAGGCCCTCTTGACTTGATTTTTTCTTTTTTTCTCTCAATAAAGCCAAATAGTCAACTCTCCCTTCTAAAACTAATACCAAATCATAGCCATCCATGAGAATCATATTTCTACCTTGTGCTGCTGTTTTCTTAGCTGTCTCTGTAAAACCGCTAATAGAAATAAACAATCCTAAAGTAAGCTTATTTTTATTTTCTATTTTTTCTTTGAATAATATTATACTTGTATGATCAACTAGTTTTTCACAAAACTTAGTTTCCAATAAATAATCAACACTATCAAAACAAAAAGCTCCATCAATTTGTTCACCACTTATTTTATAAGAAGCTTTAGAATCTAAATCAAAATGTTCTCCAACTGCTTTTATGATTTTTTCCAAAATATAGCCTCTTTTTTGTGGAGGTTCAAAATTTAGTTTTTTAAAATCATCATAGATACAGTCTAATTTTTCTTGAGAGTATTTTTGGGCTCTTAGCTTTTCTTCATGCCTCTCTTTATATTCTTTACTTTTAATATGGGTTTCTTGTTTTTGTAAAAATGCTCTTGTTAACTCTGATAATCTTTTTATATTTCGTTTACATTCAAGAATCTGCTCTTTTTTATCTACGGCTAAAAGCTCTGAAAAATCTGTCCAGTTACTCAGAACTTCTATTATATGAATAATATCATCATAATAGTGGTCAATCTTTCTATTCAACCTATCAATGAATAAAGAAGCTACCTCTCTTTTATTAGCAGAAAAATCTATCCCTATTATTATAGTTGTATTTCTAATTGAATTTTTAATAAAATCTTCAAGACTATTTTTATACCAATATATAGTGCTAAGAGCATCCTTCATTGCTCTTAATATTTCAGGAGATATTTGTTTCATTACATTTCTATTAAAAAATGGTATAAATTTATAATATCATTTTAGAAATATAAAATCTTTTAACAATTAATTCTTATAAGCAACCATCCTAAGTCTTACATAATCAGCATACCAATCGCCATTATTAAATAGATCAGCTCTTGCGACTTCTTTTAATCTAGTAAAAAACTTTTCTTTATCTTCTACTCTCTCAAGTAAGTCAGCTCTAAAGTTAGTAACCCAATTGGTGATTCCATCCTCACCTTCTAACTTAGTTGGTCTATCAAATAAAACAGCAAATCGTACAGCGAAACCATTTTTCTCAAGTAAAGAGCTATATTCAGAAATACTTGGATAATAATTTTTAATGTGATAATCCGTAAGATTAAACTCTTGAGAAACAGTATTTATATGGAAAAGTAATCTATCTATATTACCCTTTCCACCCATTTCAAATACAAATCTACCATTTGGCTTAAGGACTTTAGCTACATTTTTTATTACAGCCTCAGCATTAATCATCCAATGTAAAGCAGCATTAGAGAAAACCGCATCAAAACTATTTTCCGAAAAGTCTAAACTCTGCTGAGCATCCGCAACATGAAAATCGATATTTGGATAAAGCTTCTTTGCTCTATTAACCATATCCAATGAATAATCAACACCTGTTACTTTAGCACCTGATTCAGCTATGGTATTAGCAAGCCTACCTGTACCACATCCCAGATCTAAAATAATCTCATTAGATTTTGGAGCTAAAAGCTCTATAACATCATCACCATAGTTTGTGACAAAATTAGCCTTGCTATCATAAAGATCAGCATTCCAGTTATTTGCTGTTTTAATCATAAAAAAGTTTAGAAAATTTGGAGATAAATAAAGTATAAGATTTGAAACTATAAGAGTCTAGAAATAAAATTTTAACGAATTATCATTATAGTAACTATCTGAATCTTTTTTCATATCAGAGAATCTATTTCTAACTTTATAATCATCTTGAGATGAGTACCTAAATCCTGAATTCATATTATTTAGCGCCATGGAACAAATCGGCATCATTAATAAAAAACCTATTGTTAGTTTTATTGTTTTTTTCATAACTCTCTCTTATTTCTAAAAAGCTTATCTTATTTGCATACTGTCTATTTGATTATCTATATATGGATCTTGGCCAAAACTATCTATCCCTTGAGATACATGTCTAAATCCAGCAGAAGATGGCTTAAAAGAACTTACACTAGCTAAAGCCACTGAGTAAACTGGCATAACTAAAAAACTACTTACTAATATTAAACTTATTATTTTTTTCATTTTATTTACCTTTATATAATTTGTATTTGTATTACTTGATCACTATGTTATACCCACAACCTATCAATGTGAAATATATTGATTTGATATGGTTAATAAGTTTTTCTTATAAGCTAATTGAAAACTTTTTAATGTCATATAAAAAATAGATTTTATTATAACGAGCCGAGAATTATCCTGCTAATCGCATTTCCATAAGTTGCTCATCATAGTTTCTAAGAGCTTCATTATAAGTCCCAATCCCTCTAGTGCTACCATTATTTTTAATAGCGTAATTGTATGAACCTGTTTGGTAATTGTTCACTCTCACGTATGATATAGAACAAATTGGTACGATTAATAAAACCACTACTAAGATTGCGCCTATTATTTTTTCCATTACTTAAGTTTCCTTCCCTTTTATTTTGTTGTTTTAAAAATTAAGTGGAAAGAATCTTACATCGATAAAAACTAAATGTTAAATTGATTGATTTTATATGGCTTATAAGTTTTTTTGATAAGGATAAGTGATATACAAACTAGCCGAGATTCTGAATAGCCGCACTATAGCTACCCATACTTGAAACATCATGCCTAATAACTGAACCATATGAACTAGCTGAAACCACTCGTATATATGACATTGAGTAAACTGGCATTATTAACAAACTACTAACCAATACTAATTTTATTATTCTTTTCATTTTGATAACCTTCTGTAATTTAATATCTTTTATTACCGATAATCTTATACTTTCTGTTATTTAAAATTAAATATATTGATTTTATAAAATCTATAAGTTTTTATTATAAAGATGAGATAAAATAGAGATTTTATTGGATTTTGTGACATTAAATATAATTATTTAATGATTCCTAGAGACTAATTTTTGACAAACTTGATCTAATGATATCCCTTTTTCCCTTAGTAAAACTAGTAAATGAAATAATAAGTCTGCTGTTTCAGAAACTAGCTCATCATTAGAGTCTTGCTTCATAGCCGCAATTACAACTTCTACACCTTCTTCACCAACTTTTTGAGCTATCCTTGGTAAACCTTTTTTAAATAAGCTAGAAACATAACTATTCTCTGGCAACCAATCTTTTCTTTCTGCAATTAGTTTTTCTAGTTTATCTAAGATATAAAAAGAATTTGATTCTTCATTCTTGGTAAAACAAGATTTACTACCTGTATGACAAGTTGGCCCATAAGGTATAGCTTTTATAAGTATAGAATCGTTATCACAATCTATTGAAACATCCACTAATTCAAGAAAGTGTCCACTCTCCTCACCTTTAGTCCATAAGCGATTTTTACTACGGCTATAGAATGTAACTTTTTTTATCTCTAATGTTTTCCTTAAAGACTCTTTATTCATATAGCCTAACATTAGAACTGTACTATCCACTGCGGACTGGATAATAGCTGGTACTAAATCATCCATTTTTTTCCAGTCTATAGACTCTATAATTTCATTACTCATTTTAATCCTTCACTATTCTTACAGGTATATTATTTTTTGAAAGCTCTTTCTTTAATCCTGGTATAGCTATAATGTCATCATGAAATACACTAGCAGCTAAAGCTCCATCTATATTTGTATATTTAAATACATCAACAAAATGCTGAATCTCTCCAGCACCACCAGAAGCTATAACAGGAATAGAAACACCAGATTGAACTTCTCTTAAATGCTCTAAATCATAACCTCCTTTTACACCATCATGATTCATACAATTAAGGACTATCTCACCGGCTCCTCGAGATTCAACTTCTTTTGCCCAACTGACAGGGTCTAATAAAGTTTGGACAGTCTTATCTGCACTACCTGTATACTGACAAACCTTAAACTCTCCATCAATGAATTTGCTATCTATTCCTACTACCACACACTGTGTCCCAAACTCGTATACCAGCTCATTTATTAAGTCTGGTCTAGCTAATGCTGCTGAATTTACAGATATCTTATCTGCCCCTTCATTAAGGATAGCTCTAGCATTTTCTACAGACTTTATTCCACCAGCCACACAAAATGGGATATTAATCTTTTTAGCTATTTCTTGTATCCATTTTATAGAAAGTAGCTTATTATCTGGGCTTGCTCCAATATCATAAAACACCAGCTCATCAGCTCCTGCCTCTGAATATTTCTGAGCAAGCTCAATGATATCGCCAATAACTCGATGATTTCTAAATTTCACACCTTTAACAACCACACCATCTTTAACATCAAGGCATGGGATTATTCTTTTAGTTAGCATTCTAAAGCCTCTTGAAGTGTAAATTTATTTTCATATAAAGCTTTACCAATAATTACTCCATATGCATCCTGTTCTTTCAATATCTTTAAATCCTCTAACTTACCAACTCCACCAGAAGCCATAAATTTAATATCTGGATATATTGATGAATAAACTCTATACAACTCAAAATTCGGACCTTGTAACATACCATCTCTTGAGATATCAGTACACAACACATATTCAAGACCATCAGCAAGGTAAGTTTGAATTATCTGATCTAAAGTAATTGTACTAGATTCTTGCCAACCATGTGTTGCTATATAGGGAGTTCCTTCTTTAATAAAAACATCTAGAGCTAAAACTATTTTCTCAGCTCCATATTTCTCAAAAAACTTCTTAGTTAACTCTATATCTTTAACAGCTAAACTTCCTATAACCACCCTATCAACACCGATTTCTAGAAGCTTATCAATAGTTGCAAAATCCTTAATACCTCCACCAACCTGTAGAGTCATATTACAGTTATCTCTAATTTGTTGTATAGTTTCAAATTGACAAGTTTGGCCTTTTTTTGCACCATCTAAATCTACCACATGGATAAATTTAGCTCCTGCCTGCTGATATGAATTAGCTACATCTTTTGGCTCTAGCTGATAAGTAGTAGTTTTATTAAAGTCACCCTTTTCTAAGCGAACACATTTACCATTTATTAAATCTATTGCTGGAAATATATTCATCTATAGAGCCCCTTTTATAAAGTTTTGTAAAAGTCTCATTCCTATTGCTCCTGACTTTTCAGGATGAAACTGTATTCCATAGAAATTATCTTTATTTACTATAGCAGTAAAGTTATTAATATAATCATTTGTCGCTAATGAATAATCATTAATCTCAGCATAAAAACTATGCACAAAATATACAAAATCATCTTCTGCTATATTCTGAAACAAAAAATGATCTTTATTTATATTTTGTAAACTATTCCAACCCATATGAGGAATGCTAAAACCTTGAGTTTTTCTAAAAGATTTTACCTTTTCATTAAAGATACCTAAACATTCTGTATCACCCTCTTCAGAATGACTATACATAATTTGCATTCCCAAACAGATTCCCAATACTGGCTGTTTAAGTTGTGAAATAACAGTATCTAAACCATATAATCTTAGATTCTCCATAGCTGACTTAGCATGACCAACCCCAGGAAGTATTACGCAATCTGCCTTTTTTATTTCTTCAGCGTCATGTGTTAGAAGTATTTCTTGACCTAATTTCTCAAATGCATATTTTATTGAAGCAAAGTTACTACCACAACAGTCTATTATTGCTATCATAACACTCCCTTAGAACTAGGAATTTCAGCAATATTACTCTTAGCTATAGCTTGCTTTAAAACTTTTCCTAAGCCTTTAAAACATGCTTCAATCATATGGTGAGTATTTTCACCAGTAACCTTTATATGTAGAGTTGCTTTTAACCCTTCGGCAAAAGACACAAAGAAATGTTTTACTAATTCTACAGATAAGTCACCAACCATTTCTCGATCAAAATTAGCTTCAAAGGAACAGTAACTTCTACCACTTAGATCTAAAGCTACCTCAACTAAAGCCTCATCCATTGGCAATAAAAAACCATAACGATTTATACTATATTTATCACCAAGAGCTTTTGCTATAGCTTGTGAAAAGCTTATCGCAACATCTTCAACGCAGTGATGATCATCTATATGTAAATCACCTTTAGCTATAATTTCAGCACTTATACCAGCGTGTTTTGCTATTTGATCTAACATATGATCAAAAAAACCAATACCTGTTGCTATATTTCTCTTACCTGGAACATCTAAATTAACCTTCACAGAAATATCTGTTTCATTAGTAACACGTTTTATTTCAGCAACTCTAGGCTTGTTCAATATAGCATTTACAATATCGTCCCAAGTTTCATACTCACCCTCGCCTATTTGGATAGGATTCACTTTTATGTTATTTGCCAACTGAACATCAGTTATTCTGTCACCTATCACATAACTATCTTTTAATGAAATTCTTTGTTCAACTAAATAGTCCATTAGTAAACCAACTTTAGGCTTGCGACAATTGCAATCTTCATGACTAAAATGTGGACAGATTAATATATCATCAAACTCAATTCCTTGAGATTTGAATATTTTAAGCATTAGATTATGAGGAGCCTCAAAATCAGCCTTTGGAAAAGATTCTGTTCCTAAGCCATCTTGGTTTGAAATCATCACTAGCTTAAATCCAGCAGATTGCAGTTTCTTTAATGCTTCAAAAACCCCTTCAAAAAATTCCAGTTTTTCTATACTATCAACTTGCTTATCAATAGGTGGCTCAACAATCAGAGTTCCATCTCTATCTATAAATAAATATTTACTTTGTTTCATATTCATTACTTAACTTTTCTAATACTTCTATTAACTTCTTATTTTCAGACACTGTTCCTACGCTTATTCTTAACATTCTTTCATCATTAAAAAAATGTGCCATAGAGCGAACAACTATCTTATTATCTATTAATTTATTAAAGATTCCTTCTTTAAATCTTACTAAAATAAAATTAGCATCTGATAACCATAATTTATCAACTATTTTCATCTCAGATAGTTTCTCATATATATATTGTCTTTGGACTTTTACTTCTGATACTTGGTGAGCTATCTTATCTAAACTTTTTTCATCAAGTAGTCCTAATATAGTACTTTCTGTAGTTTTTGGAATTGGATATGGAGCTAGTATTTTTCTTAACCAGAGAATTCTATCAGAATTTGTGATTACAACTCCTAATCTAAGTCCTGCCATCCCGAAAGATTTAGATAAAGTCCTCAGCACTACAAGATTTTCATATTTATTAATAAGACAAGCCGCTGATTTCTCATAACTAAACTCAATATATGCCTCATCAACTACAACTATACACTTACCAGCTAGTTTATTAAGAATAAACTCAATATCCGCTAACGGTATAGATTTTCCAGTAGGATTATTAGGAGTACATAAAAAAAGCAATTTACAATCATTAGAGATATTATCTAGAAGTTGAGAAACATTAATCTCAAAATCATTTTCTTCTTTTAGCTTTATAGTTTTATATTCTACTCCTTGTAATTGAGCTGCTATTTTATACATTCCAAATGTAGGCTCAACTGCAAAAATAGAATCCTTTTGGTATTCACAATAGAGTCTAAATAAAAGATCAATTCCTTCATCACTGCCTCTAGTAACTAGCAAATCACTTTCATTAACTTCATATATACTAGCCAACTTTTGAACCAGTTTCTTCGGCTGTGGTTCAGGATAACGATTATATAAATTCTCATCATTATAAGGAGATTCATTAGCATTTAACCATATATCTCCATCCACTTTTAAAGAGCGTGCAGATGAATAAGCACTAAATTTTTGTAAATCTTTACGAATAAGATTTTCTGTGGTTTGTTTTTGCATACTTTATAAACTCTCCAAACGAATAGCTATTGCATTTTCATGAGCTTTGAGACCCTCTATATCAGCTAATCTCATTGCCATTTTACCTATATTTTTTATACCTTCTTTAGACACATTTTGAATACTTATTGCCTTCATGAAATCTATGGTTGCTAAACCACTATACGCCTTTGCATAACCATAAGTTGGTAAAACATGATTTGAACCAGTAACATAATCCCCTAAAGCTTCTGCCGCCCAAGGACCAACAAATACCGCTCCAGCATTTTCAATTTTTTCTACATAGTCATCAGCATTTTTAATATTTAATATAAGGTGCTCAGATGCATACTCATTAGCTATATTAATTGCTTCATCAACAGATTTTATAACTATAATTGCACTATTTAATAAAGATTTTTCAATTATCTCTTTTCTTTGAGCAATACTTGTTTGCTTGATAACTTCTTCTTTTACTTTGTTCGCTAAATTTTGACTATCTGTAATTAACAATGCTTGAGAGTCCACCCCATGCTCAGCTTGAGCTAATAAATCTGCAGCAACGAACTTTGGATTAGCACTTTCATCTGCAATCACTAATACTTCTGAAGGCCCAGCAGGTAAATCTATCGCTGCACCCTGACTATCATGAGAAACTTGTTGCTTTGCCTCTGTAACCCATGAATTACCAGGACCATAGATTTTATTTACTTTAGGTACCGTCTCTGTACCATACGCTAAAGCAGCTATAGCCTGAGCTCCACCTAATTTATAAATACTAGATACATTACAGATATCTGCAGCTATTAATATTAATGGATGTATATTCCCATTTTCGTCACATGGTGTAGTAACATAAACTTCTTTACAGCCTGCAATTTGAGCTGGAGCTGCTAGCATTATTAAAGTAGAAACCAATGGCGCTGATCCACCAGGAACATACAATCCAACTTTTTCAATTGGCTTATATACTTTCTTACAAACCACTCCATCATTTGTATCACAAACTGTAGTTTTTGGCTTCATCACCGCGTGGTAATTAGATATACGAGCTATTACTTTTTTTATAAGTTTAATTTCTTCTTCTGAAACTAATGTATAAGCATTCTCTATTTCAGTCTTAGAAACCGTAATACTTTTTAAATTAGCTTTATCAAATTTAGCTGTAAAATCTAAAAGAGCTTCATCTCCCTTTTGTTTTACTTCATCTAAGATGTTTCTAACTCCTGAAATTAGGCTATCTTTATTAGTATTAACAGGTCTAGATAAAAGCTCCTTTTGCTCCAATAAGCTAAGCTTTTGCCAATCTAACATTTTAATCATTTTTAACAAAACCTATTCAAGCATTTTTTCTATTGGTAGAACTAGTATAGAACTTGCTCCAGCTGCTTTTAATTTTTCTAGTGTGCTCCAGAAAACCCCCTCTTTCGTTACTAAATGAATAGCAACTTTAGTATCACCATATATAGGCATAATAGTCTGCCCCTCATGACCTGGAAGAATATGAGCAATATCATTTGCCGCATTTTTATCAATATGGAACATAATATACTTACGCTCTTGAGCATGCTTAACACCTTCAATCCTTCTCAATAAAAGCTGATAATATTCTTCTAATTCTGGTTTGAAATTTTCATTTGAACGAATCAATACTGCCTGACTCTTCATAACTGTATGAATCTCTTTAAGATTGTTCTCTTCTAAGGTTCTTCCTGTAGAAACTAAATCACATATAGAGTTTGCCATTTGCAAATTTGGTGCTATCTCTACAGATCCTGAAATTGAGAGAGGATCCAGATTTAATCCATATTCTTTTGAAAATTTTTGCACTAAATATGGATAAGATGTAGCTATTCTAGTGTTTTTTAATTGATCTAAATTATCACTAGCATCATTTGGTACAGCTATAGATAATCTACAATATCCAAAGCCTAATTTCTTATCATTAATAATGTCATTCTTTTTTGTAGTATCTTTAATGCTTAACAAATATTCTTCTAAAACATTCTCACCAACTATACCAAGGTCACAAACATTACCATTTACCATAGTTGGAATATCATCATCTCTAACAAAAAGAAAATCTACAGGAGCATTTATAGAGTGGCAAAGTAAATTACTTTTACTAGAAAACTCAACTTTAATACCTATTTTGCTAAATAGCTCCATTGAGCTATCATGTAAACGCCCTTTCTTTTGAATAGCTATTCTTAATCTATTTCTCATTATAACTACTATAGCTCCTCTTTATTAATTCGATCATAAATAATATTGTAACCGCCAGTTCCATATGTAATACAACGAGCTATTCTACTTATAGTAGTCAAACTAACTCCTGTATCAGCATGTATCTGTCTATATGACTTATTCTTTTTAATTTCTTTAACCACTCGCCATCTAGCAGCCATAGCCATTAAATCTACTGGGGTACACAAATCTTCAAAAAACAATTTTGCTTCTTCTGCATTTTCAAATTTGGTAAAAGTCTCAAATAGATCTGATAAGTTCTTATCATTATCTTTGATTTCTGACATTTAAGATTTATTCAATTTACTACTGTACTAGCATATTAATACACTAATACAAGTATTACAAACAAATTTTAAAATTTTATATAAAATATAGTTTAAAGACTATTAAAATATACTAATGCGCCTACCATTAAGGCAATAATAAACAAGATAATTAATACATTAAAATGATTTTTATTTTTTTCATATCAAACCTTAACTATCTTTTTTTATTAAAACTTTTATATAAAACATAATATAGAAATACAAAACTAAAAAATGCAATTATCAAACTTATTAGTGAAGCTGTAGAACTTATATGCTGATAGTAACCAGAAATATCACCATTACCATCACCCATCCCAGGACACTTAAAATTGCCACTATAAATAACACCAGCACCTCCAAGTGTAGAACAGTAAGCTAGCATGGCTCCTGAAGCAGAAAAAGCATATATCTTACCAGTAACAAAAGCAACGACCCAAATAAGCGCTGATATAACTAGTGATATTAATAGAGGTCGAACAAATATTTCTTCATTTGATTTATTATCTTCTTGGTCAATATTTATAGCCGAATAACTATTAGACTGCTGCAATATTTGCTGATCATCTTTCTGCTTAACCTCAATCTCTGTTTTCTTGTTAGAAATATCATTAATCTTATCTATATTTAAGCTAGTATTTTGATCAAAAGGTGCTAGCTCAGCATCTATATTAAGATACTTACTTCCATTTCTGACAATTAACATTGCTAGTGCAATAATATATGCTTCACCATATGTTGCACTCATATACTTTGTCTCAAAAGGCAGCACTATAAAAGCAACAAAAAATATAACAATCCAGCTTATCTTTAAACTTGTTTTATTCAGTATAAAAACAAGCAAATATGAGTACACAATAAAACTAATAATATTTGTTGTCATATTCAACACTGAGTATGCACTTTCTCGAGCTTCTCCCTGTAAATCAACTGTATATGTCCAAGCTAGTAAGAAATAACCCCCTATAACAAAAAGTCCAACAATGACATAAATAATATTTTTTAGGCTCTTATAGCTTGTCGCCATACATGTCAATATACTACTAAATACTATGACAAATGCTACAAAGATTAATCCATCAGCAATCTTAGTTATCATAATATATGAATTAAAATCCACACCATTAGTGTTATATAATTTATTTGCTAAAAAGCTAACAACATATCCTATAAACACTGCTAATAATGCAATAGCTGCTAATATTCTTAATAACTTATTAGCTTGCAATCTTTTATTAGTTACTTCTATCTTAGGATCTGATAAAAGCATCATAATCGTTAATACAAATAGTATAAGTGATAATAAGCCTACAAATACGCTAAAAAATATATATGATGAACTATGATAGTATGAAGCTAAATAAAATATAGAAGATAAGCCTGAGAATAATATATATATAATCCCAAACCAATAGAATAATCTAACTGTTATATTATTTGTATATTTTCTCCATATTGATGGCATCAAAACAAGTGGAAACATTGCCAGTAATGACGCAGCATAAACACTCATCGACCTAAAAGATACAGCAAGATCTGTACCACCGAAATAAGCAAATAACACATAAACTATTGAATAACCAACAACAACTATTGATACTCTTATAAGAAGCTTATTTGTTAATTTGCGCTCCAGTAAGTTCTGTATAAACAGATTATTTAACATATAAATAAGAAAATACCAAAATAACGCAAAGCCTAATATAACTAATTCAAATATTGCAGCTAACATAAAAATCCAATTTATTACTAGTTAATATTCAATAATTTAAGTAGTTCTAGGAAACTATCATACTCTTGTAACCTAAGCTCTCTAAAATCATTAGGAAATTCTTTTGATAATTCATTATTTAAAAATCTTTCTATATTTATACTATGATTATCTATACAAACGAATCTTATATTATTTTGATTTGTTATAATATTTAACCTAAAGTCAAATAAGCTTTTCTTATAAAAATCTATAAGGCTAACAATCCTCGCAGCATCAAAATAGTTACTTGCCGGAATACTATCACTATCTTCATATGAAACTTTATAATTTTTATTAAATTCTGGGGAAGCTGTTATTTGACTAGATTTATTACCAAAAACTCTAAATATTGAGTACTTAGCTTTTAGTTCAAAATTAAAATTAGGTAAGCTATTAAGATTGTATAATAATATAAAATTTTTCTGATATTTTTTATAAACAGTATTATTATTAGAATCTTTATCTTTCTTTTTATAAAAATAAGATCCTATTAAATATTTTATGGATCCATTCTTATACTCTCGTATTTCTTCAATCCCATAAGAAGCATCACCTTTAGGATATTTAACTTGATATAGTAAAACTGGTAAAATATCTTCTTCTGTATGCTTAAAATTATATTTAATGGCTAATAATTTATCTCTCAGAAAATATCCTATTTTGCTCTCAAGATTAAAGTTATTAATACTTTTAGAAAAAAACTTATAATAGAATTTTGAATATAAAAATAATACTGGTAATAAAGAAATAAACCATAAAAAACCAAATATTGCTCCTAAAAAAAAACCAATAAAACTATCAATAAAATCTATAATACTAAAAAACAGCCCACTATATAAAAATATAAACAATGTAAAAGAAAAAAAGAAACCAAAAAAGTGAAATATTGGTATAAAACGAGACTTTCTCTTAAAATGATTTTTTTTAAATATTGTTTCTACTTTTTCATAAAAGGTATTTATATCTAGATTAGTATTTATCTCACTTTCTAACTCTCTCAATAACACTTCATTTTTAAGCATTTATAATCCTTAGAAGTTTGGCTTAAATCCACCTAGAGAGTCTTCACTTTTACTATGTTGAAAACTATCAAGCTTATGTTTTTTGAGAAAAATAATGTTAATAATAAAATGAGGAAACATTGTAATACTATCATTAAATGCATTGACACAAGAGTTAAAGATTCTAATCGATGATGTTACATTGGTGTAGTTGTCTGACAAACTGTCCATAAACTTAAGATATACTGTATTTGCTTTTAGCTCAGGGTATTGCTCTAAACGAACATTAAGTTTAGACATCAGCTGTTGAGTCTCATCGTAACTTTTTGATAACTTTTTAACATCTACATCATCCGATGAAACTTTTTTGATACTCTCTCTCAAACTAACTATATCGGTAAGAGTAGCTTTTTCATAATCTTTATAGCTATTCAAATTAGCCTCTAACCTAGGTATAAGCTCAAGAAGTTGTTTTTGATAAGCTACAGTATTTGACCATGCTCTTTTTGCATTATTTTCATTAATAATAATGTTGTTATATAACCTAATCGGCAGATAAACAATGCTCACAATAATTACTATAAATAGAGCTAATATAAATAAATATTCCATAATGAATTCGTAGAGCTTAAAATAAAAGTCTATAAAACCCTCAACAATAAATCAAGTTATGCCTTAATATCATTTTATAAAAACATGTCTCACCAAGTAGTATAAAATCTTATTTCATTAGATTAAAATGATTAGTAAACATTAATAACTACCTTGATAATTATAACTCTTTCCATCAAGTGTTACATTAACAAGATAATCCGTATGATTATCATCAATACACATAATACCGACAATACACTTTTCATATGAGCCAAAAGGATCTTCTCCATCCCATAGATAGGCATCATACGTCTCTCCAGAAACCCCTCTATCAAAAAAGCCTGTTGTCCCAAGATATACGAGCCCACATTGAGGGTTAGATAATGTTACTTTTAATTTCCCTAAAGTGGCTGTTGCTGTGCCATTGTAAGATATAATATCATTTGGTAAGTTTTTAAAACCAATAACCTTATACTTTCCATTAGGTATAAATAAATTAATAAATCTTCCTTTAGGAACTAAAGGAAGATTACTACATGATGTAATCAAAATTAACAAAAGTAGCATTACTCCAGATTTTATTCTATTCACCGTTTGACTTTCACCCCTTTCTACTAAATTATTTAGAATCTTATTAAATTATTTTACGATACTTATAAGCTCACGGGCTTGAAGGGCTTTTGACTTTGCATGATCAACATCATCACCTTTTACCAAAACAACACCCATTCTTCTCGAACCTTTTATTTCTGGCTTTCCAAAGAGGTAAACATCTACATTGTGTATACTCAATGCATTCTCAACACCCTCAAATTCTGGAGCATCTGAATCACCATCTAATAAAAGTGCAGCAGAAGCAGATGGAGCTATATTTGAAATTTTATCTGGCACTGGTAATCCTAAGATCGCTCTCAAATGTAAATCAAACTCATTTATCCTTTGAGATATTAACGTAACTAAACCTGTATCATGAGGTCGAGGAGAGACTTCATTAAAGTAAACCTTTTCTCCCTGAACAAAAAGCTCAACTCCAAAAATACCATATCCACCTAAAGCATCTGTTACTTTTTTAGCTATATGTTGTGCCTGTTTAAGAGTATTCTCAGGCATCGCTTGTGGTTGCCAAGATAGCTGATAATCTCCTTTTTCTTGTATATGTCCGATAGGTTCACAGAAAGAAGTGCCTTTCTCATGACGAACTGTAAGAAGAGTTATTTCATAATCAAAAGGAATAAACTGCTCCACAATAACACTTTTTGCAGAGCCTCGACTGCCACTTTGAGCATACTGCCAAGCTTTTTGAATATCTTCACTTTTTTTAACTATTGATTGACCCTTTCCTGAAGAACTCATTACTGGTTTTATAACATACGGTAGTCCAACTTGTTTTACTGCTTGCTCATATTCTTTTTCAGTTTCAGCAAACATAAACCTTGTAGTCGGCAAATTAAGCTCTTCTGCAGCAAGGCGCCTGATGCCTTCCCTATCCATAGTTAACTTAACAGCCTTAGCACATGGAACAACTTTAAAGCCCTGATTCTCTAAATCAACTAACTCATCTGTAGCTATTGCTTCTATTTCTGGAACTATATAGTCAGGTTTCGTATTTACAATAAGACTTCTCAGTTGTAATTTATCTTGCATATCTAATACATAAGTCTCATGTGCAACATGCATAGCCGGGGCATTATCATATCTATCTGCAGCGATAACATACAGCCCTAATCTTTGTGCAGATATTGCAAATTCTCTACCTAACTCACCAGCTCCTAAAAGCAAAATTTTTCTTTGAGAATTAGTTTTAGCTGTTCCTAATTTCATTACTATTCTCCTTGCTTAAGCTTCTATTAAGCATTTATAGCCACTAAACTTACGGATATTAATAACTCCGGTATCAAAAATTAGGTACTGGCCTTTTATTCCTTCAAGCTTACCTTGGACTATAGAGTCTTTATCTAAATTAAAGGACTTTATTTTTGTGGGAAACTCTAATACAGGATAAACTATATTTACTAAATTACCCTCAACAGGCTCTAAGACATTATCTCCATATTTATCTTTAATATTATTAATCTCTGCTTGAGATTTAGTCATAAGATCATCTCTAATAGCTTCCAAATCCGTAGATTCAGAATCACCCTGTAGCATTTTTCTCCAATTGGTTTTATCTGCTATATGATTTTTTAATGCCATTTCCACTAGTCCAGAAATCAGTCTATTTTGAACAGCATAAATTGGTAGTGCCTGAGTAGCACCCTGATCTATCCATCTTGAAGGAACATTTTTAAGCCGAGTAATACCTACCTTTACATCACCAGTATTTGATAAATAAACTATATGTGTTTTCATGCAATGATCCTCTCCCCACTTAGAGTCTCTACAAGTTCCTTGAGCATAATGACAAAGCTCTGGTTTAACTATACAAATATCACACTCTGGTAGTTTTCTCATACACATAAAGCAATAACCTTGAGAATAACTTTTATTTGTTTTAGTTCCACATGCTACACAGTTTATTTCTCCTAAAAATTTTATACTTAATTTTTTTCCTACAAACTCATTTAGACAAATATCCTCTAAAAAATATATCGCATTGTTATTATCATTAAGAGAAGTTTTTAACTTATGAAGATTCAATTCTTTTTGCATATTTTAATTTAAAATCATTAGATTGTATCAATAAGTTAGAATATCAAAGTAGCTAGATAGTTTAAAGTTACATAGTCCCTTATATAGATACTAAATTTAGCTTTAATGCTTGTGAATAATTAGCTATAGAATTGCTATTATGCTATTTTAAAAATTATGAAGTTACTATAAATTGGGATTTTTATGGCTATAGAATTATCAAACTCAAAGAAACAACCTAGCCTTTTTACTGCTGTTGGAATTGGACTTGGATGCATGATAGGTAGTGGATGGCTATTTGCAGCATACTATGCAGCAAAATATGCTGGACCCTCAGCCTTTTTGTCGTGGATAATAGGTGCTTCACTAGCTCTCATACTTGCACTGCTTCTTGCAGAAATTGCTACTATTTATAAAGAAACGGCTCTTTTTGCAAGACTATTAACTATTAGCCATAACAATAGAGATTTTGGCTTTGTAATTGCAATCTCAAACTGGTTAGGCTTGATAATAATTATACCATCTGAAGCTTCTGCAACAGTCCAATATTTAAGTGCCACTTTCCCAAACATCGAACACGTATTCTACTTTAATAATGAACTAACGATATTTGGATTAACAGCAATGTTTGTCTTAATGGTACTATATGGATTAGTTAATTTTTGGGGAATTCGAGCTCTCGCAAAAGTTAATAACATTATAACTTTCTTCAAAATAGTAATTCCAATTTTAACTGCTGCTATACTTATATGGTCATCATTCAATCCAGACAATTTTACCCAATATGGATTTGCACCTATGGGTTATGATAAAGTAGTTGGGGCTGTCGTAGTTTGTGGGATCTTTTATGCATTCTATGGTTTTGGAATGGTTGCTACATTTGGAAGTGAAATAAAGAATCCTCAAAAAAATATCCCTATAGCTTTAGTTTTATCTGTTGTAATCAGTTTAGTTATATATTTATTACTCCAAGCTGCTTTTATTGGCGCTTTACCATCAGAAATGATTAGTAAAGGTTGGCAAAATCTAGATTTCACATCTCCTTTAGCTCAACTACTTATCCTACTTAATATTAACGTCTGGGCAATGATATTGTATGCTGATGCTGCAGTTAGTCCTTCTGGAGCGGGTATTTTATATCTTGGTTCAGGGACAAGGATGCTTAATGGAATGGCTATTGATAACCAAATGCCAAAGTTCTTCTCTAAAGTAAACCCTAACTTTAACCTATCAAGAAGATCTTTAATTCTGTCTTTAGTAATTGCTTGCTCTATCCCTGTATTCTTCAAAAACTGGCAAGATATAATGATAGTTGTAACTGTCTTCCAATTAATTTCTTGTGTAGCTATACCAGTTGCTTTTGCAAAACTACGACTAACAAAACAAGATCAAGACAAAAGACTCTTTAAAATGCCTGCTGGTTCTATATTAAGCTTTTTCATGTTTATAATACTAAGTTACTTATTGGTTCAAGCTGGTGAAAAGGCATTGTTATGGGGACTAATACTGCATATATTGTTTTTTATAATTTATGTATTTAATTTCTACGGATCCAATCTACACAAAGCAAAACTCGCACTTTTTTCTTCATGGAGTATTTTTGCTTATATGACTCTAGTTTATATATTTGGTATAGCTAATGATAAGGGACTACTTGATAACTATGCAGGCACATTCATAATGATTGCTGTTTTCATTGCCACTTATATTTCATTACTACAACAAAAAGATTATAACAAATAATATTTTTATGAATGTTCGCTTAGATAAGTGGCTATGGGCTGCTAGATTTTATAAAACTCGCCAACTAGCTAAAAAAGCAATAGAAGGTGGAAAAGTTCATTTCCAAGGTCAAAAGACTAAAGTTAGCAAACTAGTTAATGTTGGTGATATGTTTGATATTCAACAGTCATTTATTAAAAAAACAATAGAAGTACTAGCCTTAGATGAAACTAGAAAATCCGCTACTGAAGCTCAAAAGCTATATAAAGAAACTAATGAAAGTATAATAAAAAGAGAAAAAGAAGCTGAATTAAGAAAACTTGCTAACACATACTCTTCTGAAAAGCCTAATAAAAAGCAAAGAAGAGAAATAATAGACTTTAAAAGACAGTAAAATTAATCGCTGAATTTTTCTATAAGCTTAAGTGCAATATAAATAATTCCACTTATAATCAAAGAAATAATACAAACTTTTAAAGCTATTGGAAATAACTCTATAAAAATAGTAACTATCGAAGTAATAATTAAAACTGCTACAAATATCGATAAAAACTTATCCATTTAACTCTCCTTTATTATTTTAAAATAATCCTTGCGAACTTTCTTTTTCCCACTTGAAAAATATTATTAGTTTCTTTACCAAAAAGAAGTTTACCATCAGAAACCTTTTCACCATCTATTTTTACAGCACCTTGCTTTATCATACGATTAGCCTCAGATGTGCTTGCAACCAAACCAGCTTCTTTTAGCAAATTTGAAATAGGTAATTCCTCAGAAATTTCTAATTCTATAGTATCTATATTATCAGGAATTTGGTTTTTCTGAAATCTTTGTACAAAATCTTCATATGCTTTTTCAGCTTCTTCAGCAGAGTGAAACCTTTCAATTAGCTCTTTTGCTAATTCAATCTTTATATCTCTAGGATTAGCCCCAGAATCAACACTCTCTTTTAAACGCTGAATATCTTCTAATGATTTAAAGCTAAGTAATTCATAATATCTCCACATAAGATTATCAGATATTGACATTACTTTTCCAAAGATCTCTGTTGGCGGCTCTTCTATACCAATATAGTTTTGGCTAGATTTAGACATTTTCTTAACACCATCTAAACCTTCAAGTAATGGCATAGTAATAATTATTTGCGACTCTTGCCCAGCTTGCTTTTGAAGCTCTCTGCCCATTAAAAGGTTAAACTTCTGATCTGTACCACCAAGCTCAATATCTGCGTTCATAGCTACAGAATCATATCCTTGTACTAGTGGGTATAAAAACTCATGAATAGAAATTGACTGTCCAGACTTATATCTTTTCGAAAAATCATCTCTCTCAAGCATTCTTGCAACAGTCTGTTTAGAAGCTAACTTAATCATGTCGCCTGCTGACATAGAATTAAACCAGTCACCATTTCTACGCACTATTGTTTTCTCTTTATCTAAAATTTTAAAAACTTGTTTAGTGTAAGTTTCTGCATTAACTGCAACATCTTGTGCAGATAGTGGTGGTCTTGTAGCATTTTTTCCTGTTGGATCACCTATTTGAGCTGTAAAATCTCCTATCAAAAAATGAATTTCATGACCTAAATCTTGAAGCTGTTTCAATTTATTTAAAACAACCGTATGACCTAGATGAATATCTGGAGCTGTTGGATCACAACCAAACTTAACTATTAATGGCCTATCCTTTTTTAATTTTTCTATAAGCTCTTGCTCAATAAGTACTTCATCAGCACCTCTTTTAATTATTTCTAAAGTTTCATTTATAGAAATCATTTATTATAAATTCTTATATACTCTCTAAAGGCCAAATTATAACATTAAAACAAGTTTTTTTTAAATCTATACTTATAATTCAATTATTTCGACCTAAATATTTAAAAAATATTTTTATACTTTAAAAGAAAATCTTATACTATCAAAAGAAATATAATATGTTTTATTTAATTAATGAAAATATACCTTTCTCAAAGTAATAATCCTTATTTTAATTTAGCATTAGAAAACTGGATTTTCTTAGAAGCACTAGAATCTGACAAGATTTTATTTCTTTGGCAAAATAATCCCTGCGTTGTTATTGGTCGAGCACAAAACCCTTGGCAAGAATGTTACTTAAAAGCAATGCTGGAGGATAATATTCCAATTATCCGTCGCCAAAGTGGTGGCGGCACTGTTTTTCATGATATGGGTAATCTTAACTATACAATCTTATCTCCCAAAAAAGACCATAATGTGAAAGAGAATCTAGAATTAATATGCAATGTTATAAAAAAAATTGGTATAGATATCTATCCAAACTGTAGAAATGACATTGTGACTGACTTTCAAGATTTTACTTATAAAGTTTCCGGAAGTGCTTTTAGAGAAAAAAGAGATAGAGCTTTTCATCATGGAACTTTACTTATTAAAACCAACACTAACAAGCTATATAAATATTTACATCAACCCATTGATAAAACTCTAGATGCTAAAGGAGTAAAATCACATCGCTCAAAAGTGCTAAATTTAAATACAATCAAAGAAGATCTATCTCCGAATGATGTAATAAGAGCTTTTTTAACCTATTTCAAAAGCTCTAGCATAAGCTTTATTGGTGAAAGAACTCCTTTAAATAATAGAGACCTAATAATAAATGAGGCAAAAAACCTAAGAAGTTGGGACTGGACTTATGGTAAAACTCTGCCTTTTACAAAAACCTATTCTGAAAACGATCACAATATCACAATAGAAGTTAAATCAGGGTTAATAGATCAAATAGGTTCTCTAGATATTTCATCAAAAAAAATACCTTTTTCTCAAGAATTAACTTTTCCTGACATAAACAAATATCTCACTAAAATCTGATATTCTTATGCCCTTCGCTATCATTAGTCTAATAGAAAAAGTTATTAAACAATGATAAAATTGACTATAGATTTAGAACATGGAAAAGCTGATGATCAAAAGAAGTCTACTTGCAATCCTAACCCTTGTTTCAGTAGGAAATGCTGAAGTTATAAAATCAGTTACATGGGATGTAAATGATGCTCAGACTTCTTATGTTAAAAATTTTATATGTAATGATGCTATTAATGCTGATGACTGCTCAACTAATAAAAATAATTTAAAAGAATTAACAGGAATTGATTTAAATAAGATTCCTTTTGGAAATTCAGATATTGAAAAAATTGAGCTCAATGAAATATCCTACACAACAGACAATGAATTTCCTAGTACGGGGAAAATAACATCTAAAATTTCTGGACTATTGATGCTTCCTGATACCAAATCCCCTAAAGGCGTGGTTTTATATTATCACCCAACGGTTTTTGATAACTCTGGAGTTCCATCAAACTTAGATCCTAAAAATAAAGATGCTTTTATGTTTGATACTATCTATGCTTCTATATATGCATCTCAAGGATATATAGTAGTCGCACCAGATTATATTGGTCAGGGAGATGATTACTCCAATCCTCATCCGTACGTTTTATATCCTAAACAATCTGTAAATACAGCCGTTGACTTATTAAATGACGTTGCAGGAACTATAAAAGAAAAATATAAATTAGGTGATAATAAAAAATTAAACCTATATGCTACTGGATACTCAGAAGGTGCTAGCTATGCAATATGGACAGCAAAATGCTTACAATCATCTTATAGCTGTTATCACTATGTTAACCCACTTAATAATTTATATAGATTAAGAGCTGTTGCTGGAATGAGCGGTGCTTATAATATTAGTAATATCACTCTTAATTTCCTAGAAGATAATAATGATTCTGATGAATATAAACTACAAAGCAAACTAATAACTACTCTATTGAAACCAGCTCTTGCTGCAAATACTTTAGTAAGCTATCTGTATTATGGAAATGAAGACAATTCATTAAATACTAAAGACTTTGATAAAGGCTTCTTTGATATGCGGTGTTCTACTCTGTCTCAAGATAACTGTAATATAGGATATGAAAATCTTAATCTGCGAAATGTCTTCCTACAAAAACATGTTGAAGATGAAAAAGTAGTAGGTGCCATTTTCAGTAGTGCGATGTATAAAAAATTCCCTAATCAAGAGTCAGCTTCTCACTATGCCATCCCTACAGGAAATAACTCTATATTAGACCTAATAAGCGAGAAAGTTTTTGATAATCAATTACTATTACAAGCAATGCAAGATGCAAATATAGATGATTTTGGATCAGAAACTAGAACTCCTATATATTTATTCACCTTTAAAGAAGACTCTATAGTGACCAAGCTTAATTACGATAAATTCATGAAAAATGCTAACGCTATCGTAGATGGATATATATTTGATAATGATAAAATAATTAGAAACAGTATGGGAGGCTTCCCTATAAAACTTGATATTAATAAAGTTGATCATTTAACTGGTGAAATTTATGCTAACCTATTCACCTATAATTATATTAATGACCTAAATAAAGCTTATTTATAAAACATTATGATAAAAGCAATCACTGAAAGAACATCTATTTTAGTAAATGAAATTGGAATTCAAAAATTAGAGCAATCTCATATTTTCTTAGCTGGGGTTGGAGGGGTCGGTTCATTTGTTGCTGAAGCTATTGCTCGTGCAGGAATTGGTAATATAACAATTATAGATATGGATACAGTTGACCCATCCAACATTAATAGACAGCTAGTAGCTTTACATAGCACCATAGGCAAACCTAAAATTGAAGTTATGAAACAACGAATTTTAGATATCAATCCTAATTGTAATGTAGATGCTAGACAAACCTTCATAAATCCCGACAATATTCATCAAATCCTTACGGAAAAAAAGTATGATTATGTTATTGATGCTATAGATACTCTAAATGCTAAAGTTAATTTAGTAAAGACTGCCCACGAACTTGGAATAAGAACTATATCTAGCATGGGTGCTGGAGGAAGAACAGATCCTACTAAAATCAAAATAGCAGACATTTATAAAACTCATGAGTGTGGACTTGCTAGAGCTATGAGAAGCCGATTAAAGCGCTTAAATGTAAAAAAAGGTATTACAACAGTATTTTCTACTGAACCTGGAATAGCACCATTACCTCCCAAACAGTCAGAAAATACCGAGTTCAGAGCTAGGGCCACAAACGGCACCCTTAGCTATATGCCATCAATATTTGGCCTAACTATCGCAGGAATTGTTATCAAAGATATTATAGGAAATGAATTTAATAACTAGGTTTTGCAGTAGAAATGATTGCCATATAATATTTATCAAAGTATAAGTTAATAATACAAACTTAATTATCAATTTTATGAAAGGAAAATTTTTAACTCTTATAGTAGCTATATTCATGCTATCCGCTTGTACTAATTCTACAGAACAAAAACCAGAACCAGCAGATGTTGGAAAAGATTCTAAACAATATGCATATCACACAAAGAATATTGATATTCCTTATGTTTATGGCATAACAAATATGGCCTATGCTTTATGTTCAAAGAGTTCTTGTACACTTGCTAAAGATGGTGGATCTGCTAAATGCCAATGTGAAGTATTTGATAATAAGAGTGGTTGGAAATCTTTCTCTTTCTCACCTACTAATTATGTGTCAGCAAGTCCAACTTATAATTCAGATGGAAGCCTACAGACAGTTCAATCAAATTATTCTATGGCCAATATAAATGATTTCACGAAAACCCCTAACAATGCCTGTAAATATGATTCTCCTGAACCTTGGGCTAACTGCTATGGTGTTCGTTGTCAGGTTGAGAAAATTAAAGTTAATGGAGAAGAAAAAACTATAGCTACTTGCCAATGTCCTGTAATTAGAAACAAAAACTTCTTAGTTGGTACTGATGATAAAAATGCATGTGACCTTAAAGGAGATAAAATTTGGTCAGGCATTACTGTAAAAACATTAAAATCATACGGTGGTGATCCAACAAAATCACTTTACCAAGAAGTTTATCCTGACTCTCCGCCTTCTAAAGCTTCTTTAACTAAGTAAAAACCTAATTAATATCACTAATCTGGTGTACTTTGTAGACATCTTACTCTTAATAACTTAACCTTAATTTATAAACATAATCATTATAAGGTAAGGATGAGAGTATCAAACTTATTAAAAATTTGTTTTGTATTATTTATAACTACTCTAATTTTAAGTTGTTCAAAACAAGCTCTTACAGATCCAGAAATTAGTGTTTGCGATATTTTAAAAGAAAATCCTCAATGGTCAAAATCTCTAAAAGAAGCTCAAACTAAATATAATCTTCCACCTCAATTTGCTATGTCCATAATTTACCAAGAGTCTAAATTTATTGGAACAGCTAAAAGCAAATCATCGTCTGCTTACGGTTATGCTCAAGCAATAGATGGAACATGGAAAGTTTTCCAAAATGAAGTTAACTCAAGCGCTAAAAGAGATAACTTTAATGACAGTGTACAGTTTATAGGTTGGTATATGTCTGACCTGTCAAAAAGATTAAAGTTAAATATGACAGATAGCTATAGTCTATATATGGCTTATATGCTTGGACAAACTGGATACAAACGCTATAAAGCTGGAACTTATGCAAATAAAGAAGTAGTTCATAAAAATGAGTCTATTGCTTCAAAGGTAAAAGCTCGTGCTGATCTATATAATAAACAGTTTAGAAATTGTAAAATTAAATAGTTTTTAGAATTAGAACCTATAAGCCAAAGTTGTCATAACTTTTGACTGCAATTTCATAACTATCTTTATAGGAAATGGTAAATTAACTCCACCAGCCTTTTCAGCCTCTACGGCATGTTCTGCCTCATCTATATACATTTGTTTTAAGATTTCACGAGAGCGATTATCATTTACTGGTAAAGATTTCAAATGAGAATCTAAATGTTTCATCACCTGTTTTTCTGTTTCAATAACAAATCCATAGCTTAATTTATCACTAATGCTGCCAGCAACAGCACCTATACCAAAAGAGCTCCAATACCAAAAAGGATTTAAAAGACTTGGTTTAGAATCTAATTCATTTAATCTTGAGTCACACCATGCTAAATGATTATACTCTTCATCAGCAGCATGATATAGATGAGCTTTAGTTTGTTCTGATTTAGCGACTACAGCTTGTCCACGATACAGAGCCTGAGCACACACCTCACCAGTATAGTCGACTCTCATTAGCCCAGCTGAATGCTTTTTATCATTTTCTGACATATCTCCATCTGCTATAGCTAATGAAGGAGAATCCTTAGAAGGATGTAGTGGAGCTTTAGTAAGCTTCACATAAGTATCAATCTCTTCTAAAACTCTATCTAAAAATGATAAACGTCTCAAAACATAAACCTCTGAATTTATTATAAGAAAGTTTTTAGGAAAGCAGATCTTGATGGATGCTTTAATTTTCTTAAAGCTTTTGCTTCAATCTGTCTTATTCTTTCTCTAGTTACATTAAATTGCTTACCAACTTCCTCTAAGGTATGGTCTGTATTCATACCAATTCCAAATCTCATCATCAAAACTTTAGCTTCTCTTTCTGTAAGTCCAGTCTCTATAAGCTCTTTTATTGCTTCTCTTAGGTTTTCTAAATTAGCTGCTTCTATTGGTGAATAATTATTCTTATCTTCAATAAAATCTCCAACTGTAGAATCTTCATCATCGCCAATAGGGTTTTCCATAGAAATAGGAGTATGAGAAATATTAAGGATCTTTTTAAGTTTATCCTTCGTCATGTTAGGAGTATATTCAATTATTTCCTCTTCTGTGGCTTCTCTACCCTTTTCCTGTAAAATCTGTCTCTTAATTCTATTAACTTTATTAATAGTTTCTATCATATGAACAGGTACACGAATAGTCCTAGCTTGGTCAGCAATAGAACGAGTAATTGCTTGTCTAATCCACCATGTCGCATAAGTTGAAAATTTAAACCCCTTTCTATAGTCAAATTTATCAACTGCTTTCATTAAACCAATATTACCCTCTTGGATAATATCTAAGAAATGAAGGCCTCTATTTGTATATTTTTTAGCCTCTGAAACTACAAGACGTAAGTTAGCTTCGATCATTTCTTTTTTAGCTTGTGTAATCTTGGCTTCACTTTTAGAGATCTGAATATTAACATTTTTAAGCTCTTCAATATCCATCATAGTAAGCTTTTGAAACTGATTAACCTGTTTTGTTAAAACTTCAATCTCTCTTAACATATTATCATTAAATCTATATTTAGATGAAACTGATTTTAACCAATTTGTATCTCCTATAACATACATATCTAAAAACTCTTGTCTTGGCATTTTTGCTCTTTCAACACAGATTCTTAGAATCTTTCTTTCATACTCTTTTACTTTTGAATATGGAAGTCTTATATAGTCAACTAACTTTTGTAAATGAGAACTTGAAAGTCTAATATTATCAAACTCTTTAAGAATTTTATTATAAATAGCTTTACCATTTTTCTTTGACTCATACTCATTAAAATTATCTTCTAAATTTGTAAAAAATTCATAAGCTCTTTTTGTATCTATTTTTTCATCATGATCATCTTCAGCTGTAGATTCTTCAGTATCTGTATCATCTGAAAAACCTGCCATTATTTCTGAAAATCTGACATATTTACAAACATCTTCATCTTCGATATCTTGAGAGTTCATATACTCTATAGCATTTTCTTCCAACTCTCTAAATCTTTCTAAATATGTTTTGATAACTATTGGATATTTAAGGATAGTATTAAAAACTTCTGTTGTTCCTTCTTCAATTCTAACAGCGATCTCAGTCTCACCTTTTTTTGTTAAAAGATCAACGACCCCCATTTCTCTCATATACATTCTTATAGGATCAGAAGTTTTACCACTTAAATCATCCAGATTAGCTTCGCTTACTTTTCTTTCGTCTTCTTCATTTATTTCTGGAGTTTTATCGTATACATCAATACCTGCATCTACCAAGATCGCCTCGATCTCTTCATATACTTTAGGATCATCTGATACATCTCCTGGTAAGGCATCTAAAATATCAGCTCGAGTTAAATACCCTCTTTCTCTGCCATCAATGATTAAATCTTTTAAATCCGATATCAAATCTTCTTTAGTCATCCAAAATACTCCAGTAGATATTTTTATATAATTTACAAATTCTATATTTTACAACTATCTTAATCTATTTATTAAGAACTTTAACTCCATTTTTTCAACTTCCGTCAAAACTGGTTGTTGTCTTAAATAAATTAATCTTCCTTTAACACTATTTATTTCAATTCTTCTCAGCATACTTTCAACTTCATTTTCATAGTCTTCAGTATTATGCTTAATACTACCACTCTCAACACCAAAACCTAATAGCTCAAAAAAGTATTCTCTATATTCAGGATAACTTTCTGTAAGCATCTGAATCAATGCTACTACTTCTATATTTATATATGAGTCATCTTTTAAAATTTTCAAGCATTTACTTAGAATATCTAAATTTTCAGAGTTTGGTAAAATATCAAACTCCCTTTTATTTATTATTTTCTTAAATAAATCTAAGTTTGCAAAAAGTTCAGAGATTACGCGCTGCTCTAGAGTCACATTTTTTGCTAAATTTTGCTTTCTTGTACCATTAATTTGATAATAACTTTTCTTTTCTTTATTGTTAACCAATTGTTTTAACTGTTCTACTGAAAATCCTAATTTATCAGCAATAGTTATAATTATACTTTCTGAATATATGTTAGCATCAACCTCAGAAAAAAAATCTTTCATACTTTCAGCAACTTCTAACTTATTTTCAGCTCTCTTAATATCTTTATTACCAAGAAATATTTTTACTAAATAGTCAGTTACATGAAGGGCACTTTCAAGCTTTTCTTTAAAACTATCCAGCCCATTTTCTTTTACATAATCGTCAGGGTCTTTATTATTTGGCAATACTAAAATCTTTAATTTCTTATTTACATCTAGAACTGGGAGTATTAATTTAATCGTTCTAATAGCTGCATTTTTACCCGCATCATCACCATCAAAACATAAAACCACAGATGTTGTTTCTCTAAAAAGAATTTTTGCGTGCTGAGGAGAGAAAGCTGTTCCTAAGGTTGCTACCGCTTCATAAAAGCCATACTTTGCCAACCCTACAACATCCATATATCCTTCAACCACAACGATTGAGCTGAAGTTATTACCTTCCTTTCTCTTTTGTCTATATTCATATAAACCGTATAAAACTGAGCTTTTCTGAAAAACTATACTTTCAGGTGAGTTTATATACTTAACTCCATCCACATCATCTATGACTCGACCACCATAACCTATGACTCGCCCTTGAATATTTCTTATTGGAAACATTATTCTAGAACGAAACCTATCATAAACCCTGCCATTATCATTTTTAATAGCTAATCCAGTTTCTATAACAGTGTCAACTACTACATTTGCCTTACTCGCAAAATTACAAACACCACTCCAATCATCAGTGGCATAGCCAATATTAAAAAAGTTAACTATCTGCCCATCTATTCCTCTAGATTTTAGATACTTTATAGCTTTTTCTTTTGTATTAGAATTCATCAAATTCCAACGGTAATATTTTGAACTAATATCTAAAAAGCTTAAACATTGATTATAGATCTTTTCTTTTTGCTGATCTTCTTCAGAAAAATTTTCGTACTCAACAGATCTGCCTACTATATCAGATAAGCTTTCAACCGCATTCACAAAATCTAGATTATTTATCTTCTTAACAAACGTTAAAGCATCTCCTGATTCATGACAGCCGAAACAATGAAAAAAACCCTTAGATGGATTAACAAAAAACGAAGGGGTTTTTTCATTATGAAAAGGACAACATCCTTTATAACTCTTTCCAGATTTTTTAAGATTAACAAACCTAGACACGACATCAACTATATCTGCTGAAGAAACTAGTTCTTTTATAAACTGTGTTGATATCTTCTTAGCCATATATCAAATGCAAGATATTAAGAAAGATTAGACTTAACAATAGCGCTAACTTTGCCCATATCTGTTTTTCCTGCAATCTCTTTTTTTATTAAAGCCATTATTTTACCCATTTCTTTCATAGATGAGGCTCCTACTGATTCTATAGCTTTTTGAATAATTACAACTACTTCATCATCAGTAAGTTGTTTAGGCATATACTCTTCTAGTATATCAATTTCTTTTTTTTCAGTATTAGCAAGCTCTTGACGGTTTGCTTGTAAATATTGACTATATGAGTCTTGTCTCTGTTTTATCATTTTAGCAATAACTGCTATAACAACTTCATCAGTAATTTCAATTTTTTCATCAATTTGTTTCTGCTTAATTGCAGCTATTGCCATTCGAATTGTTGTAAGCCTATCTTTATCTTTAGCTTTCATAGACTCTTTCATATCTTGAGTTAATTGATTAAAAATTGACATATAAATATTTATTTCCTAAATAATACAAATTAAATAAAAGTGATTTTGAAGGGAAAGCTCCCTCCAAACATTAGATAAAAAATTACCTTCCAGCAATTATATTGCTTTTATGAGCTCTTTTCACAGCCGCAGCTTTTTTTCTTTTACGAGCCCAAGTTGGCTTTTCAAAGTATTCTCTGCGACGAAGTTCAGATACAATCCCTGCTTTTTCACAAGATCTTTTGAATCTTCTTAGAGCAACGTCAAAAGGTTCTCTTTCTTTAACTCTAACGCTTGGCATGCTTTCTCACCTCACTTAAATGCCCTTTATAAAGTTTTGTAAAATAGCTAAAACCGCTATATAAAATTTTATGAAGCCCAATTGTAACATATAACCCCTAAAAAGAAAACTCCACATAAATTAAATAATAAAGTGCCTATATTTATAGTATTTGAAGTGCTATTATTTTCGATATGTACCTTATTAAAACCTTTATAAGCTCTGAATGAATAAATTTAGCAAACTTATTGTATATTTCCTTCTTATTATTCTGAGTGTTAATTTTTCTTTTGCTTCTACTCGTAGTGAAATTCAATATTTAGTTAAAAAATATAATTTAGGAGATGCTAAAATAGGTCTTGCTGCTCAAAGAACTATGAATGGTCAAAATTTATATAGCTATGCTCAAGATAGACCCTTGAAGCCAGCTAGTAATAATAAAGTTTTCACTATGGCCGCAGCTCTTTTTGCAATTCCGAGTAACTTTACATTTGATACAACCATAAATTACCCTTCAAGCAAAGTTAAAAATGGTATTCTTTACGGTGACATATACATAAAATTCTCTGGAAATCCTGCTTTAACAGGCGGGCAACTAGCAAGTCTCATAAAGAGAATAAAAACAGAAAAAGGAATTAAGTCTATAACTGGAGATGTCTATCTTGTAGGTGTATTTTCAGGACCTTATATCCCTGAAGGATGGTCTGCAGAAGACCAAACTTTTTGTTACGGAGCCCCTGCTTCTAGCTTCACAATAAATAGAAACTGTTTAGTTATCAAACTAGCTAAAAATCCAAATAGTTTAAATACTAGGGTAATTGGCTTAAGTAATGATTCAAATATTAATATAAAAAACACTACTCAATACACTAGCTCTAATAAAACAATCTCTATCTTTATGGATGACAATAATATTTTATACCTTAAAGGTTATCTATCTAGATCAGCTGAAAAGATGTTTAAATTGGCTATAAAAAATCCAGCTTTAAAAACCTTAGATACTATTAATGATTTCATGAATTCTTATGGAATCAAACATAATAAAGTATTGCTTACTAGCTCCATTCCTTCGGACTACACAGTTCAGTTAGAAACACATTCTAGCACTATTGGTAGTTTTATTGATCAAACTCTAAAACACTCTGATAATTTATATGCTGAAACTATACTTAATACTATTGGTTATAAATATAAAGGCATCGGATCGACAGCAGTTGGTGTTAGCTCAGTACAAGATATATTACGTAAAAAATTAAACCTTAATACCTCAGATTTAGTAATGTATGATGGGTCAGGCTTATCACACTTAGACCATGTTACACCTTTATTCATGGTTAACTTTTTAACTAAAACATTTAATAGCCCTGTCGGCAAAAGGTTCTACAACTATTTACCAGCTTCTGGTATGAATGGAACAATATCCTATAGGATGGGAGGCAAACTCCTAGGTAAAGTTCATGCTAAAACAGGTACATTAAAAGGTGTTTCTTCTCTATCCGGTTATGTTTTAACAGCTAAAAACCATAGGATTAGCTTTTCTATTATATTAAATGATTTGAAAACTTCTGATAGAAATAATGCCCGTAGATTCCAAGATAAAGTTGTAGAAGTTTTTTATAGAAATTTATAATGCTTATGATTAAAAGAAAATATTTACTTAAAACTACTCTTATTATTTGTGCTTTAATAGCCTTGTCTTCTTGTGCATCAAAGCCTCCTTCAAATATAAATAATGCTTGCTCAATTATCCATGAATACCCTGACTGGTATTATGATATGCTTGATTCTTATAACAGATGGGGAGTTCCCTTAAATATACAAATGGCTTTTATAAGACAAGAATCTTCTTTTAGAGACGGTGCTAAACCTCCTATGCAATATTGGATGGGCTTTATTCCTGTTGGTCGAGCATCATCAGCATATGGATATGCTCAAGCTTTAGATGGAACTTGGGATCACTATAAAAAAGAAACTAAGCAATCTTTTGTAAGTAGAAGTAGCTTTAGTGACTCTGTCGACTTTATTGGTTGGTATTTAAATAATGTTCATAATAAAACAGGCATAAGTAAAACTGATGCTTATAACTTATACTTAGCATACCATGAAGGGATAGGTGGATATAAAAAAGGAAGTCATAGAAATAATTCATTTCTGCTAAACTATGCTAAGAAAACAGCCGGTGTTGCTAGTAAATACTCGGCTCAATTGAAGAACTGTCCTGTACCTAGAAAACCAATTCTTTCTTATATTTTTTAATTAGGGTTATCTATGACAAACAGACGCTGCTTTAAGTTAATAACTAATATAAGATGGTCAGATACAGATAAGTATGGGCATGTAAACAATGGTAAATATTTTGACTACTTTGAAGAAGCAAGAACTACTTGGGTATATCAAACTCCAGCCTTGATAGAATGGGCTAAAGAGAATACTATACAACTTGTAATATCTGAACAATGCTGCAATTATAAAATTCCTCTTACTCACCCAAATAAATTAGAGGTTTCCCAAACAGTAATTAAATGTGGTGCTGCAAGCATAGAGCTGAACTACGAAATAAAAATTTCAGGCTCTAATGAGATAGCAACTACAGCCCACGTAAAACTAGCATGTTATAATGCTACAACAGGCAGATTGCATAAACTTCCAAAGGAAATAAAGGATTATTTACTAGAAAATGATAATTAATGATCAGCCAAAAGACTTAAAAAAATTAGAAAAGCAAATAATTAGAAAAACTGCTCAAGCTATCAATCAATATAATATGATTGAAGAAAATGATAAGATTATGGTTTGCCTATCGGGGGGCAAAGATTCATATTGCTTATTAGAAATACTATTACTACTACAGCAAAAAGCTCCAATAAAATTTGATATTCTTGCTGTCAATCTTGATCAAAAGCAGCCAGGCTTCCCAGAAGAAGTTTTGCCAAATTATCTAAAGCAGAAAAATGTTGAATATCATATTATAGAAAGAGACACATATAGTGTTGTAAAAAGCGTAATTCCAGAAGGTAAAACTACTTGTGGATTATGTTCTAGAATGCGTCGAGGTATACTATATGACTTTGCGGAAGAACATAATGTAACAAAAATTGCATTAGGACATCATCGTGACGATATTATAGAAACATTCTTCTTAAACTTATTTTATAATGGCTCTATTAAATCCATGCCTCCAAAGCTCCTAAGTGATGATAAAAGGAATATTGTAATACGCCCCTTATCATTTGTTTCTGAAATAGAAACTACCGAATACTCTAAACTAAAAAATTTCCCAATAATTCCATGTAATCTTTGTGGATCTCAAGACAATTTACAAAGAGTTCTCATTAAAGATATGCTAAACAGGTGGGAACAAAAGAATCCTGACCGAAAAAATGTTATATTTAAAGCATTATCTAATATTTCTCCATCACAAATGTTAGATAAAGAACTTTTTGATTTTTTTAATATTTCTGTAACAGAAATAAGGAGATGATTTTATGAAAATATCAACCAGACTGTTAACTACTCTAATTCTGTCTTCTATTGGAATATCTGCTTTTGCTGCTAATAATACTGCACAAGCTAGTAAAGAAAGCAGTTACTCATGGGGCTATGATATAGGAGCAGGCATGGCTAGACAAAGTCTAGATATGGACGATGATAGTATAATAGCAGGGTATAGTGACGCCTTAAATAATAAAAAACCTAGACTTTCTAGAGATCAGATAGTAGAGAATTTAACTGAATTGAAGAAAAAAATTAGAAGTGGACAGATATCCCTACCTGAAGAGAATCTTAAATACTCTACAGAATTTATGGAACAAATAGCTAAAATAGATAATATTATCAAAGTTGATGATGGAGTCTATTATCAAATGATTAAGCAAGGAGATGGTAAAAAACCTAAAAGCAATAATAAAATAACTCTAGATTATCAAGGCACCACTCCTGTTATAACTTATGAAAAAAATAAGCTTGTATTAAATGATATTAAAGAAGGTAAGCTTGTAGGAATCACCTTTGACTCAAATAAAGATATTACTTTCCCTCTCCAGAACTTAATTAAATGTTGGAAGGATGCAATCCCTAAAATACCTACGGGCTCTACTTTTATACTTTACTGTGCTCCTGATGTAGCCTATGGTGAAAAAGCACCTGTAGCAATTGGTCCAAACCAAGCTCTATCATTTAAAATAACTTTAAAATCTTTTAAATAGTATTTCTTTTATCTGAAAATCTCTTATATATTTTATTTTGTGCCTGCTTAGCCGCAACAATCACAAAAAATATTACATATACTAAAATTATAATAGCTATGCTAGTAGCTACTACCTTCCACAAAGGATTAATTGTCAAATCTATAAAGAAATAAGGATAATATCCTGAAAAATATCCATAACTATACATATAAATCATATATATAACAGTGTATGTAACCAATACTGTTAATACTTTATAAATCTTCGCTCTTTCTTTTACGAAAAGAAAATAGTCACATAAAAGATATATAGGTAAGAAATAATGTTCTACTAAACTGTAAGGCGTTTCATTTACTATGCCTTTAGACAAAAGTAATGCAAATATAATATATGTAAGAGTTATTTGTGGTAAAACAAATAGGATATTTTTATCACTTATAAAATTAAACGAAATCAAAAACAATATGACAATAACTGATAAGTTGCTTATATATGTAAACTGCGCAAAGACTTCAAAAATATTAAATCCACTATAATAAATCGAATAGCTCACAGCAAATAGTGATATAAAAGCTACACAAAACCTTATGATATTAAGTTTTAAGATACTCATTTTATGCTCTTCTATTCACAGCCAAATCACAAAGCAAAAACATTGCTTTCTTATACTCTGTATTAGGTAAGAAATCGATTGCTTGCTTAGCTTTTTCTGCATAATGACAAGCAACTTTATAAGAATACTCTATCGCTCCACTTTGCTTAACTATAGAAACTATTTCTTCTATATTATAATCACCATTTTCAATAGCTTTTTTTAAAACTTGTTGTTCTTCTTTTGAAACATTAGCTAAAGCATAAATAGTTGGTAAAGTCATCTTACCTTCATCTAAATCATCACCAATATTCTTACCTAAACTTTCAGCATCTGAAATATAATCTAAAACATCATCCGCTACTTGGAAAGCATTACCTAAATATACACCGTACTGCTGAATCTGATTTCTTTTTTGTACAAAATCTTCCTTATCTAAAGCTAGAATACCTGCTAATTCACATGCTGCCTCAAAAAGCTTAGCTGTTTTACAGTAAATTACGTTCGTGTACCCTTCTTCATCTAAATTAATATTTCTAGCATTTAATAGCTGCAGAACCTCTCCCTCAGATATTTTATTTGTCGCATCTGCTAATATTTGCATAATCTGCATATTATCTAACTTAACCATCATCTGAAAAGATCTTGAATAAAGAAAATCTCCAGTTAAAACACTTGCTGCATTTCCAAAGACATTATTTGCAGTTTGACGTCCCCTTCTTAACTGAGAATCATCAACCACATCATCATGTAATAAAGTTGCTGTATGTATAAATTCTATTATTGCTGCAGCTGCATAATGTTTTTGACCTTGGTAACCCATAGCTTTTGCAAACAACAAAACTAAAAGTGGCCTTAATCTTTTACCACCACTATTAATAATATATTGACTAATTTGATTAATAAGAACGACTTCAGAAGATAATGAATCAACAATCAATCGATCATTTTTTTCAATATCTTCTTTCATTAAATTTCTAATATCTTTTAAACTTTTCATTAAGATTAAAAACAGTATGCAAAAATGTTTGTCTTAAAGGATAAAGCAGTATCTAGCATTAATCAATAATTAGTTAATTTCAGGAGATGCTTCTTTAAGCACCTGGAATATTTGTCTATAAGACTTTTTAGGCTTATTTTTTTCCATTTCTTTATGATGATTTCTTATTAATTGTCTTAAATTTTGTATATCTATCTCTGGAAATTCTTCTAAAACTTGTTGAAGCATACTATCAGCAGTTTCTGAAGCTAATAACGCTTCTCTAATATGCTCTAATCTATGGAAAACTAAATTAGCTTCTTTATTCTTATTTACTAATTTACTATGAGCTTCCTGAATATCTTCTAGATTATCAACCTTTCTTAAAAGTTTACCAATAAATTGAATTTGCCTTTTTAAGGCTATTTTCTGCATATTACGCGCAGTAAGTATATTTTTCTTAAGATTTTCATCTATTGGTAATTTATCTAATTGAGTATTATTTAACTCTGTAAGCTCTCTCCCGAAATCTGTTATTTCTAACATATCTCTTTTTATTTTTGACTTACTATCTGACTGCTTATAATAGGCATTTTCTTCTTCCCATTCTTGTTGCTCTATTTGATCTAAGTCAATGACCTTTCCCATAACCCAAATACCTTTCAAAAACTTTTTATATATAAGAATATAAGATATAATTACGAACATCCAATTTATTTATATATTCACACTTATATAATTTCAACACATATCATCAGGAGATAAATATAATGTTTAGTTGGGATAAAGATAATTTAAAAAATACTGATTCAGAAATTTTCAAAGCGATTCAATTAGAAGTAAAAAGACAACATGAACATGTTGAATTAATTGCTTCTGAAAACTATGCTAGTCCAGCTGTGATGGAAGCACAAGGATCTCAACTAACAAACAAGTATGCTGAAGGTTATCATGGTAAAAGATATTATGGTGGTTGTGAATATGTAGATATCGCAGAAGAGCTAGCTGTTGAAAGAGCTAAAGAGCTTTTTGGTGTAGATTATGCAAATGTTCAGCCTCACTCTGGATCACAAGCAAATGCTGCTGTGTATACTGCTGTATTAAAACCTGGTGATGTTGTATTAGGCATGGATCTAAGTGCTGGTGGACATCTTACACATGGTTCCAAAGTAAACTTCTCTGGGAAACATTATGAATCTATTCAATATGGATTAGATGAGAAAGGTGATATTAACTATGCTCAAGTTGCTGAACTAGCTAAAGAACATAAGCCTAAAATGATTATTGCTGGTTTCTCAGCATTTTCTGGAATTATTGATTGGGCAAAATTTAGAGAGATTGCTGATAGCGTTGATGCAGTATTAATGGCTGATATAGCTCATGTAGCTGGTCTTGTGGCAGCTGGTCTATACCCTAACCCATTCCCGCATGTGCATGTAGCTACAACTACTACTCATAAAACTCTTAGAGGTCCTCGTGGCGGTCTTATTCTTTGCAACGATAATCCAGATTTAGCTAAAAAATTTCAATCTGCCATATTCCCTGGTATTCAAGGCGGTCCTTTAATGCATGTTATTGCTGCTAAAGCAGTATCATTTAAAGAAGCTCTAAGACCAGAATTTAAAGAGTATCAAAAGCAAGTATTGAAAAACGCTAAAGCTTTAGAAAAAACTCTTAAAGAAAGAAATATCAATATCATTTCTGGTGGAACTCACAATCACCTATTACTCTTAGATATTACAAATACTGGCTTTTCAGGTAAAGATGCTGAAGCTGCTCTTGGTAGAGCAAATATTACAGTAAATAAGAACTCTATCCCTAATGATCCTCGTTCTCCTTTTGTAACAAGCGGATTAAGAATAGGAAGCCCAGCTATTACTACTCGTGGATTTAAAGAAGCGGAATGTGAGCAAGTTGCTAATTGGTTAGCTGATGTAGTATTTAACTGTGGTGATGAAAAAGTAGAAAAAGAAACAGCTGCTAAAGTAGTTGCTCTTTGTGATAAATTCCCTGTTTATAAATAATCTCTATAAGTCTATATTTCTCTTAATTTTTAAGGTTTGTGGAACATTTTTCCTGTCTCTCTACAGCTATAAGATTCTGATATTCTAAAAAAACCACCTCATTATCTTGAATAGGTTTTAGTACAGTTTTTATTATGCCTGTAGTATAAGAACATCTTATTTTAAGATATTAATTTTTTATATTTCAAGTAACAAATGTCTCAATTTGATTTAGATAGATCACTTTCACTAATTTTCTGTTCTCAAATATAAATATTCTTTCAAATCTTCTGGAGATTTAGCTTTCTTAGCCCAGTAATCACCAACCAAAAAGCTACCTTCAGGATGCACTGTTACTGTATTTCCACTATCAATTAAACTAAATAATGTAACACCAATAGTGTCTCCTTGTATATCCCACTTTTGCGTAATATGATACATATTTTTAAGAAAGTTATTTATAGATTTTGGAGTATTTTCAAACTGAATTGTCCAGTTTGTACGACCCCCAGGAAGATATATTGCAAAATTAGTTAGTTCATCTACTTCTTTTCTGCTTATATCATATTTACTTGGTCTTTGGTCACAGAAGTCTGCAGTTTCATAAAACTTCTTTTTATCAATATGTTGTTCTTTAGGATATACCCATTTCTCATTTATATAGTTTTTATTAAAGAGCTCTGAAAATGCATAACAATATACTTTACTTAAATCTTTTTCTCTAAATTGTTTAAGCATGTTTTTAATACCTCCACCATCATTCAAAGAAAGATTAATGGTAATAAAAGGATTATCTACTGCTTGAATATCTAAATAATACTCCCCATACACATGTGATCTACAATATATAAAAGCACAGTCATTCGCACCACTAGTATGTCCTGTATAGTTGTATTTAAACTTAATAACCTTAAATGGTTGATGATATTCTTTTTCTAACATTTCAACAAGCATCTTAACTATTTGCTGTTGCTCTTTTTCACTAGTTTCTGGTGCTTCTTTTATATGACTTATGCACCCAAATAGTAAGAGTAGTATTATAGACATTATTAAAGCTTTGAAATATTTCATATTTAATCCTTTGATGGTTTGATTGGGTAGCCTCTGTGATTTATGCCAAAAATATTATCCCAATTCTGATTAAATCGTGTTTTATCAACACCCTCAACATTAACTCTATACAAATGCTTATTTCCCCAAAAAGCATCTCTATTAATATTTATAACATTACTAGGAATAGTTAAATGCTCTAAATCATTTGAAGCAAAAGCTTCTGCATCAATAACTGTTACGCTATCTGGAATAACAACGGATTTAAGTTTATTATCTGCAAAACTCTTTTCCTGAATTATTGTTATACCTTTTGGGATATTAATAGTTTTTAACTCATTATTTGAAAAAGCACCATATCCAATACTAGTTACTTTATTAGGTATTTTTACATTCTTAAGATTATTATGGGAAAATGCTAAACTTCCAATAGTTTCAACACATTCAGGAATATTAATCTCCTTAATGTTATTATCCCAAAATACTCCACTATTTATGATTTTAATATTTTTTGGTAATTTTACACTTGTTAGTCCATTTCGATAAAAAGCACTTTCACCAATGCTAGTTACACTATCAGGTATTACAAGTGTACTTATATTACTCCTATAAAAAGCAGTATCCCCAATTGATTTCAATTTATTAGGGAGGTCTAAAACTTTTAATGGATTCTCCCTAAAAGCTCCATTACCTATTTTTGTGATAGTTTCTGGAAACGAAACATTCGTAATACCTTTATTCTTAAATGCCTCATTTCCAATACTTACTACAGAAACTCCATTTATCCTATCTGGAATATACACTTTTTTATTACAACTACTTTTATATGCTGTAATTTCTCCTTTAGTTTCATCAAATGTAAAGCAAGCTGGGTCTGTTCTAGGGATTGGAATTGACTGAATCTTCAAAGGATTCTTTGCAAAAGCATCTTGCCCAACACTTATAATATTATCTGACATAACAAGATTTGATATATTGTTATCATAAAAAGCTTTATTTCCAATATAAAGCACATTATCAGGAATTTTTAAATCTAATAACTTGTTTTTAGCAAAAGCATAATCACCTATCTTTTTGACATTTTCACCAATAGTTAAGCTGTCTATATAGTTATCATAAAAAGCATAACCTTTTATGCTCTCTACACTGTTTGGAATTTGTAAGATTGTTATTTGATTATTCATAAAAGCTTCATAACCAATATATTTAACTCCACTAGATATAGTTACATTTTTTAATAAATTTTCTTGAAATGCTCCCATACCTATATTTCTAACATACTCAGGTATTATGACATTAGTTAGTCTATTTTTATAAAAAACAAAGCTCTCAATACTCGTTATATTTTGAGGGATATCTATATTTGTAAGATTATTATCACCTAAAGCACCTTTATCAATACTTTTAACAGTATCAGGTATCTTTATATTTACAAGCCCTTTACTATAAAAAGCATATTCACCTATATTCGTAACCTCAAACCCATTTATACTACTCGGAAGTACTACTTTACTACCACAACTTTTTTTATAGTCTGTAATACTAATAGTATATGAACTAAAAAATGACTCTTTCTGTTTAGCATAAGTAAAACAAGATACTGGTGTCACATCAGCACCGTTTGCAAAACAAACTCCAGCAATAACTCCACATAATACTAGTAAAACTTGTTTCATTCTTATACTCATAAAAATATGATTACCTATTACAATTTGAATAACTAGATTAAATCTAGATTACTAAATTTATATCTAACAATAAACTTACTATTCTTATAATCTAATTACGACCTATAAGATCTAAACTCATAATAGCCGCTACCCTCTTTAGGTAGTGATGAAACTTTAACTATCAAATCTCCACCGGCACTTCCAACAACAACTATAGACATATCAAAAACAATAATAAATGTAGATTGAATTATATGTTTCTAAATATGGATTATCTAGAAAGTTGCTCTGTAGAAAAATTTTTATTATCTAAAAATATAACTTATGGCATATAATGAATTTATTGATTCTCTTTTTCAAGAATATGTCAAATCAAGAATTAAAAAGATCAATATTATCTAGGCATATAGTCATGATATCCCTAGGAGGCACTATCTCTGCCAGTTTTTTCTTAGGCGTTGGAAGTATATTAAACACAGTAGGAGCTTTTGGTACAGTTCTAGGTTTTATACTAGGTGGTATACTCATGATGATAGTCCTAGTCAGCTTAGCAGAGATGGCTGTAGCACTCCCAGTAAGTGGATCATTCCAAAGCTATGCTACCAGGTTCTTATCGAAATATGCAGGCTTCTTAACCGGCTGGTTATATCTAATAAACTGGGTTACAGCTGCAGCTGCTTCTCTTGTTGCTGCTGCAATAATTTGTAATAACTTTTTCCCTATAATATCAGTATGGCAATACTGTTTACTCTTTATTGTCTCAATAAGTCTACTTAATTTTTTATCTGTGAGGATTTTTGCAGAAATTGAATTTTGGCTAGCTGGTATAAAAATCTTAACTATTCTGATTTTTATTCTAATTGGCGGATTAATAGTATTTGGATTTTTACATACAAATAAACCCGTTGCTGGATTAGTAAATTTTTATACTGATGGATTATTCCCAAATGGTTTCCAAGCATTTGCTTTTGGTTTAGTAATAATAGTTTGTACCTTTCAGGGCGCTGAATTAGTTGGTATTGCAGCTGGAGAAACTAAAGATCCTGTAAAAAATATTATCAAAGCTATTAAAAGTGTAGCCTTACGTATTTTAGTATTTTTCATTTTCTCAACTTTTATAATTGCATACATAATACCTTATAAAGATTCTAGCGTAATTGATACACCTTTTGTAACTGTGCTCAAGCTAGTAAATATAAGATATATAGACACAATAATGCAACTTGTAATACTAACAGCTAGTTTATCTGCGGTTAATTCTGCTTTCTATGCTTGTGCTAGACTACTTTGGTCTATGTCTAATGATAACCAAGCACCTAAATTATTTAAGAAAATTAATAAACACCATATTCCATACTATGGCGTAATTTTTACAGCTATTATCTCTTGCATATGTTTGCTTAGTAGATTTATAGGTGCTGAAAAAGTTTTCATCCTTATAATATCATCATCCGGAATGGTTGGATGTTTAATCTGGTTAGTCATTAGCTTATGTCATGTTAAATTCAGAAAATCTTTATCAAAAGAAGAAATTAAACAGCTTAAATTTAAAGCCTTTGGATTTCCAATACTGCCTTATGCTAGCATTATATTTAATAGCCTCATCATTCTAGGTATGCTATGTGATCCAGATCAGAGAATAGTAGTTTTCTCTGGAATTATACTTATCGCTATTTTCTCGTTAATGTATAAATTCTTTTATAAATAATTTATTAGAAAACTCTATATAGAAATTTGCCAACACTAATCATTTCTCTTTTATCCAAAGCACATTGAACAACATATAACTTATCCTCTACAACATAATAAATCGCATCTTGTTGATACTTTAGTCCATAATCACAAGCTTTATCTAAATCAAAACAGTTTGCCATAAATCCATTTTCTTTATGTTTAGATTCTGGATCAAAGCCATTTATTTCATATACAAAAGAGAAGCTTTCTTTCAAATCTTTTTCTAAAGCATTATTTCTAGATATATTTTCTTCTTTAGATAGCTTTTGATTTAAAGGATTCCATGCTGTTAAGATCATAAATTTATCAGGATATTTAGCTGGTTTGATAGGTATTTCAAACTTTGTTGTAAAATACCATTCTGGCATATTATTAGAATTCATATTATTCTCTAATTTGTCCATTACCTCTAATAACATATTTCAATGTTGTAAGCTCATTAATCCCCATTGGTCCTCTTGCATGAAGCTTTTGTGTGCTAATACCAATTTCTCCACCAAAACCAAATTCACCACCATCTGTAAATCTAGTAGAAGCATTTGCATAAACCGCAGCAGCATCAACTTCATTCAGAAATATTTCCGTATTAGTATAGCTCTCAGTAATAATACTTTCAGAATGCATACTTCCATAAGTATTAATATGCTCTACTGCATCTTTAACATTAGAAACTGACTTGATAGATAAAATTAAATCCAAATACTCAGTTTCCCAATCTTTTTCAGTTGCTAATTTTGCCTGTTTTAAATATCTTAAACTTTTATCATCAGCTCTTATTTCAACGCTATTTTTTATAAGTTCATTTTCTAATTCCGGTAAAAACTTATCTAAAATATCTTTATGAACAAGCAATGTTTCTAAAGAATTACAGACACCAGGTCTTTGAACTTTAGCATTAATAACTATTTTTAATGCCTTATTTAAATCTGCAAACTCATCTATATATGTATGACAAATTCCTGCTCCTGTCTCAATCATTGGAACTGTTGCATCATTCTGAATAGCTTTTTTAAGACCCTTTCCACCTCTTGGTATTATTACATCAACATATTTATCTAAAGTAACTAACTCTTTGACCAACTCTCTATCTGTATTTTCAACTAGTTGAACAGTGCATTCAGGTAATCCATTTTTAGTACAAACATTAGCAAATATATTTTTTAAAGCTTTATTTGTATTTATTGAGTCAGAGCCACCTCTTAGAATAATTGCATTACCAGATTTTAAAGCTAATGCACCAGCATCTATAGTTACATTAGGACGTGATTCAAAAATCATAGCAATAACACCTAGTGGCACTCTAACTTGAGATATTGTCATTCCTTTAGAATGCTTAAATCCTTTTTCAATTTTACCTATTGGATCAGCAAAATCAGTTATTTGTCTAACTCCATCAGCCATTGATTTTATTCTTTCATCAGTTAGAGTTAACCTATCTACAAAGGCTTTTGATAAACCTCTTTCGCTAGCTACAGCTAAGTCTTTTTGATTTTCTTCTTTAATATAATTAGCCTTCTCTAGTAAAGCTTTTTCTAGATCATATAAAACTTTATTTTTAGTTATAGTATTCAGCTGAGCTAGATGCTTTGAGGCTTCCTTAGCTTTTATTCCAAGCTCTAAAATATAATTACTGCTCATTTCTAAGCCTCTTTAATATGTAAGTTATCAATATGAACTATTTCATTATAGTCACAGTAGCCTAGTATTTTTACAATATCATAGCTTTTATTACCTTTAATAAGCTCAATCTCTTTTGATGAATAGTTAGATAGCCCTGTAGCTATTTCTTCACCATACTTATTCAATATAGCTACCGTAGAGCCCTTAGAAAAATCACCTTCTGATTTTACTACTCCACAAGGTAACAAACTCTTAGATTTATAAAGTGCCTCTACTGCGCCATCATCTATTATCAGTATTCCTTTTTTATTACTGCTATAGCTTATCCAATGTTTCTTAGCAGCAATCAACTTACTATCTTTCAGAAAAAGAGTACCAATATCTTCACCATCTATAATCTTTCTTATATTCTGAGGATTTTCGCCACAAGCTATAATCATATTAGTCCCAGACTTTGTAGCTATTTCACCAGCTTTTAATTTTGTTGCCATACCACCTGTAGCGAATTTTGAACCAGCTCCACCTGCCATAGCTTTTATTTCAGCAGAGATATGTAGAACTGTATCTAAGAACTTTGCTGAACTATCCACTTTTGGGTTAGCCGTATATAAACCATCTATATCTGATAATATAACTAAGAGATCAGCCTCCACTAAACTTGCTACTAATGCTGATAAAGTGTCATTATCCCCAACTTTTATTTCATCTACGACAACAGCGTCATTTTCATTGACTACTGGTATAACTCCTTTATTAATTAAAGCAAAAAAAGTATTTCTAGCATTTAGATATCTTTCTCTATTTGCAATATCATCTTTTGTTAAAAGCAGCTGACCTATATTTTTACCATACTCAGAGAAAAGCTTTTGATATAAATGAGTCAAAGCTACTTGACCAACAGCTGCAACCGCTTGCTTTTCAGGTAGGGTTTTAGGCTTATTTGAAAGATTTAATTTACCCATGCCGGCGCCTACTGCACCAGAGGTAACTAATACAACTTCATACCCTTGATTATGCAAATCAGATAATTGACGAACTATTTTTTCTATACGATCAATATTCAATAAACCACTACTATGAGTCAAAGTGCTAGTGCCTATTTTTATAACAATTCTTTTTGTATTTCTAAGATACTCTTTTCTACTCATATTCTATTGGATTTAAAAGCTTTTAGTATGATTGTATAATTATTTAATATATCTTCATAGAGATGTATATTAAAATTTAGTTTGATTATATTTCTAATCCACACCATATGGAGAATGGATAATGAAAGTTCCAAAAGCTTGGTATGCTATAGCGCATATTAGTGAGTTTAAGAATAAACCTCAAAAATTAGAACGATTTGGCTTAAATCTTGTAGTCTGGAAAAATGATGATAAAAAAATAATCATTATGGATAATAACTGTCCACACCGAGGTGCTGAACTAAGCTCAGGTAAAGTTATTGATAATTGTATTACATGCCCTTTTCATGGATTTCAATTTAATGATGCAGGTAATTGCAAATATACCCCTGAAACACAATGCTCTATTCCTAAATTAAAAGCTAAAGTTTATCCTACAAAAATAATAGCGGATATGATCTGGATAAATATCTTTGATGAAGATTTAAATAATGATTATGCATTTGAATTCTGTCAGGAGCTTTTTGATTCCTTTAATGGCAAATATGCGATGATAACTGACATCTGGAATAATAATATAAGACATTGTATAGAAAACCAACTAGACTACACACATCTAGCCACGGTACATAAAAGAACCATTGGAAAAGGTTACAAAATACCAGATGATATTAAAATTATAGAAAAAAACAATAATATTGAAGCTATAAAGAATGGTGAATTAATGATTAAATATATTTTTCCTAATGCTTGGCTTCTTAACATTTCAAATAAAATGAAAGTAACTGCTTACTTTGTTCCCATAAATGAAAATCAAACAAAAATATATATACTGCATTATCGTAATTTTTTAACAACTAAGATTTTGAAACCAATTATGGATATAGTATTTAGCATTGGAAATAGAATAGTGCTTAATGAAGACAAAAGAGTAGTTAATACTCAGAGATACACAAAAGAAACTTATAATAATGATTTTCTTCTTAAACATGATCAAATCATCAAGATTTTTAGAGATATTTGGAAAAAAGATCTTTAATAAAACCATTTATAGTTAGAAGAAATTATTTATTATGTTATATTTCTAAAATAAATTAGAAACTTAGATAGTAAAAAGAGACTTATTTTAATAATTTAAAATAGCAGGTCTCACAATAGTATGAATATATTCTTCTTATTTAGTTTATTAATAATTGTGACAGCCTTGCTAAGCTATGTTAATACTAATTTTTTAAAATTTCCCAAAGCTATTGGTTTAACAATGCTTTCGATAGTTTTTTCTATAGGGTGTATTATAATCTTTGATGAAGGAGATTTTATTGTCATTGCTATAAAACAATTTGATTTTAGAACCACCCTCTTAAATGGGATGATTTCTTTCATGTTATTTGCTAGTGCCCTTTGTTTTAATGCCGTTGACTTAAAAAAAGAAACTAAAGCTGTAGTTGCCTTATCAGTTTCTGGCGTGATTATCTCTACATTAATTACAGCAATATTAGCATATTATACTTTAACACTAATTTTGAATATCGGCTCAGTACCATTTGGTAACTGTTTAGTTTTTGGGGCGCTTATTTCACCAACAGACCCTATAGCTGTTATTAGCACTCTTTCAAAAAACAAGAATGTCCCAAAACCAGTAAAAGTTCAAATTGTTGGAGAAGCTTTATTTAATGATGCTACAAGTATCGTATTATTTGTTGTTTTAACAAATATAGTTTTTTTTGATCCAACTGAAAATTTAGACCCAAATATTCTTAAAGATATTCCATATATAATACTAATCATAAAACAAATTACTATCGAAGCCGTTGGTGGTATTTTATTAGGCTGTCTTTTTGCTATAGTAACTTTATTTTTCATTCGTACAAATAAGGATGATGAAACTACTATTCTAATAACTTTAGCTGTTTCAAGCATGGGATATATAGCTGCATCAAAGCTTGGTGTATCAGCACCTATAACAATGGTAATAGCGGGTTTAATAACAGGCAAAAAACTATCCGAATGGAATAAGAAAAAACAAATAAAAATAGATTTATTAAGTAAGTTCTGGAGATTAATTGATAATATACTTAATTCTTTTTTATTTATAATGATAGGTTTAGAGTTAACAGAAATAGATTTTACTACATTAACTATTATTATTGGATTTTTAGTTTTTGTTATTATGAATTTCTCTAGATTTATTAGTGTCTTCATTCCTATGGCTATTATCAATAGAGATTTTTCGAAATCTGCATTCAAGAATAAAACTCTTATGACATGGGCTGGAATAAGGGGAGGAGTATCTTTAGCCTTAGTATTATCAATTTCACATGATGCACCACATATGGTAGCTGTTACATATGTTGCGGTAGTATTATCTATCCTGATACAAGGCTCTACATTAGGTGCTTTATTAAATAAACTTTATCCTCCTAAAATAAAGTAGTTTAGAACTCTTTATATAAATACTCATGATGCTTACTTGACTATAATCTATTTGACTACGTAAACTATTTCTACTAGAATCAATTTTGAAATAAGTTCACCGGGGGTGCTGACTTTTAGTTGGCTGAGACTTGACCCTTTGAACCTGCTCTGGTTAATACCTGCGGAGGGAGTGTGAAAGTAAACTTAAAAAGTATTTTAATCAATTTATCTTTTATGTTTTTACTTTCCTCCTCTGTTAAAGATAAGGAAGATATACATGAAAGATGCTCTAAAACTAATATTAGTTACAAATAAGCAAGATCAACCAATTAGTGACTACTTAGAATTCATAAAAATTTGTGCAACCTCTGGTATAACCTCTGTTCAACTTAGAGAAAAAACTTTGAGCGGTCATGATTTATTACTCTTTGGGCAGAAGTTAAAGAAATTACTAGATGCTTTAAATATTCCTTTAATAGTAAACGATAATATAGAACTTTGTTTAAAGTTAAATGCTTATGGGCTACATCTAGGACAGTCAGATGGAAATATTCAAAAAGCTAAAGAACTTCTAGGACCAAACAAAATACTAGGATTAAGTACAAATAATCTTGAGCAAATTAAAATTGCAAATAACTTACCTGTCGACTATTTAGGTGTCGGTAGTATTTTTCCTACAAGAAATAAACCTAATATTGAAACTATCTGGGGTATAAACAACTTAAAAGAAGCTTACAAAATCTCAAAATATCCAATTGTTGCTATTGGCGGAATAAATAATACAAATGCTAAAAATGTTCTGCAAACGGGAGCTTATGGAATTGCTGCTATAGAAGCTTTTCATAATCAAAACAGCCAAGAAAATTGCCAAAACCTAAGGAGAATTGTTGATGAAAGAAAATATGCTTAAAGAAATTCAAAAGGCTCTTTACTTATTAAGAGACAAAAAACCTGTAGTGCTTAATCTTACTAACCTTGTAACGATGGATTTTGTTGCTAATAGTTTATTAGCTGTTGGTGCTGCTCCTATCATGAGTCAATATGAAGAAGAACTTGATGAGCTAGTATCTATATCTTCAGCTATATATATAAATATTGGGACATTAGATAGCAATTTTCTAAATAGAATTACACAAGCTATAAATTCTGCAGATAGATATAAGAAACCAACAATTCTTGATCCTGTTGGTTCCGGAGCTACAAAAATTAGAACTACTTCTGCTAAAAAAATAGCAAGCCATGCATCTATTATACGAGGTAATGCTAGCGAAATAATATCCCTTACTGATTCACTTTTGTTCTCAAAAGGAGTTGAAACAGCTAATACCATAAATGATGCAAAACCAGCTGCTATAAAGTTAGCTAATACCCATAAATCAGTTATAGCCATAAGCGGTGAAATAGATTTTATTACGAATGGTACAACAAGTACTGAAATACCTTTTGGCTCTAACTTAATGCCTCTTGTTACTGGTATGGGTTGCTCTTTAACAGCAGTTATAGCTGCTTTTAGATGTGTCATCGAAGATTCTTTTGAAGCAACAAAATTAGCTACTCAATACTTTACGCTCTGTGGAGAATTAGCTTCTTTAGAAAATAAACACCCTGCTTCTTTTAAAATATCTTTTTTGGATCAATTACATGCTAGCAACTTCAAACTTATGGAAAAGATAATATGAATTTAAATGAGGATGAGATAGTAAAAAAGCTAGCTAAAAACTCAAATGGATTTATTGGAGATGATTCTGCAATTCTTCGTAGTTTAGATAGTGAACAGTATGTAATAACAAAAGATTTACTTATAGAGAATATTCATTTTAGAACTAGCTACTTTAGTGCTAAAAATCTTGCCCACAAAGCCCTTCATGTAAATTTAAGTGATCTCGCTGCTATGGGAGCAACACCAAAATACATACTATGTGGTATAGCAATTCCTGATAACAGCGCTGCCTATGCTCAAGAATTTTTAGAAAATCTACTTAGGCTCTGCATAGAAGAAAACATAATATTGATTGGTGGAGATACTACCAAATCTCCAGATAAAATTAGTATTAGTATAACTGCCATTGGGGCATGTAATCCTGAAAACATAAAATATCGAAACTCTGCTCAAAATGATGACATCATTTGTGTCGCTGGTTTCTTAGGCTATGCTAGATTAGGATTGTTTGTTTTAGAAAATAACTTAGATCTCGGCACATACTATAAAAACTTTTGTTTAGAGCCTAATGCAAAAATAAAAGAAGGACAATGGCTTAGTAAACATAAATCAATCACTAGTATGATGGATATCTCTGATGGTTTATATATTGATGTCAAGAGACTTTGTGAATCTTCAGATGTCGGTGCCATAATTGATTTAGATAAACTAAATCTTGATCAACAATTTGTAGAGGCATGTAAGCTTTTAAAGTTTGATCCTACTCAAGTAGCTTTATCTGGAGGTGAAGACTATAGTCTTCTCTTTACAGTCAAAGGCAGTAAATTTAAAGAAATCTCAAATAGTTTTTTTAACACCTTCAAGTATGAATTAAAGCCCATAGGTAAAACTATCTCCTCTAAAGAAATTAGTTTTCATAAACAAAATAAACCTATAGAACTCAAGCTAACACCCTTTACTCACTTTGGAGAAAAATTATGAAATATAAATGTCTATCAATAGCTGGTTTTGATGGCTCTGGAGGAGCTGGATTACAAGCTGACCTAAAAACGTTTTCTGCTCTTGGATGTTATGGTATGACTGTTCTTACTGCATTACCTGTCCAAAATACTTGTGGAGTAAAAAATTGTTATGATATTTCTTTAAAATGTATAAAGGAACAACTTGAAACAATTTTTGAAGATATCCGACCTGATGCTATAAAAATAGGAATGTTATTCACATCAGAAATAATAAATCTTATAGCTAACTTTTTAGAAAAAAATGCCAAAGATATTCCTATAGTTCTAGACCCTGTAATGGTAGCTAAAAGTGGCGATCTCTTATTACAAAAAGATGCTATAAATATTTTAAGAAATAAACTACTTCCTATTGTAAATATAGTTACTCCAAATATCCCAGAAGCAGAAGAATTATCTAATTTGAAATACCTGTCTAAGGAAAAATTTGCAGAAGAAATCTTAAAATTTGGCTGTGAGGCCGTGCTTGTAAAAGGTGGGCATGAAAAAAGTGGTTTTGCAGAAGATTTATTTATGAATAATAAAGGAGAAAAGCATATTTTCACCTCTGAACGTATCAATTCCAAAAATACTCATGGAACAGGATGTACCCTTTCAGCGGCTATTACAAGCTTTTTAGCAAAAGGTTATTCCTATGTAGATGCCTGTGGTGCAGCAAAAAAATATTTGCATGGGGCTCTGTTAGCATCAAAAGATATAAATATCGGCAAAGGAAATGGGCCTGTACATCATTTCTATGATTTATGGAATAGATAAACACTAACTAAGGAAAATTAAATGACTAAATTATCAGATAAAGCATGGAAGCATTGTGAAGATATTATTAAAGCTATACATAACCACCCTTTTAATAAAGAACTTTCCAAAGGTACTCTCAATATAGAAAAGTTTGCTTATTATATTGAACAAGACATTTTATACTTACAAGACTTTGCTAGAGCCTATGCAATAATTGCAGCGAAATCTCCTCTAGAATACGTAAAAATTTATCTTAATCACTCTATGGCTGCATTTACTGCAGAAGAAGAAATAATCCACGAATTTTTCAAAAAAACTTACAACCTTGCAAATACAGGAAAATTATCTCCTGCAACCCTAGCATATACAAGCTATCTAATAAAAACTTGCTCATCTGAACCTTTAGAGGTTGCAGTTGCTGCTATGCTACCTTGTCCTTGGGTTTATTGTGAAGTAGGTAAAGCAATAGCGAAGAAAGCTGATAAAAATAATCCTTTTTCTAAATGGATTGATACATATGCTAGTGAAGAATTTGAAAATATAGTTAATGAGGCTATTAGTATTTTTGATGCTCTAGCTAATAAAGCAACTAAAGAGGTACAAAATAAAATGCTTGATGCTTTCTATACTAGCACAGTATTAGAGTGGCATTTTTGGAATGATGCTTATAATAAAACTGAATTTGATAAAATATCTAATTTCTAAAGTCTACTTATGACTATTTAATTTATCTTCTAATTGAGACTGTGTTTTTACACCATGCATAGTTTCAATTTCTTTACCATTTTTAAAGATAATCATAGTAGGAATACTTCTAATTCCAAACTTAGCTGCAAGGCTTTGATTTTCATCAACATTTATCTTTACTATCACAGCACCATCATAATCTTTAGAAAGCTTATCAAGGATCGGCTCCTGCATTTTACAAGGACCACACCACTCAGCAAAGAAATCTACTAATACTGGTTTGCTACCTGCTTTTTCTAAAACTGTCTCGAAGCTATTTTCATTCGCTGTTATTACTTTACCTAGTCCCATATAATATACACCTTAATTTGTGTTGTTACATTTTAATAATTGAGGGCAATATAGCTATTTTTCAAGGGAATATTTACTCTTCTAATTCTATACCATTGGTTTCAGGCATTCTTATCACTATTGCTACAATAATTATAGAAACAATAATCCCATAAATACTCGGTGCCAAGTCTCCAAAGTGCATTACCAACAAGCCCGAAATTAATGGTGCTGTTCCACCCAATAATGCATTACTTATATTATATCCAGTTGCTACACCACTAAATCTCAAGTGTGTTGGAAAAAGTTCATTAATTGAAACCACAAAAGTAGCCGTTGCTGCTGAAATTAGAAGCATTAATATTGCCATAATTACAATATCTGAAATAACAGAGTTTTCATAAACTATTACATAAAAGCTTGGATAAATTAATATTCCAACTAGACTACAGGAAAAAATTAAAACCTTCTTACGCCCTATTTTATCCGATACCCAGCCCCAAATAGGCGCTGTTGAGAAATACGCAAAAGATGCAATCATCACAACAAGCATTGCCTCATGTGTATCATAGTGAAGATTATGTTCAAGGAATGATGGAACAAATGCAGAGATCATATAATAAACTATACCTAGATATCCTGCCAATGCAAAAACTATAAATATTTGATAAGGATATTCTTTAATTGCAGAAATTACTGGCGCACTCTCAAGTACATGGTCTTCTTTTGCTTTTATATACTCTGGAGATTCATCTTGAAAGAACTGCAATACTAAAACAATAATTGCTAAAACCATCCCTACTACAAAACCTATTCTCCATCCATAAGCAAACATTTGCTTTGTAGTTAAGAATTCTGAAAGTAAGAAAACTGAAACCGTCCCTAAAAAAACTCCAAAACCTGAAAAGAAAGTTCCAAAAGCAGTTATCATTCCCCTTTTATTGTCTGGAGCCTGTTCACTTAATATGGCCAATACACCATTATATTCGCCACCAATAGAGAATCCTTGGATCATCCTTGCCAACATGATTAAAACCACAGAAAATATACCCAATGTCTGATATCCAGGAGTAAAAGCTATCATGGCAGTAGAAATAAACATTAAACCTACCGTAATGATTAATACTTTTTTGCGCCCAACTTTATCGCCTAAATTACCAAAAAATATTCCACCAAGTGGTCTCATCAAATAACCTACTGCAAACATACCAAAGGTTTTAATAATGGCAACAGCCGGCTCATTTTCAGGAAAAAATGCAGCTGATATAAAAGTTGTAACATATGCAAATAAAGCAAAGTCAAAATATTCAACGCTTGTTGCAAATCCTGCACAAGCTATATTTCTAAAAGATATTTTTTTTTGCATCCTAAAAAAGGCTTAAAGTAAATTTACTTAATAATAATTTACCTATTTTTTGCCAAAATAAAAAGCTACTTATTTATTATGCTATTATATTTTACAAGATCACGAATCTTCTATTAATTAAATAAATGAGTAATTACAAACTTAGATTTAATAAAACATTGTTTTCTCTTTTAGTTAGCTTAACCACGCTACTTTCTCCAAGTATCTCAATTGCTTTTTCATCAGAGTATTTGGACATATTGGCTTATCAACAAAATGCTGTATCAAACATTCAATATGATACAAACGTATTAGGAAATGGGGCCGGTATTACTCAACGAGGAAATCCTGAGCAAGCCATAGAATCTCTCAAAGCTGCGATAAAACAAGTTGATCAAAATAGTTATAGATATTTCCAATTTAGCTTATCATTAGCTGCCCTACAAATTTCAAATAATGATTTAAATGGTGCACGAAAAACTTATCAATCTGTTGAGAATCTAGGAAAACCTTTTCCACAAATATATATGGCGGCCTATTCTCTTGTGTGGGATCCAAAGTCTTATGATAACAATATATCTTTACTAAAAAATTCAGATTGGAATCAAACTCAGTACTATATAGATGCAATAGAAACAGCGAGGAAAAATTTTACTCTTAAAATAAATACTAATCTAGATGATATAAAACTTCCTAATGATAATACTTTAATTATAGTGATATTAGGCTATGCATTAAATGAAGATGGAAGTATGGATAAAATACTTATTGATAGACTTAAAAAAGGTCTTGAAGCAAACAAAAAATATTCAAGTGCAAAAATTATTGTAAGTGGTGGTGCTGCCCAAGCTGGTGTTACAGAGTCATATCAAATGAAACAATGGCTAATAAAGCATGGTATAGATGCAAACCAAATAATAGTTGAAGATAAATCAATAAGTACTGTTTGGAATGCTATTAATAGCATAAATATAATAAAAAGCTTAAATGCCCCTGTAGAAAACTTAATACTAATTACATCTACAGCTCATATTAGACGTGCAACTTCAGTCTTTAATCAAGCAATAAATAATAATCTTTTACCTATAACGATAGATAATTTATCCGCTAATGAAGATAATTATGATATAGACGACCCCATAAATGATCAGGAAAAAATAGCTATCTTAAAAGATACTTTGAGAACTGCTGGATTATGGCAAATGCCTGGTATGGTTATTTAGCTTTTATTTATTAGCTTGTATTCTTTTTCTATTTAAAATTAAAATAGCTAAAAATAGAACAATATATGATATATAAAATAAACTCACAAACACATATCCATATCCCTTACCAAGCAACAACATTACTACATAAGAGAGCATATATAAAGATACAAAAACTGTCATTAGAACAATTTTAAGAATATCATTTCTTAAAATGTTATAAACAATTGTCATAAAAATAAGCATTGTAAATAAAGAGTTCATTGAAAAATTTATAACTTGATCTGAAACAGTAACAGCTTCATAAATATTAATTAAATAGATATGAACAACACTTTTTATAAAAAATAATAAAATAATAAGACTCATAACAGAAGTAACATTTTTAGAATAATAAAAAGCTAAAATTATAGCTGATAAGCTTGAAAATCCTAAAAGAATTGAAAACACTCTTGTTACACTTGGGAAGTCCTTTATGTTAATAGCCACTACACTACAAGCTATTAAACCAATTATTCCTACTATCGTAATTACTAATGCATTAATAATAAATATATTAACAACTTTTCTGCTGTTCTGTTTACAAAGTATTTCTTTATTAATTAAATGCTTAGAAATAAATCCACTCAAAACTATACTAAAAAAGAAACTTATTATTGAAACTATAGCTAAAAAACTATTAGTTATAAGGAATATCTTTAATAAACTATCAACTTGGTACAAATAAACCCCGTAATAACTTTTAAATACTTGAAAGCTTATATAATGAGTTGAAATAAAAAGCAGTCCAAAAGTCATATAATAAAAAATAAGCTTATTATCACTATATTTTGTCCAAAGAGAAGGCACAATTAATATAGGAAAACAAAGAAAAAATATTCCTATAAAAGGAAAATTATCACTCATAACATATACTATAGACTCTTTAAGTAATGCCTCATGAGTTAAATCTTGAGATATAATCAAAGTAAGCATACCAATAGCTACTAAAACAATAGGGGTTACGATAGATATGACTAGATAGCTATTAGCCTTTTGCTTCTCCGCATTTGGTAAAATTTTTCTATTTATTCGAAATAAGTTTATATACCAATAAACATAGATTATTAAGCTAATAACCCCTGCTATAGTTATAAATTTTGAATTATACATTTTAAAAACCCTTTTCTAAAAAAGAATATCTCTCTCAAATAATACAAAATTTATATGTGGAATGCTCTATTTTTTAAAGCAAAATTTATTTTGTATAAAAAAAATATTAACAATACATTAAAATTAATTTTATTGAGGTTTGGCTTGTCTCTTATTTAACGCTGCAATATTCTCTAAAATTTGTGCTGCTCTTGAATCTCCAGCTGCTTTAGCTCGCTCAAAATAGCCTATTGCTTTTTCTTTATTTGGCTTAACTTCATATTTACCATTATAATAAATATCTCCCAATGTAAGCATAGCTCTAATATTTCCATTATTGGCAGACTGGTTCAAATACATTAAGCCTTTTTTCTTATCTAAAAACAATTTAAACATACCCATACCTTGTATATACAGGTAACCTAGTTTAAATTGGGCAATATTGTTATTTTTCTTTGCAGCTACTTCCCAAAGTTTAGTGGCTTCTGGCACATCATAACTTCTAAAATAAAGGTCTCCTAAAAAAACTTCTGCATTTACATTACCACTCCTAGATGCTTTCTCTAAAATAGCTCTAGCTTTAGCTTGATCTCTTGGAACATCTCCAGCACCTGTAAAATATAAACTAGCTAAATCAACTGCTGAATTTTGATAGTCTTTCTCTGTTAGTTCCTTTAGTAAAGGAACAGCTTTATCATATTTTTTTTCAGCTATGTATATACTACATACATGATATTCAGCTTCATCTTTCGTATCTTTATCATAAAATGCTTTTTCAAGATAATTTAATGCATTAACATTACTTTGTTGAACACCTTTACCTTCTTGATACATTTCTCCTAACATCAACTCGGCTTTATGGTTTCCTTTTTCTGCGCACTGTTTATATATTTCAAAAGCCTTTTTATGATCATCAGGATTAGTAGACTTTAAGTAATCATCCGCCTGTTTTAATTGTTCATTCATATCTTCTTTAGATTGATTAGTCTGGATAGTTATCGGATCTTGCTTTTGTTCTGAAGAGTGTTCAGATTCATCTACTGATGATACATTTTTTTCATCATCATCAGGTTTTGACTCTGTTGTTTGATCTGTTTGAGTATCAATATTTTTACTAGTTCCAAATTTGAACTCTAAAATAACCGCTAACACAATAATAACTAAAGTACCAAGCAGTATAATTTTTTTTAAATTATTTCTCTTATCCATAACAAGCCCCTAAGAATCTAGAATATTCAATTATGATACCTTATTTATATTATTATTTTTCATCCTCAAATTCATCAATAAATTTCTGTGCGGCTAAAATTCTTTCTTTACAGAGCTTATAGCTTTTAGATGCTTGCTCTAACAAAGGGGCTAATTCATCTAACAATGCTGGGTTATCTTGTCCATCTTGTAGTTTCTCATTTATCTCTTCTAAAATTTCATAATTCCTAGCAAATTTTTTACTCTGCGTTGCCATTTTCCACCTCCACATTAACTATTCCATCTGAATATACTATTATTAAATTCTTTTGCTTGCTTGCCTTCTCTTTAGTTGTTATAAACTTACCTTCTCTTGATTTAGTTATACTAAAGCCCCTTTTTAAAGTTGGCTCTATAGAAACCGATAATATTTGCCTATATAAATAATCAGAAGAACTACCATAGTAATTTAGTATATTCTTTGAATAATTCATTAACTCTTTATATTGCCCTGTAACATTTTGATTATAATACTTTAAACTGCTATTACTATTTTCAAATATTCTTTTATACTTAGATTCTATGATTTGAGAATAACCTTTCACTAAGACTTTACCTGTTGATGTTATATTTTTATATTCATTATTTATTTTATTATCTAAATGATTTAGATAATTTTCTAACTGCGATCTAAAAGTATCATATTCATTTTCTAATTTTGCTTTGTTAAATTTAACAAAATTTTTTGTCATTTTTATTATAGATTCATAATTATATTTAGCGTCACTTGCATTATCTATAATTACATTAGCAATGTAATTTATAACCTTAGATGGCGTATCAAAACTTTTAGTACATATATCATCTAAAACTGTACTATCTCTTTCATGCCCAATTCCTATAAGTACAGGTATTTTAGATTTACAAACAAGTCTTGCTGGTGAAGTATTATTAAACCAATCTAGATCTGCTTGAGATCCCCCTCCTCTAATGAGAACAATAGCATCATAGTTACTAGCTTTTTTTGCTACTTTTTCAAAAGCTTTAGTTACACTTAAAGCACAATCTTTGCCTTGCATCAGTGCTTCATAAATATCAAACTTACATAGACCTAGAGTTTCTAGTTTCTGAGCTTCTTCAAAAAAGTCACCTTTGCCAGCTGCTGTTGAGCTTGTTATAACTGCTACATTTGTAAAATCTAATGGTAGCTCAAGCTCTTTATTTTTCATTACAATACCCTCTTTTGTGAGAGTATCTAATATTCCTATTTTCCGAGCTTCTCTATCACCTAAAGTAAATGAAGGATCTATGTCTACTATATTCAGGCTCAGACCAAAACTTATATGGTAATTAACAGCTACTTTAAAAAGCACTTTCATATCAGACTTTAAATGCTCGCCTGTTACAGATTTGAATTTTGTTAAAATACTATTTGCAACATTTGCCCAACAATTGCATCTGATCTTAGCTATAGGATATTTACTAATGCCATCATGCTCTATTAGCTCCCCATAATAATGATGGCCAGATTTTCTCCATTCAGAAAGCTCTGCTACTACCCAAAAACCTTGGTAGCCAAAACCCATCTCTATAGTACTCTTGATTAACTCAAGAAATTCACTTAACTTTAGGCTTTCATTCATGATGACTAAAAGAGCTTGAGATTAAAGAAAATTTTACACTGCCAATATAAAGTTACAAGTTTATAAAGCAAACTAAATAAATCTTAAAAGCTATAAAACTTAGTCATTCAAATTAGTTATTGTGTAAAATGAGTAATAATTACGATATTTTTTCTACATATTATGAATAATAAAATTACTATAAATGAAAATGCTCTTGCTGAACTAAAACGTATTAGACAGCATATCCATGAATATCCAGAGCTTGGTTTTGATGTACAAAATACTGCTAAATACATAACAACAGAATTAGAAAAACTAGGGTTAGAAATAAAAACTGGTATCGGTAAAACAGGTGTTATTGCTGATTTAAAAGTCCCAAATGCAAAAAAAACTATAGCATTACGAGCAGACATGGATGCTTTACCGATTCATGAACAAAATTCTTGTGAATATAGATCTAAGGTAGATGGCAAAGCTCACATGTGTGGACATGACTCACATTGTGCAATGGTTTTGGTTACAGCTCAACAATTAGTAAAAAATAAAGAATTTTTGAACGTTAATGTTCGCTTTCTTTTCCAGCCATCTGAAGAAGTCTTACCTGGTGGTGCCCCTGCTATGATAGCAGATGGTGCTATAGATGGAGTAGATGAAATATATGGCATACACGTCATGCCTCTTATTGATGAGGGTAAAATACAAATATGCTCTCCTGTTGCTCTAGCTGGGGTAGATCTATTTGATATAGCTTTTCATGGTAAAGGTGGGCATGCTAGTATACCTATGACAGCGAATGACCCAATTATTATGGCTTCGCAATTTATTAATCAAGTACAAACAGTAGTATCTAGAAATAGTGATAGTTTTGATCCCATAGTTATTTCAGTAACTGCTATTGAAGCAGGCTCAGCATATAATGTAATACCAGATAAAGTGAAGTTAAAAGGAGCCATAAGATATTTGAGTTCCAACGGAAAAGACCTTGCAAAAAAGCGTTTACATGAAATAGCTCAAGGTGTTGCTACAACTTATAATGGAAATGTAGATATAAATTATATTAATGGTTATCCTGAAACAAGAAACTCTGAAGCTCCAACCAATAAAGCTACTCAGGCTGTAAAGTTAGCACTTGGTGAAACTAATGTTGTAGAGTCAAAAATTCCATGGATGGGGTCTGAAGACTTCTCATATTTCGCAAAAGAAATACCTGCTTGCTATGTGTTTCTCGGTGTTAGAAATGAAGTTAAAGGTTTTACTTCTATGGTACATGAGCCAACATTTGATTTAACTGCAGACGCCATGCTAAATGGTGTCAAATATTATACTAATCTAATCAATCTTATAAGTAATAGTTAGCCATAAGCCTTTTTAGGCTTAATCGCTACTAAAGATATTATTATCATAAATAGATAATATGTACCAACAACTAAGCCATAGCTAAAAGTATCTATTGGCAATAGTGATAACACCCAACCACTTATTGCAGCAATACCGTATCCAAGCACTCCAATTATAGATATGCCTAAACCTATTAGTGTTTTACGTGATGCTACTCCCATTGAAATAGAACAGCCATTTAAAATAATTGCAATACTTATTAGAAGCATACTAAATAGTACATACATAGAGAAATTCAAGTCCCCTAAAAGACTTAATAAACTCATTACAATTAAGAGAAATATACTAATCCCAAATGAATAATATAGAGCTCGCTTAGAACCTAATGAAGAAATAATCTTTTTAGAAAGCATACCTACTATAAACATACCTATGCCACAAATCACAAATGTCAGATATATATACTCTTGAGATAAATGATACTGTAATAAAATTATGTAGCTCATTGAAGATACAAAGCAAAACATTGCTGTAATTCCAGCTGCTGATAAGCATCCATAAAAAAGAATTTGCTTATCTCTAAACACTGCTCCAATGTCTTTAAAATGCTGCTGAAGTGTTTTTTCTGTTTGTTTACTATATGTTTCTGGTAATGGATAAATACATCCTAAAAGCGCTACTCCTAAAATCACCATCATAAAGAATATAGCTTCCCAGCCCCATATCCCACCAACAAACCCACCTATTAATGGAGCTATCATCGGCGAAAGGCTTACCGCACTGTATAACCGCGTTAAGTAAGCTGATGCTTGATCTCCATCATAACAATCTTTAACCATGGTATAAGTACAAGCTCTTAAACCACATGCCCCTATACCTTGTAAAAATCTCCCTATAATCAACTGCGTGCCAGAAGTTGAAAATCCACATAAAACTGAAGAGGCCATAAAAAGAATCGTTGAAAGATATAAAGCTTTTTTTCTACCAATATAGTCAGATAATAATCCTATAAAAATCTGTCCAACTGCTAAAGCAAATATATAAATACTCATGCTTAACTGTACTATAGATGCTGACAGATTAAGCTGATTTTTTATTACTATAATAAAAGGAATATAACTATCCATCCCGAATGAGAAAGTTACAACTAATGGAATAAGTAAAAATATATTTAAATGCTTATTTTCCAATCACTAGCTCTAATAATATTTATAATGATAAAGAGTAGCAGGATTAAGATAATTTGCCTAATTATTTAAAGCTTGATATTGGCATTTTCTCTAAATTAACAATCTCTCTTTCTAAAAATATTTCTCCTATCTGTTTAAATTTATTAACATCTCCAGAAACAAAAAAACAACTTTCTTGAATACCTCTTTCTGATGGGGTAATCACTCTATCTTTTAAATATTTTTTTACTTCTAATACTGTAAGTTCTGCTGGATCTATTATTGTAGTATTTTTTCTAACATATCTAGAAATTACATTTTTTATAAGCGAATAATGAGTACACCCCAATATTAATGCTTCTATGTCTTTACTATTTAAAAATTTAAGACAATTATTAACCATTTCTTCTAGTTCTACTCCTTGCAATATACCTAATTCAATTTTTGGTACAATCGAGCTACATGCCTGCGAATAAATAACTATATCTTTATTATATGAATGAATTACTTTTGGATAAACACTACTATTTACAGTAAATTCTGTTGCTATGAGACCTAATGTTTTATAATCTTTTACAACTTTATTCACAGTTGGTTTTATTACATTTATTACCGAAATATCTTTAGATATATTTTTAATAGTTTCCTCAGCTGCTGCTGTAATAGTATTACATGCAATAACAATAGCTTTTACATTTTGCTCTAATAAAAAGTTTACAATTTGAATAGAAAATTTCTGTATAACTTCTAATGACCTTATTCCATATGGGGCTCTAGCAGTATCTCCAAAGAAAATAAAATTTTCATTAGGCAGACCGCTTATTAAACTTTTCATTACTGAAAGCCCACCAACTCCTGAATCAAATACTCCTATCGGCCTATTATCCATAAAAGACTATTTATAGAATCTACTATAATATAGTGTTACATCTATACATTATTAAGACAATTTTTTATATGACTAAAATCTAATTTTCAAGACTAACTATTTCTAAATAATCCATTTGCGTTTTTAAGAACATTTCACCCATAGCTTTGAATTTAATAGGAATATCTGTAACGTAAAACCTATAGTCTGATTTTTGATTTGTTAAGTTTAATAATTCTTTAGACTCAAGACATTCTTGTAACATTAAGCAAGCTTGAGTTGCTGGATCAATAAGTAAAGTATCCTCTTTAATGAACTTTGCTATTATATCTGCTATTAATGGATAATGAGTACATCCCAGTATTAAAGCTTCAATATCTTTATCTTTAAAAAAACTTAGATATTCACAAGCTACAGCTTCTATTGCTACACCTTTTACAAAGCCTTCTTCTATCATCGGCACAAAAAGACCACATTCTTGTGAGTCAACAATAGCATCTTTATTATGCTCATGTATTGCTCGTGAATATGCCTTACTATTTACTGTTGCTTGAGTTGCAATTACACCAATATTATTATAGTCTTCAGCAGCTTTTGCTCCTGCACTTATGACATCTATTACTGGAATATCCTTAGCCAAATTCTGAACAGCTTCTTTAGCTACTGCAGAAATGGTATTGCACGCTATAATAATAGCCTTAACTTCTTGATCTAATAAGAATTTAACCGTCTGTTCAGCAAATCTCTGAATAGTAGCTCTAGACTTGGTACCGTAAGGAATTCTGGCTATATCACCAAAATAAATTATATTTTCATTTGGTAAGAGTTCCATTAGGTTTTTAACAACCGTTAGACCTCCTATACCTGAATCAAATACTCCTATAGGCCTATTGTTCATATTAAACCTTTTCTAAATATCTAATTATTTTTTTCCTAGATTTTGTAGGAATTTTCTCCAAATATTGTTCTTTATTTTCAATAAATGGTAATAAATGCTCTAATTGTAAAACTGCTTGATTAGCATCTTCTGCAACAAAAATATCACTTAAGTCAGCATCATCATTAGCAAATACTACTATAGTTACTACAGGTATACCTTTTATATAAACTTTCTTTTTAAATAAATATGTTTGTAAAACTTTCTTCTGTGCAAAAACCTGTCTTATTGGGTTTTTAATTGTTTTAGCATAAATATTATTATGCTGTGAGGTTTTCTCAACATGCCACCTTTCAGCCATATTCTGAACTTCAATATGACCTCTATTATTCTTTACTTCGACAACATAGATACAGTTCTTTGAAATAACTACAAAATCTAATTCCCTAGTTCCATATGTTGATTGTTCATCAGGTAATATAAGTCTATTGAAAAGCACATAATTATTATTTAATTTTCTTAGCTCGTCTAATACTTTTGATTCACCTTCAACACCTGAAACAATAATATCAACTGGATTATCATCCTTAGTAACTAAAAATAATAGTACAAAAATAATAGATGACAATGTTACTGATATTTGTAAAGACTGGAACGCTAAAGCCCAATTTCCTAGATATAATACTGCCATCATAATAAATCCACAAAGGATGATAGCTGCATATAAACTTTTTTTAATTCTAAATAGATAGTTTTTTATTTTTGCTATAGTAAATCTAAGAAATATTCTATCTTTTTTTAATTTACTCTCAATTGCCATAATAAAGTTCTATAGGTTTATAAATTTCTGTTTTATTTCTATTATTTTATCTCTAATAGCTGTAGCTTTCTCAAACTCTAGCTCTTTAGCATAGTTTCTCATGCGTTTTTCTAATGCCTTAATAACTCTAGCAGCTTCAGACATACCTAGTATAGCCGAAACATCCACATCATCAACCTTTATTCTCGCATTATTTTTATATTCTCGTCTTTGCTTCTCTGGAGAACTATCGAGCATGTCATCAATATCTTTTATGATTGTTTTTGGTGTAATATTATTTTTTATATTGTATTCATTTTGAGTTTCTCTTCTTCTGAGAGTTTCTTCCATAGCTCTCTGCATAGAGCCTGTAACAACATCTGCATATAAAATAGCTCTACCATTTATATTTCTAGCAACACGCCCTATTGTCTGAATTAGAGCTTTATCAGAACGAAGAAAACCTTCTTTATCTGCATCAAAAATTAATAAAATACCCACCTCTGGCATATCTAACCCTTCACGTAAAAGGTTAATACCAACAAGTACATCAAACACACCTTGTCGGAGATCATGAATAATCTGTACTCTTTCAACTGTATCTATATCAGAATGTAAATATCTAACATTGACATTATGTTCAGATAAATAATCTGTAAGATTTTCTGCCATTTTCTTTGTTAACGTCGTTATTAATATTCTCTCACCTTTTGCTACTGCTAAATTGATTTCTGATAATGCATCTTCTACCTGTATAGCAACTGGTCTAACAATCACTTCGGGATCAAGAAGTCCTGTAGGTCTAATAATCTGCTCAACAGTATTTTCAGATTTTTCCAGCTCATATTTAGCAGGGGTCGCTGACACATATACCGCTTGGTTAATAAGCCTTTCAAACTCATGAAATTTAAGAGGTCTGTTATCTAATGCTGATAACAATCTGAATCCATAGTTAACAAGATTTTCTTTTCTTGAACGATCGCCTTTATACATTCCTCCAAATTGAGGTAGTGTAGCATGTGATTCATCAACTATGATTAGAGCATCTTCTGGCAAATAGTCTAACAAAGTTGGCGGTGGCTCACCCTCGCCACGTCCTGATAACAGTCTAGAATAATTTTCAATTCCAGTACAATAACCAAGCTCATTTATCATTTCTATATCATACTTAGTTCTCTGCTCTATCCTTTGAGCTTCTAGCAATTGATTATTTTCTTCAAAATATTTAATCCTTTCTTTAAGCTCTTCTTTGATTTGTTTTATGACCTGCTCTTTTCTATCTTTAGAAGCAACATAATGCGTACTAGGAAATATCGTTGCTCGATGTAACGGCTTTATTTTTTTAGAAGTTAAAGAATCTATTAAGCTTATAGATTCTATTTCATCATCAAAGAATTCAACCCTAATAGCATCAGCTTCAGAATCAGCGGGAAATATATCTAAAATCTCTCCTCTTACTCGATAAGTTCCTCGACTAAAATCCATATCATTGCGAGTATATTGCATATCAATAAGCTTTCTTTGAGCTAATTTAGGATCTATTGTCTCACCTACTTTTAAATGTAAAAGCATCTGCATATATTGCTCTGGATCACCAAGACCATAAATAGCTGAAACCGTTGCTACAATTATTACATCTTTACGCTCTAAAATAGCTTTTGTCGCTGATAATCTCATCTGCTCAATATGTTCATTAACAGATGAATCTTTCTCTATATAAGTATCAGATGCTGCCACATAAGCTTCTGGCTGATAATAATCATAGTATGAAACAAAATATTCTACTGCATTATCTGGAAAAAACTGTTTCATCTCAGAATACAGTTGAGCAGCTAAGGTTTTATTATGCGCAAGTATTAAACTAGGCTTTTGAGTTTCATTAATTACATGGGCCATAGTAAAGGTTTTACCAGAGCCTGTCACTCCTAACAAAACCTGATGTTTCAAACCACTGTTTATTCCATTAACCAAACTACTTATAGCTTTAGGCTGGTCACCACTTGGCTTGTATTTTGTTACTAAATTAAATCTATCCATCTCTTAAAAAAGATATTCCTCTAACTCATACAATAATGCATGCTGCTCTTCTGTTAAATTTTCAGTTTTTCTTAAATATTCTATTTCTTTATAAATCTCTTCCAATGTAATTCTTTTATGACCCTTATGATCAATTAAAAGCTCATCTTCTTCTAAACTAACTATTTTATTAAGATATTCCTGAAACTCATATTGTGAATTTTGGGGCAGTTTTTCAAAATCTAACCTTCCTATTATCCTAACTGCTCTATCATAATAACTTTTAGGCAACTGATTAAGCATTTTAGCTTTTTCTTCAATTTTAGAATTATGAAACTTATCACATCCCTTTTCATCAGCAACTGTCATAAAATCGCTTTGATAAATACTAGCGCTAACATCTATATTTTCTATTTCTGGATATTTATAGGTTAAAACATACTCAACAAAATCTCTAAAAAGTTCTTTATTTGCTTTAATAAACTCTTTATTTGCTTTAATAATATCCAATCTCTCTTGAGGAAGCTTACCAACAAATCTAGTTTTAGCCGGCAATATGATTGGGATATCACCCCATTTTTTATTTACTGTCAATCGCCAATGCTCATTTTCTAAGCTTTCAAATTTTTCTATATGTTCAGAAAATAGACACTGATCAAGCCTTACAAATATTTCTTGGTTCTTATAACTTCTATGTTGCCCAACATCTAGAATTGCTGTCATAAAATTATTTTTAGCACCAAAAATACCACCAATTGCTATAGCTTGCTTATATTCATCAACTCCAACATCTAAGCTGTCTAAAGTTTGCTCATCAACTTGTTTATAGAACTTTTGCAATAAAAACTGCCACATTTTAGGATTTACCTGACGTAACTTCTTAGCTAATTCAACTGTCACTAAAACATCAGTAATTGCATCATGGGCTCTTCCACCACTGTGTAGGTTATTTTCTAAATTTATATTTTCTAATTTTAGAGAAACCTTTTCCACATCATTATCATCAACTACTATAGGCCACTTTAAGGCTTCATTACAAAAAAGGTAGTAACATGCAACGACTGGAAATAAATCTGCTCTAAAACAGCCACTTTTAAATTGATGACTATAAGGAGGAAGCATATTTTTAAAAAAAGCAAATCGCAGAAACTCGTCATCAAAACCTAAAGTGTTATATCCAATACTTATTGTTCCAGGAACGTTAATTATTTTATGTATTTTTCGAATAGCATGATACTCAGCAACACCTTCAGAATTTGCTTGAGCAATAGATATATGATGAGTAATTGTTGCTCTTGGTGTTGGTGTTGTATCAGGATTAAGCTTTACAAAAAAATTAAATCTTTCAATCTCATTAAAATTCAAGTCTGTTCTCACAGCTGCAAATTGCAATACCTGATCAAAAGAATTATTTATACCTGTTGTTTCTAAATCGTAGAATAAAAATGTTTTGTTCTGCATATCTCTCTTTATTTTTTTAAGAAAAGATTATTCTTTTTATCTCCTAATAGAATTCTATCATATCTAATTGTAAGCTTCTTAAAGTTCTTTTTTATTGCTTCATTTGTATAATCCACAAACTCTTTATATAACTCGGTTTTATGTTTCTTTTCTTGAATAAATAAAACTCGATATGTTTTTAAGTTAATTAGTAATTCATCCATTAGAAGTATAATTTGTTTATATGAATAATATTCTCTTCTAGTATTAAATTCATACTTTGCAGCTAAAAGCTGTTCGTTTAAACTAATATTTTTTTGCACTAAGTTAATAATTTTTTTATTTGAAACCTTCTGATCAATACTATCAACAATCTGTTTAAATTCGCCATATAAAATGTACATCTCTTTTTGGAACTTAACCCTGTTTTTGGTACTTTTCGTAATAATAAAAACAGCTAATATACTTATTGTTCCAATAAACACGCAGATAATACGAACAAAAAATAAATCCGTATCCCAAAAAACGAATAATCCAAAAAACATCACAAGATAAATATGAATAAAAAAGACGCTTGTTGCATAATTTAAAAACATTGTATATGTATATAACATCAAAGATAATGAGCACAATATAGCTATTAAGATAAAGCTATCCATATACTTTTGAATAAGCATCAATATAACAGAGCCCATGGTACAACCAAGCACTGAAAATACTGCTATATTTTTAGCTCTAGAGAACACTACATCTGTATTTGTACTCACAGTAACACTCACAACAGCAAATACTACCCAATATATTCTTTCTCTAAATGAGTCCTCTCCGCTAAGGCTAAAAACAGCATAACAAATTAATAAACCAATAGTTGAAGCTAATAAGGCTCTAAAAGCTAGTAACGTATTATCAGACATTTTATCAATTAGCCTATCTTTTGAGAAAATCATTATAGGCCTCTCTAGTGTTTTCTATTGCAAAAAAAATATCATCTAAAAGAAGGATACAACTAAATAAAAAATCTCTTTTTTCTTTGTCTTGCTTATAATTTTCTATATATCCTAATTCAAATTTAAATTTTAAATGCTCTATATATCTTATTTTATCTTTCCAAGCATTTTGATTATGGCTAACAATAATAGTTCCCAGCTGTAAAGTTTCAAGAAACATCTTTTCTAAGTCTTTAGACAAAGACTGTACTTCATCATTATTTGAAAAACCCATTCGTGAATAATTTATACTAAATTTTTTATAATTTAATACATACCTTACTAATAACCGATTTAGCATTACTAAGTTATAGCAAAAAAATCTCCAGTCTTCGATTTTTGACTTTCTAAGCAACATCATTCCATGTGTTTGAAGAGCAATAATATTATTAAATTTTTCATTTGCTCTATCCATGATTTTTGTTTGTGTAAATCTTCTAAACTTTGCATTATCAAAAGTTTCCTTATAGCTTTTAATAAAAAGCTTCATTAAAGATTTAACAACTAATTCAATATCATCATTAGTCATTGGCTTATAGCCTCTTATCAATACAAAATAAAATATCGTCGCTAAAATAATACTCCAAATAGTAAAATTCCAGTGATTATAGTCAAACAATGGAAATTTAATAAAGGTAATACATACCATTACTATAAGCATCATTGGAAAATATAAAAAAACTTCTCCAAACCCACGTAACCAAAAAAAGAAATAAACAAATGGTAAAATAAGCAAAAATTCTCTTTCAAATATTGGATGCACATAAGTAGATACATGCACTATTATCATCGCTGATACTGTATAGAGGAAAAAAACTTTTCTTTTTGTTTCTATGTTACCCATTAGCACGCTAGCAATCATATTTGCTAAAAATAACAGACATAAAACTATCAAGTTTCTATTGAAGTCAAAAGTAAAAGCTATAGCCAAAAAAGAAAAAAGAATAGCAGCCGATTTTAAAGTGCTATTCCTCATAACCTTTATCGGATCTTGATCTATATATTTATCAAAAATATGTCTCACTCTTAGTGACATCTATACTTCTACTTACGGGATTCATTGACTCAGGACAAATTATAAGTTAAAAGTGCTCTAAATAATATAAGCTTGAGCAGTATTTTAGTTATTATAAAAGCTAATAATATAGTAAAATGATATCAAGCATTTTTTATTAAAAAAATATTTACATTTTAATTTATGGTATACGATACAGTTTATGATGTTATAGTCGTTGGTGGTGGACATGCTGGAGTTGAAGCAGCGGCTGCCGCAGCAAGGTTAAAAACTAAAACATTATTGTTAACTCACAACTTAGATACTATTGGGCAGATGTCATGTAACCCTGCTATTGGTGGTATTGGTAAAGGTCATCTTGTAAAAGAAATTGATGCTTTAGGTGGCATCATGGCTAAAGCTATAGATATGGCTGGTATCCAATTTAGAATTCTTAACTCAAGAAAAGGTCCAGCTGTAAGAGCTACTAGAGCCCAAGCAGATCGTGTTTTATATAAAAAAGCCATTAACAAACTTTTAACTGCGCATAAAGATTTAGATCTTTTCCAAGACTCCGTAGATGACTTGATAGTTGAAAATAATACTGTAACAGGAGTTATTACAAAAACTGGAGTAACTTTCAAAGCTAAAAAAGTTATCTTAACAGTAGGAACATTCCTTGGCGGAAAAATTCATATTGGTCAAGTATCTCATGCTGGTGGCAGAGCTGGTGATAAACCCTCAAATGCCCTAGCTAAAAGATTAAGATCTCTACCATTTAGGGTTGACAGACTTAAAACTGGCACGCCTCCTAGAATAGATATGAGAAGTGTAGATTTTAGTGTTATGGGTGTCCAACATGGAGATAATCCAACCCCATATTTTTCATTTTTTTCAAAGGGCAAAATTGAGCACCCTATTCAAATCCCTTGTCACATTACTTATACAAACACTACTACTCATGACATAATTACTAAAAATTTAAATAAGTCTGCTATGTATAGTGGCTTAATAGAAGGGATAGGACCAAGATATTGTCCCTCTATTGAAGATAAAATTGTTAGATTCGCTGAAAAAGAAAGACACCAAATATTTGTTGAGCCTGAAGGCTTAGAAAGTATTGAACTTTATCCTAATGGCTTATCTACTAGCTTACCTTTTGAGGTGCAAGTTGATTATATTAGATCCATCCAAGGTTTTGAAAAAGCTTTCATTATGAGACCTGGCTATGCTATCGAATACGATTTTTTTGATCCTAGAGATTTAAAACCAACCCTAGAAACGAAACATCTTAAGAATTTATATTTTGCAGGTCAAATAAATGGAACAACAGGATATGAAGAAGCTGCGGCTCAAGGGTTAATAGCTGGAATAAACGCCGGCCTTGGAATCAATTCAGATAAAACATGGTATCCATCTCGCTCTGATGCTTACATTGGTGTTTTAATAGATGATCTTATAACTAAGGGAACTAAAGAGCCATATAGAATGTTTACTTCTCGAGCAGAATATCGCCTTGTTTTAAGAGAAGATAATGCAGATTTAAGATTAAGCCCTATCGCTGTTGAACTAGGACTATTATCTAAAGAAGATGAAGAATATTTTATAAATAAAAAAGCTGCTATTGAAGGGAATATAATATCTATGCAGAATACATGGATAGCTCCTCAAACCCAAAAAGCTAAAGATTTAGAAAAATTCTTAGACAAAGAAATGACTAGGGAAAGCACTCTATTTGATTTGTTAAAAAGACCTGAAATAGACTATCTAAAATTAAAAGAAATTGCTGAATTACATCTTGATTTAGAAGATCAAGATGTAATAGAACAAATCGAAATATCTGCTAAATATTCTGGTTATATTGAAAGACAAAATAAAGATATTGTTAAATTTTCTTTATTAGAGCAAAAATTAATTCCTGAAGGATTTGACTATAAGCAAGTTAAAGGCTTATCAAATGAAGTTTTACAAAAACTCATAGAGCAAAAGCCAACAACTCTTGGAGAAGCATCTAGAATACCTGGAGTTACGCCAGCAGCTATATCTCTTTTAACTATTTATATGAAAAAAACAGGATTTATTAGATAAGGAGCGTATATGAAAAATTTTACAAAAATAATTCTTTCGACTTTATTTATAACCTTGTTACTTAGCTCTTGTGCATCAAGACAGAAATATATTGACCAACAAGAATCTTGGATAGGTAAAACTATTACTTCTTATATGATAAAATTTGGTTACCCTAATAACATCTTGACTATCAATGATGAAGACAAGGCTTATGTTTATACAAAAATGATGATAAATCCAGAAGCTGGTAGATATGGCGGACCTACAGAAACAGCTATATTTATTCAAGCTCAGAAACAACCAAACTTTGCCGATATGTACTCATTGAACTGTACTACTTGGGTAATTGTTGATGATAAAACAAACCTTATTAAAAATATTACATTTAGAGGAAACTATTGTGTTTCTACAGGAAAATAAAAAGGCTATATTATGAATATTAAACAAACGTCTATTTCTCTAATTATTGGTATAATATCCAGTAGCATATGCTTTTCTTTTGGATTTTTTTCTAGCGTTTATACATATAATGGCTGGAGTTTTTTTCTTACTTATACAATACTAACTCTTATATTGTCATTACCTGTTAGCCTAACTGCTACATTTTTAGAGAAAAAATATCCAAACATTACTACACATAGTGAATTAACAAAAAAACTATCAAACACTTCAAAACTTACTCCGCTTAGCCTTCTTATTACAGGAATTTTACTAATACTACTTTCAGTTATACTTTTTGAAGTTTCTACTTATGTATTAGATTTTTTTGATAATGTTCCTGCTATAAATAGGCTTGGTCAATCTCCTTTAGTATATGACAATAATTTAATAATTTACTCTATTCTAACCCTTATATTCTTGATTATTACTTTAATTGCTATTTCTGCAGCTAAAGGAAAGTTTAATATTGATAAGATATTAGAGGTTTTATCCCACACCTCTCTTTATTTATTAGTTATTTTAGTTTTGTTAACAATAAAAATCCCTAATGTTCACATCGGTATAGAAAGCTTTTTTAGCATGACTCCAAACATAAGCTACAACTTTAAAAATATGCTAGCTATGGCAGCAGTTTATGCCATTCTTTCTAATTTTATATCTATAATTCTGTATAAAACAATTATTGAAGTAAAAAGTGATGATGCTTATCCTAATATTAAGAAGACATCTATCAAAAGTGTAATTTACACTATTATTTTCTCTTTTGTATTATGCATGGTTACATATGCTTTAATAGGTAAAGATGTAACAACTATTAATTTCTCAACAGATGCTCAAGCAATAAATGTTTTCTCTATAATAAAAGATAGCAACCCTGGTCAATACCTTCTACTCGAAGTCATCTATATAACTTTAAATTTAATAACATTGCTTATTGGAATAAATTATCTAGTAAAAATAAGTAAAAATTCTACTATTCGATTAGCTTCGCTTATAATACCTTTTGTTATGGCAATTGCTTTAGTTAATAGTGGAATATTCTTTCTAGACTTTTCTGATCTATTTATTCTTCATATAGTGATTTTCTATATATTCTTATTTGATATATTTGTGGTTGGCTGGCTCTATGATGCTCAAAAGCTTAGTTATGAAATGTTGAAAGAATCAAACTTAAAAGTTTCTGCTTTCTTTAATATTTCTCTAAGAATCATAATTCCTGCCATTTGTATATATATATTATTAGGGTATATTTTTAACAATTTAAATTTATTAGCACAAATAGCAGTAACAATAATACTACTAGTTATATATATAGCTAAAGGATCATACTTTAAAAAAAGGTTTAACCAAAGAAGGTTTTAATAATGTTTTTTTCAAAAAAAAATAACCAAGATGAGCTTAAAAAATTAGCAGCTAAAGAAGCAACTAAATACTTAACTCAAAATATAACTTTAGGGGTTGGTACAGGAAGTACTGTCAATTTTTTTATAGAAGAGTTAGCAAATCATAAAGATAAAATATCAACAGTTGTATCAAGCTCAGAAGGTTCTACGAAAAGATTAAAAGCTCTAGGTTTTGATGTGGTTGATCTAAACTATGCTGGCGAAATTGACTTATATATTGATGGTGCTGATGAATGCAACAAGCATAAAGAGCTTATAAAAGGTGGTGGCGCTGCTTTAACTAGAGAAAAAATCTGTGTAGCTGCTAGCAAAAAATTTGTTTGCATAATTGATGAGTCAAAGCAGGTTGACATGTTAGGTGAATTTCCACTACCTGTAGAAGTTATCCCTATGGCAAGAAGTTACGTAGCTAGGGAAATAGTTAAGCTTGGTGGTCAACCGGTTTATAGAGAACAAACAATAACAGATAATGGCAATATCATACTTGATGTATATAATTTAAAAATAAATAATCCTATAGAGTTAGAAACTAAGCTAAATCAAATAACAGGCGTGGTTACAAATGGTATATTTGCAATAAAACCTGCTGATATTGTTATAGTTGCTAAAAAAGATGGCAATATTTTAACTGTATAAAATATATGAAAGAAGTGCATAAAGAGTCAAAAATTATTTATTCTCGCTTAGATTACTCAAGAGTCCAAGAAGTAGCTGAATTATTTGCAAACTTATTTATTCAAGAAGAATATCTTATAAAGAATAGTAAAGTTTCTTATGAAAATTATATTCTTGCGACTACAGTTAGAGCAAAACATGCAGCCACAACAGGCTTATCACTAATAGCAATATGTGAGAATACAAATAAAGTAATAGGCTTCTGCATAAATATAGATCCTTATTCAGAAATTCAAGTAGACAGAAGTTCATATGCAAGTAAAGATCCTGCGTTTGAAATCATAAACTCAGCACTATCAGGTCTTTATAATGGAATAAGCTTTGAAGAAAAGCCAGGAGTTAATTTTTCTATTTATGCTTTAGGAGTATCTTCTGAATTCCAGAATAAAGGAATTGCTTCTAATTTATTCAAAATAAGTGAGCAAATAGCAATAGAAAAGAACTTTTCAGTTATCTTAACAGATGCAACAAGTCCAGGAACAAAGAAAATTGCTGAAAAATTAAACTATACGGCAATCAATAAATTCTCTTATAAAGATTATATATATAAAGGTAAAAAACCTTTTGAAAATATAAACGACTATTACGGCCCTATTCTATTTAAAAAAATTATAACTTCTTCCTAAATAAAATAGGAACCAATGCCATTATCCCTAGAATACTTATAGCTAATATAAACTTAGTATCAATAAAATTATCTACACTACCTTCTATTATAGCTTTTTTAACATGTGTTCCGAACCAAACATAAATAAAAGTTACAGGCACTATGCCTATTAAAGTAGTAAAAAAGAAAATGGAATTTTTTATTTTTAAAATACCCGCCAAAATATTTGGTACAAAAAATGGTATTGGTAATAACCTTGATACAAAGAGTATTGCAATTGGATTACTCTCAACTAAAGATTTAAACTTAGAAACAACTTTATACTTGGATTTACTAGAGACTTCTCCCCAACTATATTTTATAAATAAGAAAGCCAGCATAGCACCGATAGTTGCTGAAATTAGACAAATTATAAATCCTAGCCATAATCCAAACAAAAGACCTGCTATCATCTTTAAAAGTGGTTTAACAGGTATAGAAAAGAATACTGTTGTAATATAAATAACAGTAAACCCAATAGAGCTAAAGATATAATTAGACCTTACATAAACATCTATATGCTTATAAGTACTACCTAAATTTTCTAATGAAAAATACTTAGATCCATTTAAAATAAAAAATAGAATTAAGCCTGAAAGCAAAAATATAATAATAGAAATTCTTCTTATGAAAGATTGTGAAAGTAATTTTTTATACACAATTTAAAGAAATATTTTTTAGAAATTAGAAAAATTTTAGAATATGAAATTAAGCTAAAGCTGCTTTTGCTTGAGCAACTACTGCTGCAAATGCATCTTTATTATATACAGCTAATTCAGCTAAAGCTTTTCTGTCTAGCTCTACACCAGCTTTATTTAGGCCATTAATTAATTGGCTATAGCTGATATCATGTTGTCTAGCTGCTGCATTGATACGAACAATCCAAAGAGCTCTGAATGTTCTCTTTTTGTTTTTACGGTCTCTATAAGCATATTGACCTGCTTTTATAACTGCTTGTTTAGCTACTCTATATACTCTTGAACGAGCTCCGTAGTAGCCTCTAGCTTGTTTTAAAACTTTCTTATGGCGAGCGCGTGCTGTTACACCTCTTTTAACTCTTGACATAAACTTTCTCCACTTTAAAAATTGATAATTTTACAAACCTTACTTACGCATATGGCATTTGTTGAACTAAGCTTGCAGTATCAACCTTAGCTACTTGATTCATACCTCTTAAATGACGTTTTCTTTTAGTTGTCATTTTTGTATTGATATGAGCACGGTTTGCACAACGGTGTTTGAAACCACCTGTACCAGTTTTCTTAAAGCGTTTAGCCGCACCACTTTTTGTTTTTAACTTAGGCATATTAAATACTCCGCATTTAAATTATTTTAAACATTTTTACTACTTATTTTTTCTTTGGTCCAAGAACCATCATCATTTGGCGACCTTCCATTTTCGGTTGGTGTTCCACTACGCCTAACTCAGCTGCATCGCCTGCCATACGCTGAAGCATTTCCATACCCAGCTCTTTATGTGACATTTCTCTACCTCTGAATCTTAGCGTAACTTTTACTTTATCGCCTTTTTCTAGGAATTTTAGCAGGTTGCGTAGTTTTACCTGGTAATCCCCGACATCAGTCACAGGTCTTAGTTTTATTTCTTTAACTTGTGTCTGCTTTTGGTTTTTCTTAGCATGGTTTTTTTTCTTACCTTGTTCAAATAAGAATTTACCATAGTCCATCAAACGGCAAACTGGTGGATTTGATCCAGCTACCATTTCAACCAAATCAACTTCAGCCTGTTCAGCTAAAGCTAATGCTTCATTAATGGAAACAATACCTATTTGTTGTCCATCAACACCTACTAAGCGCACCTCTTTTGCTTTTATCTGATCATTTATCGGTGCTTTCTTATCTGCTGTTTTAATAACCTATTTCCTCCGAAATAATTAAATCTTATCGCTTATCTGCTTTTTCATAATGTTACAAAAATCCTCAAGTCTAAATTGACCTAGGTCGGACCCGTCATGTTTCCTAGCAGTTATAACCCTTTGCTCTTGCTCATTTTTACCAACGATAATAAAGTAAGGCACACGCGCAAGAGTATGCTCACGTATTTTAAACCCTATCTTCTCATTTCTCAAGTCCAATTTAGCTCTTACACCACTTTTCTTAATAGCGTCTTGAATCTCTTGACAATATTCATCTTGCTGATTGCTAATTCCCATAACAACCACCTGCGTAGGACACAACCATAAAGGTAAATTTCCAGCATAGTGTTCAATAAGCATACCTATAAACCTTTCTAAAGATCCAACGATAGCTCTATGCAACATTACAGGAACTTTCTTATTACTATTTTCATCTATATAAGTTGCACCAAGCCTTTGCGGCATAGAGAAGTCAACCTGAATAGTACCACACTGCCAACTTCTACCAATCGCATCTTTCAAATGAAACTCTATTTTAGGGCCATAGAACGCACCCTCTCCAGGAAGTAAGCTAAACTCTATTCCTTTATTTTTTAGAGCATTTTGTAAGGTATTTTCAGCCTTGTCCCATACATCATCAGAACCAATTCTCTGATCTGGTCTTAAAGCTATCTTCACTTCAAAGTTATTAAAACCAAAATCTTTATACACTTCAAAGCACTGCTCTACCATTAGGCCAACTTCTGACTCAACTTGATCTTCAGTACAAAAAATATGACCATCATCTTGAGTAAAGCTTCTAACTCTTAGTAATCCATGTAAAGATCCTGAAGGTTCATTTCTATGAACTATCCCAAATTCAGCCATTCTGATTGGTAAATCTCTATAACTGTGTAACTTTGTATTATAAACCTGCACACAAGTTGGGCAATTCATTGGTCTTATTGCAAAGTCTTTATTTTCTGAATGTGTTGCAAACATGTTCTCAGCATACTTAGAAGCATGTCCTGATTTTTCCCATAAAGTAAAATCTGCGATAAGTGGCGTACGAATTTCCTCGCAACCAAACTTACGGTTTGAGCTTCTCATATAGTCTTCTACTTCACGCCAAATTGTGACACCATTGTTATGCCAGAATGGAATTCCTGGAGACTCTTCTTGGAAGTGGAATAAATCTAATACTTTACCAATTTTTCTATGATCTCTTTTTTCAGCTTCTTCTAATAATTTTAGATAATCATCAAGATCTTCTTTACTCGCCCAGCAAGTACCATATACTCTAGTTAGCATCTCATTATCAGAGTTACCTCTCCAATACGCTCCTGCTACTCTCATTAATTTGAAAGCTTTAAGCACAGAGGTATTTGGAATATGAGGACCTCTACATAAATCCGCAAAAGTATCCTGTTCATATATTTTTACAGTTTCATTATCTGGAATACTGTTAACAAGCTCAACTTTGTAAGCTTCATTTCTAGCTTTAAAAAATTCTATAGCTTCTTCTTTTGAAACAACTTTATAGCTTACTGAATGATTAGCCTTTGCTATAGCTTTCATTTTATTTTCTATAGTAGCTAGGTCAGATTCACTTAAAGGATTCTCTAAAGAAAAATCATAGTAGAAGCCATTTTCAATAACTGGTCCAATTGCTACTTTAGCATTTGGATGTAAATCTTTAACAGCATGCGCTAATAAGTGTGCACAAGAGTGTCTTAGAATTTCTAGACCTTCAGGATCTTTCAAAGTCACTAATCTCAATGATGCATCTGAATTTATCGTATCTTTAGCATCTACAAGCTTATCATTTATATAAGCACCAACTGTAACTTTTGCTAATCCTGGAGATATTGATTTAGCCACTTGTAGGGAATTAACTCCCTCCTCAAACTCTTTTTTAGCACCATCGGGGAATGTAATAGTGATCATTTTTTTCGTCTAATTTATTCAATTTATTATGCTTTGACTAATTATATTCTATAGCCTTGATTATGTAAAACACTAATAGCTTTATGCTATAATCAACTTTATATGACTTTTATAAATATTCTATTAACAAGAGGCTAATAAAATGGCAAATCATCATAAATTAATAATTCTAGGATCAGGCCCTGCTGGCTATACTGCTGCGATCTATGCAGCTCGTGCAAATCTTAATCCAGTAATCATAACTGGTATGCAACCTGGTGGTCAGCTGACTACTACGACAGATGTTGATAACTGGCCTGGTGAAGCTGATGGAATCATGGGGCCAGAGCTTATGGAAAAACTTCAAAAACAAGCTGAAAGATTTAATACTCAAATAGTTTATGACTCTATAAACTCTGTTAACCTACAAGAAAGACCATTTAAACTAGTTGGTGAAGTAGAAGAATACACTTGTGATGCCCTTATTATCTCTACAGGAGCTTCTGCAAAATATCTAGGTTTACCATCTGAAGAAAAATTCATGGGTAAAGGTGTATCAGCTTGTGCTACTTGTGATGGTTTTTTCTACAAAGGAAAAGATGTAGCTGTAATTGGTGGCGGAAACACAGCTGTTGAAGAAGCTTTATTCTTATCAAATATTGCAAAAACAGTTACTCTAATACACCGTAGAGATTCTTTAAGATCTGAAAAAATCCTTATTGATAAACTTCTATCTAAAGCTGAAACAGGAAATATAAACATAATATGGGATACTACTTTAGAAGAAATACTTGGTACAGATATGGGCGTTAACTCAATAAGAGTGAAAAACGTTAAAACAAATAGCGAACAGACTATTAATGTAGATGGTGTATTTATAGCTATTGGACACACTCCAAATACAGCTATCTTTAATGACCAGCTAGAAATGAAAAATGGTTACCTAAAAGTAAAATCGGGTCTTGAAGGTGATGCTACTCAAACTAATATCAAAGGCGTATTTGCAGCTGGTGATGTCGCTGACCATGTTTACAAACAAGCTGTAACTTCTGCTGGTACTGGCTGTATGGCTGCTCTTGATGCTGAGAAGTATTTGGATGGATTAAATAATTAATCTTTGAATTTTTGTTCTAGAGACTCAATCGCTGACACAACCATATCATCTGGAATTTTAGGATCTAAACCTAATTGTTGCCACTTTATAAAAGTATTTATAACAAAGTTTTGCAGCCAACTAACTGATTCTTTGTCAAAATCTTTTCCACTGTATGTATCATAATGCTGACTACCATCTTCTAGAAAATTAACAAATGGCGCTGAATCTTTATATTTTTTATAATCAATTAAACTAACACCTGAGGCTAATAAAGCAGAAAAGTGCTCCGACTGATCTACTCTTTCAAGAGTTTTTTTAAAAGCATCTTTAATGTCTTTAGTGCTTAACTGCGCTGTAATAAAAATGCAGAACTTGATTTTGGCACAAAACTTAAGATAGATGAATAAGCATATTCAAAGGCTCCTGCAGCCAAACAAGATGCTGAGTAATAATCTTCATTATCTATTTTCTTTTTTGACTGCATAAGATATTGTTTAAGTCCTTCATTATTAATAAATGATATACGACTAATTTCATCAAAATCTATCTCAAAATAACTTTCAAATACCTTTTTTAAAAAAGAATATGAAGACAAACGCCAATCATACATATCATTTTCACTTGGCTCTTTAACATGGTGCTGAACCAAATTTCTCATACTATTAAGATTTCGTATTTCTTGGCGATAAGGTAGCTTTAAATTACGCTTTTTAAAATCATCAAATCCATCAACTGCATTAAGCATGGATTCAAAATCAATATTTAAAGTTTTATCTCCTCGTATCCCATATCTTAGAAGTATTGATTTAACTGCTATTTCAATTGAAATATGAAAATTATGAACTGCAATCATTCTATTAAGAGGATCTTTTTTATGAGCGCTCTCAACTCCATTCAAATAAAACTCCTTTGCTAACAACAATCTCTTCTGTATTACACTTACACTATCCATAAACCCACTCTATATTAAATTAATAAGATAAAAGCCTATCATTTACCTACCCCTCAAAAAGAAACTATCCAATTGAGCGAAGTTAAGCTTCACCCAAGTTGGTCTGCCATGATTACACTGACCAGAGTTCTCTACAGTTTCCATTTGTCTAAGTAGATGATTCATTTCTTCTATATTAAGCTTATCATTTGCCCTAACAGCTGCATGACAAGATACTGTTGCTAGTATATGGTTTAGATAAAATTCTGTGCTTTTAGTTTTTCCAGATGTCATCAGCTCCGTTGCTGTATTAGATATAAGATCCTGAATATCTTTATTTTTAACAAACATTGGCACAGATCTAATTAAAATCGCATCATCTGACACAATTGAAATATCAAAACCAAGATCTTCAAATACATTGATATTTTCATCTATTGCAGCAACTTGGTAGCTTGATAAAACTAATGCCATTGGCACTAATAGGTTTTGCTTAAACTTATCATCTTTTTCATGCCATGACTTTTTCATCTCTTCATACAGCACTCTCTCATGTGCAGCGTGCATATCAACTAAAACCACACCATCTTCAACTTGAGAAAGTATATAAATACCATGTATCTGACAAATTGCACGACCTAAAGGAGTTTTACTTTTTTGAAAATCAACTTTTGTTGAAGTTTCTTGATAATCTCGTCTTTCGAGAAGATTAGAAAACGACTGTTCTTTTACCTTAGAATGTTCTGGAATATCTAAAGTTAGATTTCCAATATTTAGAGGATTATTATCATTTGAAACTTTTTTCTCAATAACAATATCTTCCTGCCCTTCTTCTGAGAAAGTATTTTGAGAAAGTATTTTATTAATCTTTCCAAATAGAAAATCATAAACAAATTTTTGATTTCTGAATCTAACTTCACTTTTCGCTGGATGCACATTCACATCAACATCTGAATAATCGATATTAAAATATAATAGAAAAGCTGGATACCTATTACCGTACATCACGTCTTTATAAGCACTTTTTACTGCATGAGAAACCAGCTTATCTTTTATAATGCGTCCATTTATATAGAAGCTTTGCATATCAGGTCTTGCTCTATTGTACCTTGGAGATGCTATCCACCCCCATAAAGTCACGCCAGCTACAGTTTCATTTATAAAAATAGCATTTTCAATAAAGTCTTTATTATATAACTCTAGAACTCTGTCATACTTTGTCTGCATCTGATCCGCAATAGCAAAGTTATTAATCTCTTTCTTATTATGAATTAGTTTAAATCCAATATTGAAATAGCATAAGATATATTTCTTTATTAGCTCAAGAGTATGCAGATATTCAGTATTATCTTTTTTTAGAAACTTTCTACGTGCCGGAGTATTATAGAAAAGCTCTGCAACTTCTATTGTAGTACCATTTACATGAGCAGCTGGAAATACCTCTAGGTTTTCATTATCTATCTGCCAAGCATGTTCACCATCTATAAACTTTGAGATTATTTTAACCTTAGCAACAGATGAGATACTTGCTAGTGCCTCACCCCTGAAACCCATACTGGCTACAGACTCAAGCTCATCTAGATCATATATCTTACTAGTCGCATGAGCCATAAGAGTCAATGGAAGATCTTCTTTAGCTATACCAGAGCCATTATCTCTAATTTTAATAAAAGATTTGCCACCATCCTCTATCTCTATAAGAATTTCTGTAGCTCCCGAGTCTATAGCATTTTCAACAAGCTCTTTTACCACAGAAGATGGTCTTTCGATTACTTCACCAGCAGCTATTTGATTTGCTAAAGTTTCAGAAAGTACTTTAATTTGACGATAATTATTCATCAATGAGTTATTTATTTTTATAGATTTATAGAAGGATTTTAGCAAGGATTCTTAACAAAATCTCTACCTGAGCATTCGTCAAACAATTTTTGATCAACTATTTCTTTATTTTTATTTTGATATGGATAAACATTTTTCTTAGTTAGACCACACATTTTCTTGATTTTAACTGCTTCTTCTTCAGATAATCTTTCCCAATATTCAGTTCTACCAAGCCAACCCAGATATGCTCTAACATAAAGCTTATTACCATTCTCTATTGTTTGTGCTTTTAAGTGATAGTATTGACCATCATAAGGATTTAATACAGCTCCCTGATCATACACGGGTCCTTGAGGGCCTGGTGCGCACTCTTCAGCTTCTTTAGCATTCCAAGCAAATTCTAGACCTTGATACATTTCCGTACCGCTTGAGTAATCATACTCATTACCATAAGCACTACCTTTACCACAATTTTCACAGTAAATCATAGGAGGCATTACTTTGCCCTTTTCTATAACAGATAAAGGAACAAACATTTGAGCATTTTCTTTTCCATCAGCATTTTTATATATATGAATAATAGAAAGATTTTTACCAGTTTTTTTGTCTTTTTGCATCCAGTAGCCATCAGCTAAAAACTTATCATCTACATTATCTAACCCAAAGGAGAAAGAAAAAGATAATAGTAAAACTGAACAAATTATTGTTTTGAACATCATTTTAATTTTTAACCAGCTTTAAAATTAGTATATATAAAAATAATAGAGAGAAAATAAAAAATGAAACTATACAGGCTTTTTAACATCAAAAGGATAGTTCGTACACTTTTTATATAAGTCGTTATTTTTGATGCTTCCATCTTTTGCTTGGTATGGATATACACCATCATCTGTCAAGCCACACTCTTTTTTAACTTTTTCATATGTAGCTTCATCAATTCTCTTCCAGTGAGCATCTTTACCGACAGAGTACCAACCACTTCCTTTATACGCTCTAGCAAATAAAGTTTCTCCACCATCTACAGGTTGAGCTTTTGAGTTATATGTTTTACCATCATTCGGATTTAAAACCCCACCTTTATCATACTCAAACCCTTTGCCAGCGCCATCTGTACCAGGCTGTTTCTGCATATTACCAGCAAAAGCAAGACCTTGAACTAAATTATCACTTGGACTTGTATAGTCATAGCTAAAGCCATTAATAGAACCTTTACCACAAACATCACAATGAATCATCGGCGCTCCTGGCTGACCAGTTTTATTATTAACTTGCATTAATGGAACAACAATTTTCATTTCTAAAGTACCATTCTTAGCGAAATATGCTTGAATAATTCCCTCTGGCATACCTTTTCCAGCATCATTATCTTCATCATACTGAACCCAGTATCCAACTGGAGATAACGGATCACCAGATTGAATATCCGCCGCATAAACAGCTGTTGAAGAAATGCCAAATATTGCTAACAATGATAGTAATTTTATTTTTTTCATTAATAAATACCCCTTTAGTTTATTATTAAAGTAACTGTAATCAAAATTCATAGTAACAAAGCTTTTTAATCAATTCAAACTTCAACCATACTTTTAACTATAAGTTTTATTTATATAATATATCATTCAAAGTGATATACTTTTTTGTAAACATCTTTTAGCAAATAATAAATGCTTAAAAAACAAGGCAAAATAATCACCAATTTTGGTGGAAGAATCTCTGTAAAGCTCAACAATAATGAGATGGTTGACTGCTCAATGAGGAGTCAATTTAAAGGAGACTTAACTGTTGGCGATAATGTAGAAATAGACTTTATAGAAAATACCACTCCAGTAATAAGTAAATTACTGCCAAGGAAAAACCTTATCTCTCGACCAAATCAGTACCAAAGAAAAAATAAAAATATCGCAGCAAATGTAGATCAAGCTATTATTTTAATAACTCACAATCCTGCTCCTATAGAACACTATATTGATAGATATCTCGCAGCCCTACACAAAGCAGATATCGATCCAATCATAGTTGTTAACAAAATAGATGAACAGGGACCTGAAGATAAATTAAAAATGGATAACCTTACAGATGTATATAAAAATATTGGATATCCTATTTACTATATTTCTGCCCTACTTAAAACAAACATATCTACTTTTGTAAAAGATGCTTTAGAAAATAAAACTTCTATTTTCTTAGGTCAGTCAGGTGTTGGCAAATCTGAAACTCTAAATGCAGTAATTGGAAAAAATATAGCTGAAACTAATGAAGTTTCAAACTCAAATAAAAAAGGAAAGCATACAACTACTTGCTCTACGCTTTATGAAATTAATGAGAATACAAATATTATAGACTCTCCAGGAATTAGAGAGTTTGGATTATGGAACATTACTAAAGATGATCTTTTTGATGGTTTCTTAGAATTCAAAAAACTTAAAGGTATGTGTAAATTTAGAAACTGTCCCCATGAGGAGAACTCTCTTGGCTGTGAAATAGTAAAAAGAGTCAAAGAGGGAGATATTTCCCCATTAAGGTATAGAAATTACCATCGAATTTTAAAAGAAATTAATTAATCACATCTTCTCTGGTATTGATATACCAAGCATATTCAATGTTAATGTCATCGCCTTCAACGTTGCTACTGACATAGCTATTCTTGAGCTCTTAATTTCCTCATCTTCTTCAGCTAGAATTGGGCAATTTACATAAAATTTACTAAAAGTATTTGCCAAACTGTATGCATATTCACATAAATGATGTGGCTCTGACTTCTCATATGTTCTAGCTACAGCTAAAGGAAACTGGATAAGTTGTAACTGCAGTTTCTCTTCATGCTCATTAGTTGCTGATAAAATATCAAAATTATTAACCAATGCATTCACGTCAAAACTATCTCCAAACAACTTTCTAATGATAGATTTAACCCTTACTGCGGTATATAGTAAGTAAGGGCCTGTTTTCCCCTCATATTTAGAAAATTTATCTAAATCAAAAACATAATCAGATGTATATGTATTTACAAGATCTCCAAATTTTATTGTTGCCATAGCTATTTGATTAACTAAAGCTTCATCATAATTTTCATCCTGCATTCTTTCTCTAGCTCTAGATTTTGCCTGCTCAATAAGATCCTTAAGGTGCATTACTCCACCCTCTCTTGTTTTGAAGGGCTTACCATCCTTTCCATTAACTGTGCCAAAAGCCACATGCTTTAATTCACAATCTTCGCTAACAATCCCTGCTCTTTTTGCAACAGCGAAAACTTGTTTAAAATGTAACGATTGTCTTTTATCAACAACATACACTATTTTATCTGGATTAAAATCTTTCTGTCTTTGCCATAATGTTGCCAAATCAGTGGTTCCATACATTATTGCGCCATCACTTTTAATTACTATCAAAGGAGGAATATCTTCTTGCCCAGTATCAACTATCCATGCCCCGTCATCTTCATATATAAGGCCTTTGTTTTTTAAGAAAGATACCACTTCTGAAACATATTTATTAGAATCACTCTCTCCTAACCACAAATCAAAAGTCACTCCTAGCCCAGCGAAATCATTTTTTACAGCTTCAACTGATACATCAACAAAATGTTGCCATAAAGCTCTATAACCTTTTCTGCCTTGTTGCAACTCATATGTAGCTTGTCGAGCTTTTTCCATTTCATCTTTATCAGACTTACATCTTTTTGAAGCTTTAGGATAAATTTCTGCTAATTCAGAAACAATAACTGGAGAGTCTTTAGGATATTCACCATCATAACTTTCATTGAAATATATTAAATCTGGTGACTTCAATTTTATCTCCTCGATAAGCATACCCATTTGGGTACCCCAATCTCCAAGGTGAACATCAGAAACAACCTCATCTCCACAAAATTTATATAATCTCTGTAGGCAGTCTCCTATTAAAGTAGATCTAATATGCCCAACATGCATTGGCTTAGCTACGTTAGGCCCCCCAAAATCTAATATTATTTTTTTAGGCTGCTCCTCTTTAGAATAACCAAACTTATTAGACTTATTAAAACTGGTAGATAATTTAGCTAAAAACTCTGGAGCTAAAGTCATATTTATAAATCCTGGATTAGCTACAACTATTTCTAAAAAAATATTTTTATCTTCAACATTATCAATTATTTCTTGAGCTATAATATTCGGTGCTTTTTTTGCAAACTTAGCTAAAGGCATAGCAGCATTACATTGAAAATGCCCAACACCGTCTCTTGTTGATACAACAACTTTTGCTAATGCTGAATTATAACCAAGCTTTTCAAAAGATTCCTTTAAAACTTCAGATAAATATGTCTCTATATTCATAGTAATATTAATTAACCATCCTCTTTATAAGATCAACGTAATGTAGCTGTGGAATTCTACAATAAATGAAGATATAATATCATGGCTTTATTTTAAATAGAATCAGTAAAAAGGGAAATGCCGAGGTTCATGAAGGGGAATTTTAAAAGAATACTATTTGCTTTTTTAGGCACTATATTATTCAGTGAATCTGGTCAAGCAACTCGTATTATGGATGAAAATCCAGCAAAAGAAGATTGGCAATGTAAAATTGTTGATGGCGAGTGGAGTTGTGAAAGAGAAGAAGAACGAGTTAATGTGTTTTCAAAAGATATTACAGATGAACAAAGAGAAAAAACATTAGCACAAGACTTGACTTGGATGCAAAATACAGCCTTAAGAACTGGGGGGCAATATTATAACGATACCACATTTACAGCACCTCTATGTAAAAGTGGGAAAACAAGCCTAAGTTATAATAAAGCAGAATTTGACACCGATGGTACGCTTATCGCTTCAGGTAATGTAGAAGTCTTTCAATGCGATCAGGAGATCTACGGACAAAATGCTATTATAAACTTTAACAAAGATAAATCCGGTATAGAATCCTTAGTTATTGCTGGTGATGTTATTGCAAAACAACCATCATCGGGTGTCGTTATTCGAACAGAAGATATGTCTGCCAATCTTGAAGATAAAACAGCTATTGCTGGTCAAACTTATTTTAGATTCTTCAAAAAAGAACCAAAAACCGATATCTATAGTAAAAATAATTTTACTGGACATATGAGAGGATATGCAGAGACCTTTAGAAGATTAGATGAAAACACTATCAATATGACTGATGGATATATAACCTCTGGCAGCCCATATGATGATGCATGGAAATTAAGTGGAAAATCTATTGATCTTGATACTCAAGAAAATATGGCTTACATAAAAGATGGATGGTTTAAAATAAAAGATATACCTGTTATGTATGTGCCCTACTTTGCCTACCCTACTGATGATAAAAGAAGAAGTGGATTTTTAACTCCTGGATTTGTAAATAATGAAAACTCTGGATGGGGTGTTTCCGTACCTTATTATTTCAATTTAGCTCCAAACTATGATCTACTCTTCGAACAAATATACTGGTCGCAAAGAGGACCAATGGAAAATGCTACTTTTAGATACATGAATGAATACTTTAAAACTCAGTTTGAAGGCTCTCTTGTTCCTTATGATTTTGAAGATCAAAAAACTCGAGGAGCATTTACTTTTAATGGAAGTGGTAATTATCAAAAAATAAAAATGAGCTATAACTATGACTATGTAAGTGATAGCCAATTTTATAATGACTTTTCTGCTGGAAACATTAACTTAGTTACAAAAACACTTTTAGATAGAGAGATTAATCTTTCATATACAGATGAGATTTTCAATGTTAGTGGACAGTTCCTAGATTATGGTGTTGTTGATCAAAGCATGTTTCTAGCTAACGTCCCTTATGGGAAACTTCCTGATATTCATTTTGATGCTGATATTTCCAAGTATTTACCAGATTATTTACAATTATCTATTCAAACTCAAAATACATACTTTTATAAAAGATCTGGTGGCATTTACGGTTCTGGAACACCTGAAGCATCTATGGTAAACGCATTTAGAAGTTATGATTCTCCTAAGGTAGCTCTAGATTTATCAGAAACTTGGGGCTATTTTAAGCCTTCTCTAGAGGTGCCTATAAGGTATTACCAGCTTCAACAACATGCTAATGATATAGTCAATTTCAATCAGAATAATGTAACGAGTGTTATTCCAATATTTAACATTGATGCTGGAGCATATTTTGACAAAGAATTCACCTCGAGCAAAGGTGCTTATACTGCAACCTTACTTCCTAGACTGTTTTATACCTACATACCTTACCAAGATCAAACAGATCTTCCTTTATTTGATACAAACTTTACAAATGAACAATACATGCAGATGTTCCAAGTAAATAGATTTGTTGGTGGTGATAGAATCAACAATGCAAACCAATTAACATATGCCTTAGAACATTATATAGTTAACCAAGAAGATGGATCGATGCTATTATCTGCAAAAATAGGACAACAAATATTTTTTGATGATAGAATGGTAGGTCTAGATCAAGGTAATGAAACCCCTTCACCAAATAGATTACTCCCTTTCTATAATTCAAGATTTTCTCCTATAATGGGAAGTTTTTCATATCAGGTGCTACAAAATATATATGCCTCAGCTGACATAAATTATAGAGTTGAAACAGGAAATGTGGAATATCAAGTCTATCAATTACAATACAAAAGTGAAAATAATAATATTTTTAACATTTCATACAACAATATAGCTTATAACTGGGCAGGAATGACTCAGCAAGAAATAATAAATGGCAACGCCCCTAAGGCTCAACAGACAATAACTGCCTCAACCATATTAAAACTATCTGATAGTTGGGCCATAGCTGCTCTTATAAACTATAACTTTATACAAAAATCGATAACAAATACCTTTGTTGGTTTACAATATGATGCCAACTCATGGGCGCTACGAGGACTAATACAAAGATCTGCTTATACAAGTAATAATCCAAATGACCCTAATGCTGTAGGAAAATTAACTAACACATATGTTTTAGAACTTGAATTAAAAGGACTTGGTGGTGTTTATGGAGCTAATGGACTTGCACAAAGATTAAATCAGATCAATGGCTATACCGCTGGACAGTGGGGAGTTTAGTTATGCTTTTAAAAAAAAGATTAGCTTTACTACTTTTATTTTTGATACCTATTTATTCTTTTGCAGATATATCTAGCAACCTATTCCAAAACTCTTTTAATTCAAATATGCCTCAAATGCCAACTATGCCAGCAAAGGCAGCTCCTCAAGTTCCTAGCAATCAAGAACTAGCTATTAATAAAACGGTTGCTATAGTTAATGACAAAGTAATAACCTCTTTAGAGCTTGATCAAGAAGTACAAAAAGTTCTCGCGACTCTTCCTCCATCTCAAACATATGACCCACAAAATCAACTTCAGATTAAGAAAGAAGCTCTCCAAAATCTTATAGCTCAAAGCATATTATTACAGATAGCTCAGAGAAATAATATTAGGATATCTGATAAAGAAATTGATGCGGCAATAAATGATATATTAGTACGAAATAGAATATCTCTCGATTATTTGAAAACTAGTATTGAATCATCAGGTATAACATTCTCTGAATACAAAGACAAACTTAGAGATCAATTAATGATCAATAGACTTCAACAACAAGCTATTGCTCAACAAATTTCAGTATCTCCTAAAGAAGTAGAGAAATATATTCAAAAACATAAAGAGCTTTTTCAAAAACAGATGACTCCTAAGAGGCTGTACCTATTAAGAAACTTAATTATAGATATACCAAAATCTAAAGATGAGAAAAATAAAAAATTTATTTTATTGCAAAAACTAGCTATTGCAATAAATAATAAAAATATTAGTTTCTCAGATATGGCAAAACAATTTTCTGAAGCTGCAAATGCTGATGAGGGTGGCTCAATAACCCAATGGATGACTTATTCAGAGATACCTCCAATATACAGATCAAGAGTAAAATATTTAAAAAAAGGACAAGTTTCAAAACCATTTATTGCAGACAATGCTATTCAAATGATTTATGTTGAAGCAATAAAAGAAGAAAAACCTTTAGTCAACAATGAGATAACACAATATAATGTAGAAGGCATTGTTATTAACCTTACAGCAACTTTGACTGCTTCAAGTGCTGAAAACGATCTTAAAAGAGCAAAACTTGCTATAGAAAGTGGTGATGATTTCAAAAAGATTGCTGAGAAATATACCACTGACTATGATCACTCAGATGGTGAATTTGGCTGGGCTTCAGTTTTAGATAATCCTCCAATATTAACACCCGCAGCCTTTAATCAATTAAAGGATCTCAAGAAAGATGAACTTTCTGAGCCATTTGATACAGGAAATAAAAGTTGGATGATAATCAAATATACAGATACTAGAGAATATAATGCTCAAAAAGAAATTGAGGAACAAAAAGCACTAGAAGCTATTTATGCAGAAAAAGCTGAACAGATTTATAAGACATGGATAACATCAATGAAAGATAGTGCTTATATCAAAATATTGGACAAAGATTTAAAAACTCAAGAGCTTTATTAATGCAATACAAAACAAAAGCGAAAAAATCTTTAGGGCAAAATTTCCTTCAAGATGAGAATATTATTACCAAAATCATTAAAATAACTAACATATCAAAAGATGATATAGTTTTTGAAATAGGCCCTGGATTAGGCGCTCTAACAAGACATCTACTTACTAAAACAAAAAATATAAATGTTATTGAGTTTGACTCTGAAATAATACCTACTCTGATTGAAAACTGCCTACCTTATGGGAATATAAACATTTTCAATGAGGATATATTAAACTTTGATATTCTAAAATTTCCAGATCATAAAATAAAACTAATAGGTAACCTTCCTTACAATATCTCAACACCGATTCTATTTAAAATAATAAGCTTCACAAACAAGATTATAGATGCTCATTTCATGCTACAAAAAGAAGTAGTTGATAGGATTACTGCTCAACCAAATAATAAAAGTTATGGAAGGCTATCTGTTATATTACAATATCACTTCAGATGTAGCTCTGTAATGCATATTCCACCTGAGGTTTTTTATCCAAAACCTAAAGTTGACTCTAGCATACTTAAACTCACCCCTATAAGTACTCCTTTAGAGCTTAGTAATTATGAACTTTTCTCATTTATAGTTAAACAAAGCTTTTCTCAAAGAAGAAAAACTCTATTAAATAATTTAAAACCAATTTTTAAAGAAAAAAATATAGACTTATCTAAAGTACCTGTAGATACTAAATTAAGAGCAGAGAATCTTAGTGTAGAAGATTTTGTGAAACTTTCAAATTTTTTATCACAATAGGAGTTCAAATGGCAACCTATATTATTGGTGATGTACATGGCTGTTTAGATGAACTAAAAAAACTACTCAATAAAATCAAATTCGATAAAAAGCAAGATAAACTTATATTTATCGGAGACATAATAAATAAAGGACCAAAATCTTTAGAAACAATTACATATATTATGGATCTAGAAGAAAGCGCTGAGCTCTTAATTGGAAACCATGAGCTTATATTTCTTGCTACAAGTTATAATTATTTACCAAGATCATCTAAGAGCTCTCTAAATGAAATACTCGACTCACCTAAGTTGGAAGAAATACGTCAATGGATATGGAAGCAAAAGTTTCTAATAAAAATCAATGACTTTACTATAACTCATGCTGGAGTTCCGCATATATGGTCTACTAAGAAAGCAAAAAAAAGAGCTTTGGAGTTAGAGTTTGTTTTACAAAACGAATCTACAAAACGACTATTTCTATCTAATTTATTTTCCTTAGAAGCAGATAAATGGCAAAAAGAACTAGAGGGAGTTCAAAGATGGCTCTGTATCGCAAATTATTTAACACGAATGAGATTAACTGCTGAAGATGGAGGACTAAACCTTAAATATAGTTCTAATCTCTCAAATATCCCTACTGGTTGGTCTGCTTGGTTTAAACTTGAAAACAAAAAACTAAAAGCTAATGAAAAAATAATATTTGGACATTGGGCAGCTTTACAAGGAAATACTGGTGACAATAAATTTATAGCCATAGACACAGGATGTATTTGGGGAGGAAAATTAAGTTGTTTTTGTATAGAAACTGGTAAAATATTTTCAGTTGCTTCTAAAAAATATAGGAATATATCATGACTGATATTCTAATAATTAATGGTCCCAACCTAAATCTACTAGGTTCTCGCGAGCCTGATAAGTATGGGCACAGATCTCTTAAAGATATAATAAAAGAATTAAGCAATATAGGCAGTAAAAATGAGGTTTCCTTAGATTTCTTCCAAAGTAATCAAGAAGGTGAAATTGTTGATAAAATACAACAATCCAATGCTAAATTCATCATCATAAACCCTGCTGCCTACACTCATACAAGTATTGCAATAAGAGATGCTTTTTTAGCAACTCAAAAGCCTTTTATTGAAATACATCTATCAAACATATATAATAGGGAAAGCTTTAGATCCAAGTCTTTTTTATCAGATATTGCTTATGGATGCATATTTGGTCTTGGTTCTAATGGATATAAATTAGCTATGATTGAAGCCATAGATTTCGTTAAAAATAAAGGAGTATAACAAAAATGGATTTATTAAATGCAATTGATAGACTAGCAGAAATTCTTAATACAAGTGATATTAAAGAAGTGAAAGTTAAAGCTGGTGGTTCTTCTATCTTTATGACTAAAAATCAAAATGGCACAAGTGTAGTTACAACAGCTGCACCAGTTTCCACAACTATTGCTCCAGCAGCTCCTACTAGTGTTAGCACAGCTGCTTCTACTCCTAGCGCTCCTGCTGCTAAACCTCAAGAGACTCATGCAGGAGAAGAATTTAAATCTCCTATGGTTGGTACTTTCTATAAATCACCATCTCCAGATGCTGCTGCTTATGTAACAGAAGGAAAAGAAGTTAAAAAAGGTGATGTTTTATGTATCATTGAAGCAATGAAAATCATGAACAAAATTGAAGCTGAAAAGTCTGGGAAAGTTACTAAAATTTTAGTTAAAGATGGTGAGCCAGTACAATTTGATCAACCATTATTTATCATAGAATAAACAAGTTATTACCTAATAGTAACTCGTATTTGAACCACAAATAGAATTAAGGTAATAGAAATATGATTAAAAAAGTATTAATCGCTAACAGAGGTGAAATTGCTCTTAGAATTTTAAGAGCATGTAGAGAACTAAGTATTAAAACAGTTGCTGTATATTCAACTGCTGATGCAGATTTAATGCATGTTAAATTAGCAGATGAATCTGTGTGTATAGGCCCAGCTGCTCCAAATTTAAGCTACTTAAATATACAAAGCATAATCACAGCTGCGGAAATAACTAATGCGGACGCTATTCACCCTGGCTATGGTTTCTTATCAGAAAATGCTAAATTTGCTAAGGCTGTTGAAGAAAGTGGTTTTATCTTTATTGGACCTAAAGCTGAAAGCATCGAGATTATGGGTGATAAAGTTGAAGCTATTAAATATATGAAAAAAGCTGGCGTACCATGTGTACCTGGCTCTGGTGGTGCTTTAGGCAATGATCCTAAAACTAACTTAGAAATCGCTGAGAAAATTGGTTATCCAGTTATTGTCAAAGCTGCTGGTGGTGGTGGCGGTCGTGGTATGAGTATCGTCAGAAAAAAAGAAGATTTAGTAGACTCTATAGCTCTTACAAAGAGTGAGGCTAGAATTGCTTTTAATAATGATATGGTTTATATGGAAAAATTCCTAGAAAATCCTCGCCACATTGAGATTCAAGTATTTGGTGATGGTGAAGGTAATGCTATTCATCTATTTGAAAGAGACTGCTCTACTCAAAGAAGACATCAAAAAGTTATTGAAGAAGCTCCTGCTATTGGTTTAACTGAGAAGCAAAGAGAAGATATTGGTGCAAGATGTGTTAATGCTTGTAAGATTCTTAAGTACCGCGGTGCTGGTACATTTGAATTCTTATATGAAAATGGAGAATTCTATTTTATCGAGATGAATACAAGAATCCAAGTTGAGCATCCGGTTACAGAATCTATTACAGGTACAGATCTTATTAAAGAGCAAATTAGAGTAGCTTCTGGAATGGGTCTAACTTGGAAACAGTCTGATCTTGCTATTGATGGCCACTCTATCGAATGTCGTATAAATGCTGAAGATCCTGAGAGATTTATTCCTTCTCCTGGTCTTATTGAAATGTATCATGCTCCAGGTGGTCCAAGAGTTCGTGTAGACTCTCATATATATTCGGGCTATAGAGTACCTCCTAATTATGATTCTATGATCGCAAAAATAATTGTTAGAGGTAAAAATAGAGATTCTGCGATGCAAAAAATGCGTGCAGCTCTTGAAGAAATGGTTATTACCGGCATTAAAACAAATATCTCTCTACACCAAGAGATATTAAATAATGAAAAGTTTATTAAAGGCGGCACAAACATCCATTTCCTGGAAAAAATGCTAGAAGAAAAGAAAAAGAATAAATAATCACGCAAAACCTTAATTCAATTTTTCATTTTTTTCTTATATAATATTCTCCAACATACAATAATTTAGAATCATTTAACTATTATGATTTATAGCTTTCAATCATTTATTAAAATGACTAGAGATAGTAAAGGACTAGAACAGCAAACTGTTGCTGATGCTACAAACCTATCTCTTGATACAATAAAAACTATTGAAGAGGCTCATGGCAACTTGCTATTACAAGAGTCAAGTACTGTTTTAAAAAATCAAATCCGAAGATATTGTGAATATTTAGAAGTTTCTGAAAAGAAAATCGTATCTATTCTAAATAAAATAGATATCTTATATTATAAAAAAGCCAAATATGGAAAAATGAAAGCTTTTGATTATATAAATAGATTGATAATAGTAGCTATATCTATAACCTTAATAGTCTTAGTTTTTGCTTTTGTCAAAAAACATGCCTCTATAGATACAAATGAAACTGCTCAAAATACAGAAAACGCTCCTATAATTTATACCCCTATAAATTATAGTGATGAATTTCAAAATGGAGCTTCTTCAGATGAATCAAAAAAAGTAGAAGCTCACCCTCCCCCTCAAGCGAATATGAATTCAATTGTTATTGATGACAATATTAGTGATAATAACTCAAATATTACTGAAAGCAAAACTTCTTCTAAAAAAGTAGAAGCGCATCCTCCTGCTCAAGCAAATATGGATTCTATAGTTATTGATGATAATAGCTCATCAAATACTTCTGTACCTCAAGAAGATTAATACAAAAAGCTTTAATAAAATTAGATTTGTAGTAATATTTCTAGTAATAAAAAATAAGTTTCCCTAATAATGAATATCCTAAATAATATACTCCTTAATATGGAAAGTAGTATATCTATACGCAGTATCCTATTTGTTTTAAGTATAGACTTTATCATTTGTCTCTTGATCACTATTAGTTTAATTATATTAGGCTATATACTTTCATTTAAAGTTAATAATTCAATTAAACTATCTTTTTTTAGATCAATAAGATGGGTGCTCTATATTTTAATATGGATTTATTTTATTAAAGCCTCTATTGACTTAATTTCAGCTGTATATCTCACTGATCATAAAGATCAAATTTCTATTTATACTGCAAATACTCTTAAATTTTTAGTATATATTGCAATAATAATAAATATATTTAAGTTCTTAGGAAAGGTTAAACAAATAGTTATTGATAAAAGCAAAAAAAATAGTGGTGGATATGATGATTTTAGAGATATCAATGCAATATTTAAAGCTTTAGAACTTTTAGCAGCAATAATATCAATTATACTTATTTTAGCTGCTCTTGATGTTCCATTAACTGCTCTAGGTGCTTTTAGTGGAGTAGCATTTGCAGGGTTAACCTTATCTCAAAGTACTTTACTTACAAATTTCTTTGGTGGGTTATTTGTAGTTTTTAACAGAAAGTATTCTGAAGGAGATGTTATTGCTTCTGATATAAACTCTACTATAAAGTTTGCTGGATCTATTAAGAAAATTGGAATATTAACAACACAAGTAGACAATTATGAAACAGCTCCAATGCATATACCAAATTCTGTATTTCTTACAACATGTATCACAACCACATCAAGAAGAACTCATAGACGGATTGTACAGAATATAACTATACCTTATGAGAATCTAGATAAAGTTGAAATAATTAAACAAGACATTAAAGAAATGGTAAAAAACCATCCTGATATAGACTCTAATAAAACAATAGCTGTATCTTTATTAACTGGTGGTACAATCATAGGTAATAGAACTGAAGGATCTTTTGGTGCAAATGGTATAAATCTTCAAATATATGCTATGGTAAAGAAAGTTTTTTATGTTGATTTTCTTGAAGTACAAGATAGCATTCTTATAAAAACAGCTCAGATATTAAATGGGCACGATATTGAATTTGCGATTAATCCAGTTACTGTAAACCATAAATTAATTAATTTTCCAAAAAATTAAAGCCTTATTAGTTCTTTATATAAATTAATATAGCTTTTTGCCTGCAATTCTAAACTAAAAAGATTTTTTGCTCTATTTTTTGAGTTTTCTCCAAATTTTTCTGCTTTTTTAGGATTATTTAGAAGATATAACATAGCTTCTTTTAATAATTCTGGTGAATTAGGATTAATCACTAATCCTGTTATATCATTAAGGTTTATATATGTGGTTCCTGTTCCTATTTCACATGATATGAGCGGTTTACCAAATGCTGCCCCCTCTAACAAAGATATTCCAAAAGCTTCTGATCTTAATTGGGAAGGAAAAACAAAACCATAACAGAGTGTTAATATCGCAACTTTATCTTCCTCTGTAAAAGAATTAATAAAATGAACATTTTTTATACTTTTCTGAAATGCATATTCTTTAAGCTCTTTTTCTAAAAATCCGTTTCCACAGATTACTAACTGTATACTAGTGTTATATACAGCATCTATTGCTGTATATAACCCTTTATAATATCGTAATTTACCTATAAATAAGAAATATTTCTCTGGAAGCTTAGATTTCCAATAACGAATTCTTTCAGAACTAATACTCGGATATGTTTTTATATCTATACCAATTGGAATAATCTCTACTTTTTCTTTGAATTTAAGTAATGTATCACTTGTTTTAAGATAATTAGGAGAAGTGCAGACTATCTTATTAGCTGATTTTAAGAATCTATACATTAAAGGTTGATAAAATTTTAGTAATCTTTTTTGTTTAACAATATCTGACTGATAAGTGATTATCGTTGGCTTTTTAATATTACACAGTGTATGTAAAACATCACCAAAAGGATTTGGAAATATATAATGAACTATATCAACTTCTTTAATTAACTTTCTAAAGATATAAAAGGCTGATAGTGAAAAAGCCGCAGAAGATATTTCTAAATTTTTTTTTGCATGATATATCTTATATTTCCCATAAGTAATGAAATTAGGATAACTAGTTTTATTTGCTAATGAAAAAACTATATTCTCAACTCCAAGATCTTCAGTGGCATTACATAAATTATCTATGAATGCTTCTATACCACCTTTAGTCTGAGTAATATCTGTTTTATATACATGTAAAATTTTTATTTTTTTCATTATTAAGGCTTTTTTATTTTATCAATACAATATTTATTTAAAGATATCGCTTTATCTAATGAGTTAGATTCTATATAACATCTCAACTCTGGAGCATTACCAGAAGGTCTTAGATGTAAAATATCTTGATTTGCCAAAGTTATCCTAACACCATCTGTAATATTTATGTTTTCAATACTATTATTGCCATTAAAATACTCAGATATTACCTTATCTAGAAGATCTGATTTACCAGCTAATATTGATTTTAAAATTTCTTGGCTTTTTTCAGTTGCGAAATCATCAATCTTACTACTAGCTGTATAGCGCGCAGGTAGATCAAATAATAATTCTGATATAGTTTTATTAGAGTCTACCGATAACATAAGTACAGCTAACATTGGTATCACAGCATCCCTAGTAGGTAATGCTTTTAAGGTAGCATTTTTTAGATAAATATCTCCAGCTTGTAGAAAACCACCATTTGCCTCATAGCCAACCACACCATTATACCCTTCTGAAAGTAACTGATTCATTGCAGCAATTACATATGGCGAACCGATTTTAGTTCTAATAATATTCTTAAAATAACCCATCTTCTCAACTATAGTATTACTGCTAACTGGCGTCGCTACAGATTGTGTCTGAAGATATCTAGCAGTTAAAACACCTAATACATCACCTTTAAACCAATTACCATACTCATCACTTACTAAAGGTCTATCTGCATCACCATCTGTTGAAACTATGCTATCAATTTTATATTCACTAGCCCACTGCTTTGCAAGCTTTACATCTTCTTGACGAATTGCTTCAGTATCTACAGACACAAATCTTTCAGAGAATCCTAGTAGAATAACCTTAGCACCAAGTCTTTCTAAAATCTCTTTTAATATCTCTCGACCAACAGAAGAATGCTCATATAATCCAATAGTCTTACCTGCTAAACAATTATTAGGGAAGAAATTTATATATCTGTGAACATACTGTGAATGAGCTTGATTACATACCTTAGGAAGTTCTACTTTTTTTAAAAACATTCCATTATCATCAAAAGCAGCATCACTAACTTTTACAGCTTGATTAACTATTATCTCTTCATCTTCTTTGAGAACTTCACCGTAAGGAGTATTAAATTTAATACCATTTCTATCTTCTGGGATGTGGCTACCTGTAATCATAACTGAAGGAATTTGATTAGAAACTCCATACAACATAACAGCTGGTGATGGTATCTCTCCACAATATACTGGTTTATAACCATTATCAGATATAGCTTGTACAACAGCTTTAGTTATTCTCGGGCTACTATCACGCAAATCATGAGCTATAGCTATCTCTGTACCTTTTTGTATGTTATATTTTTCTTCTAAAAACTGGATAAATGCTTTAGTGTATAGCCAACAAATTCTGTCTGTCATCTCTACAACTAGACCTCTCACACCACTAGTACCAAATTTAACGCCACTATCTTTTATCACATCTTTTGTTATAGTAGTTTTCATTACTTTAACCCTTTAATTCTAAAAATATTCTTTCTAATTTCTTTGCAGAAATGTCCCAATCAAATTTCTCTATTTGAGTATCAATATTTTTTTGTAAATATTCATATATCTGTTTATTTGAAATTCTTTCTAATCCCTGTCTAATAGAGTTTACATTATGTGAATCAACACATACCCCTGCATTGCCAACGATCTCAGGCATAGACGAGTTATTTCCACATAAACCTGGTTTTCCAAAGGTCATCCCTTCTAATAGAGGTAAACCAAATCCTTCATAAATTGATGGCATAAGCACAGCGTAACAATTAGCATATATAATAGCTAATTTATCATCATCAATATACCCATATATTTTAACATATTCAGATATATTAAGCTGTTCTATTATTTCTTCTAAACTTTCATCGCCCCAGCCTTTAGCTCCTACAAGATGTAAATTAAAATTTTCTTTTTGAGCTTTTGATAACATAGAATATGCTTTAAGCAACATAGATAAGTTTTTTCTAGGCTCTAATGTTCCCACAAACAAAAAATATTTCTTAGTTGGATTATCTATTATTTTTTCTAATTCAATACGATTTTTGTATTTAGATCCAAGGTATAAAACATCAATTATATTATCTGAAATTGAAAAGTTAATTTTTATAGCTGACATAGTGGCAAAAGAATCAACGACAATATAATCAGCCTTAGCTATCGCTCTAGGTAACATGAGCCTTTCTATTGGATATGCTAATTTATTCATAGTTTTTGGAGCATACTTATAAACAAGGTCATGCACTGTTAAAACATATTTAACCCCCTTAGTCTTAATAAATGGTAGCCTGTGAGCTGGTCCCCAGAAAACATCAATTTTATCTTTTTTTAACAATTTTGCTAACTTAAAAGCTCCCCAAAATTGCTTAAGAAAAACATTTGTAATTCTAGACTCACGAAAAATAACTGATTTATCAAGCATCTCTTTATATCTTGATAATACTTGGGAAGGACTATATAAATAGATTTCAAAATTTTGAAATCTAGAAATTCTTGAAACTAGCTCTATGGTATATACACTTATTCCAATTTCTGGCTTAGTAAGAATCCTTACATCAATTCCCAATTTTAATCTATTTGTTATCCCCACTTTCTAGCATCCATTTTAAAGTATCTTCAAGACTATGTTTATTATCTATATTCACTAGCTTATTAAGTTTATCAGGGTTTCCGGCCAAAATTTTGACTTCATTTTCACGTACAAAATTAGAATTAATTTTAATTTGTATCTTATGACCAGTAATATTACTACATATATTTATAACTTCTTTAAGAGAATAGTATTTTCCAGTACATAAATTTATAGTTTCACCAGGTTTAGCATTAAGGAGACTCACATATATATTAGCAATATATCTAACATCATTAAATTCACGCCATACTTCAATATTTCCAAGCTCAATTATCTCTTCTCTGGCTTTGAAATGTTTAATTATCTTTGGAATTAAAAATTTATCACTTTGACCAACACCAGTATAATTAAATGGCCTTGTTATGGTAATTGGAATCTTATTCGCAAACAACTGAGCAATATACTCCATAGATATTTTACTAACTGCATAATCATTAGCTGGATTTGGTAACATTTCTTCACTCAAAGAACCTTCTTTGGTATTTCCATAAATATTTGCACTACTGGCTATAATCACATGTTTAATGCTAGATAAATTTTCAGCAATTACTTCTAATAAATTTCTAGTTCCAATCAAATTAGTAGTATAAAAATCAGAGATATCTCCATGCCCAACAAAAGCCTTAGCCGCTAAATGTATAATATAATCAGGTTCAACAGTAACTATTGCTTTTTGTAAGCTTTGCTTATCATTTAAATTAGCCTTGAAGCATTTAGAATTATTATGGTTTGAAGCTACTAAGCCAAAAACCGTATAGCCAAATTTCTCCAGAGTTCTAGCAACATACTGTCCAGTAAATCCATTATAGCCAGTAATAAGAACCTTATTTCCCATTAAAATGAAAACCCTTGCTCATTTCTACGAATATCAGCCGTCACCATCATATCACAAAGCTCTTCTAATGAAGTTTTAGGCTCCCATCCTAATATATCTTTTGCTTTTCGAGGGTTACCTATTAAAAGATCTACTTCAGCAGGCCTATAGAATTTAGGATTTATCCTAACTACAGTTTTACCTGTTTTCGCACATTTAGCAATTTCATTCTCTTCAGAACCTTCAAAGACAAGATCTATCTCTGCTGCTTTAAATGCCATTTTTACAAAATCACGAACAGTTTCTGTACGATTTGTTCCTAAAACAAATGTATCCGGTTTATCAGCTTGTAACATTAGATACATACCTTCTACATAATCTTTGGCATAGCCCCAATCACGTTTAGCATCTAAGTTACCCAGTTCTAGACAATCTAACTTACCAAGTTTAATTTTAGCTACAGAGTCTGTAATCTTACGTGTCACAAACTCTCGACCTCTTAATGGTGATTCATGATTAAATAAAATACCACTTGTAGCAAAAATATCATAGCTTTCACGATAATTAACTACCATCCAATGTGCATACAACTTAGCTACACCATAAGGACTACGAGGATAAAATGGTGTTTTCTCAGTTTGTGGAATTTCTTGAACTAAACCGAACATTTCTGAAGTAGATGCTTGATAGAATCTAATCTTTGGATTTACGATTCTAATAGCTTCTAATAAATGAGCACATCCTAACCCAGTAATATGTGCTGTAGCTAGTGGTTGATTAAAAGAAACTCCCACGAAACTTTGTGCCGCTAGATTATAGATTTCATCTGGCTGAATATCTAAAACCATCTTAATGCTATTCGCCGCATCTGTTAAATCATATTCCACCAACTCTAAGTTAGGGTGATTTTCGATTCCCAATTCCTCTATACGCCAAAAGTTTACAGAGGCCGTTCTACGATAAGTTCCATATACTTTATAGCCTTTATTTAACAATAACTCTGCTAAGTATGCTCCATCCTGGCCTGTTATACCCGTTACAATTGCTTTTTTCATATATATTTCCTTTTTTATGTTTTTTAGAATTAATTCAGTTCAAATTAGCTATCACTATTAAAAATATCTCTTGTATATATCTTATTTCGTACATCACATATGACATTTTCCATTCTATTAGCAACAATTACATCACACATAGACTTAAACTCATTAATATCTCTAATAACCTTTGAATTAAAAAAATAATTCTCTTTTAACGTTGGTTCATATATAACAACTTCAATACCCTTAGCCTTAATTCGCTTCATAATGCCTTGGATTGCTGAACTCCTAAAATTATCACTTCCAGACTTCATTACAAGTCTATAGATTCCAATTATTGGATTCATCAAATTTTTATTTGCTTTTTTTATAACTGCTTCTGCAATATAGTCCTTTCTAGTGCTGTTCGCTTTTACGATAGCTTCAATCATATTTGAAGGGACATCTTTATAGTTAGCTAGAAGTTGTTTTGTGTCTTTCGGTAAACAATATCCACCATAGCCGAATGATGGATTATTATAATGTTTTCCAATTCTTGAATCTAATCCTATACCATTTATAATTTCCCTAGTATCCAACCCATGAGATTCAGCATAAGAATCAAGCTCATTAAAATAAGCTACTCTCATTGCTAAATAAGTATTCGCAAATAACTTAATAGCTTCTGCTTCAGTTGAGCCTACAAAGAGTATATCAATATTTTTCTTAAGGGCTCCTTTAATTAAAAGATTCGCAAAAATTCTAGCTCGCTCAGAATGTTCGCCAACAATTATTCTAGATGGATATAGATTATCATACATCGCATAACCTTCTCTCAAAAACTCTGGAGAAAAAATAATATTATTAGTATTGAATTTCTCATTTATTCTCTTTGTATAACCAACTGGTACTGTTGATTTTATTACTATCGTCGCATTTGTATTAATACTAAGTATATCATATATAGTAGACTCTATTGATATGGTATTAAAACAGCTTGTATCAATGTCATAATCAGTAGGGGTTGCTATAATTATATAATCAGCTTTATCATACGCTTCTTTTTTATCTAGAGTTACAATAAAATTCAAATCATTCTTTAAAAGATAATCTTTCACTTCATTATCTTCAATTGGCGATATCTTATTATTCAATAGATTAACTTTTTGCAAATCTACATCTAATCCCACAACCTCATTATGCTGTGCTAACAAAAGAGCATTTGATAAACCCACATAACCAAGTCCTACTACCGCTATTTTCATTCTTTACCTCTCTCAATATTTCTCAGCATATAACATGAAACAAGAAATAATAAAAACTCACCAATAATGCTTACAAACCTCAGCATCACAGATAATACAATGGCATCTGCTTCACTTAATACTCCATTCGAAAGCACAATAAACACTCCCTCTCTTACTCCAATTCCACCAGGTGCTCCAGGAGTTACAAAGCCCACTAGCCATGATAAAGAATATATAGCTGTTATAAGCAAATAAGAAATTTTTATATCCATCTGAAAGTTTAAAATATACCAAGCTATTAATCCAACACCAATAAAAAAAGTCAAATAATACATCAAAATACTACTATACATAAATATATTAATTTTTTTATATTTGTATAGATAAATTAATACGATAAATACCACTACTAGAACTGCAACTAAAACATAGAAATTAAAAAATTTTAAATAGTTATCAATAGGCAGTCTATATATAAAAGTTAATATAATGCTACTAGCTAAAAAAGTCGTAATTATAATGAGGATAGCTTCAATAATATTACTTTGAATTAAAGTTTTATGCCCAATCCCAAGCTTATTTGCAACTACTTGTCTTATTACATAGTTAAAAACATTTCCAGGAAGATATTTATATATATTGGATTTTGCCCAGACCCATACAAGGTAAAAAGGTAAACTTTTATTCATCAATATTTCAAGTATTTTTTTCCAACAAAAGGCAACCCAATAAAGAGAGAAAAAATAAATAAAACTTAGTAAAAACAATTCTGCAAAGAAATATCTTCTATGGAAAATAGAACTTGATTCTATATCATAGTAACTTAAACTTATGATGTATAACAAAAATATAATTGATGCAATAAATATTATAATTTTCAAAAATTTCATTAATTTAAACTACTTCTGCCAATAACATGTTCCATGGAAATGGATTATTAATTTCTATAATTTTAAAGCCATTATCTTTTATTAGTTTCTGGAAGCTCTTTGTTGACCAGTGGTTAATATGACCAGGAGTATTTCCAAAGTTTTTAATATATTTTCCTCGACAAAAATTTAAGACTCTCCATATTGGCTCATTTGGTACGCTAAAAAGATAATATTTACCTTGAAGACTTCTCATTTTTTGAAGTGCTCTTTCAGGATGCTCTAAATGCTCCAATACTTCACAACAAACTATTAAGTCCGAACTATAACTATCATCCATGTCATAGATGCTAATTTGTTCAAATTTTATAGCTGTCTCAGAATTATTTTTCTTTGCTATTTCAACCACCTTCTCAGAAAAATCAAATGCCTTAGTTTTAATATTTCCACCAAACATTTCATATATATATCTTGTAATCTCACCTTCTCCACAACCACACTCCGAAAATGAATTAATTTCACCTAATTTATCTTCTAAAAGTTTCAAAATAGATTTCTTAAAATTATTCATTAAATAATTTACAATGGGATTTTTAGAATTATATTTGTTTTCCCAATTCCCAGCAGGGATTCCATCTTCTAATATTTTTTTACCCATTCTTATTCCTTATATCTTCAAGCAACCTTCTATTAACTGCTAACAAATCTGCAACAAACGCTATCAATCCCGTTTGAAAACCAATCATCATAAACACTCCTGAAAGTATTACAGACTGAACATGTCCATCACCATGACCTATTAATATGTAATATAAATACCTAAATCCCAACAATACACCAATACTAAATAATACCAAAGCAATACTCATAAAAAACTTAAAAGGGTTATAGACAACAAATATTCTAATGATTGTAATTATAGATTTTTTAATATACATTCCCATACTAGAGAATAATCTAGACGGTCGTAAATCTTCATTTGTCCGAACTGGGATAGATGTTATGGATATATTTTTCCTTCCAGCTTGAATAATAGTTTCTAAAGTATATGTGTATACATTATAAACATTTAACTGTTTAGCGCACTCTCTACTCATAGCCCTAAATCCACTAGGTGCATCTGGTATATTAGTACCACTTGCTTTTCTAACCACCCAACTACCTAATTTTTGTAAAACTTTCTTTATAGGAGAAAAATGAGCTGTTTTACTTATAGGTCTTTCCCCGATAACATACTCTGCTTTATGTTCAAGTATTGGCTTTACTAACTTAGGAATATCTTGAGCTTCATATTGGTTATCTGCATCTGTATTTACTATAACATCTGCCCCTAATTCCAAACACTTTTCAAGACCAGCCATAAAACCTTTTGCCAATCCTTGGTTTGTTTTAAGGTTAACAATATGATCAACTCCACACTCTTGAGCGACCTTTACAGTATCATCAGTACTACCATCATTTATTATTAACCATTCTACCTTATCAAAACCCTCTACCTGCCTTGGTAATGCATTTAAAGCAATACCTAATGTTTCAGCTTCGTTATAACATGGTACTTGTATTATTAGTTTCATATTACTTTCCTATATTTTTTAATTTATAGCCTCTGATAGTAATTGCACAATTTCCATTAGAAAAAACTCTAAGCTCTAAATCTGTAACATCTTCTGTAATATTTACTATACCAGAATCAATTACTTTATCATTTTCTTTTTCTATATTTTGCCGAGCATACTCTTTTTGTTTCTCACCACTGTAAATATCAATCCAGCCACAATTATCATCTTTATGTTTACTATTTGAACTTCCATATATTGTAAACTTATATGTTCCTTTGTTAACTATAGAATAAGGTCCAAATAAGAGAAAGCCAGTTTCATATTTACTCACCAGATCACCAGCTTCATGATGTCCTACCAGAGTATTTTTGTAATTACTAAAGTTTTGTTTTTCGATACAGTAAGGTGAAAAACATAACTTCCTATCTTTCATAGCCGCCTCTTTATTAACCTGTATGCTTATAAAACCACCGGACTTGTGAATCGTTACATATTTTTTTTGACTTAACTCTTGTAAAATATCATCAAAGTTACTTCTAAATTCTAAATGATCCCATAACGGCCATTTTAAGTCGTACCAAGACAGAATAATATTATCAACGCCTCCATATAAGAGTGCCGCTATAATTTTATTATACGATAAATCATTTGTTAAGTCTTTCACTAATATAGGCCAATTATTTTGAGCAATAGCTAAATTTTTATCTCCTCCAATATTATACGCTTTAATATCTAATGACGATGCTAAATAGTTAACCATAAAATCATTACCTATTGGTAAAAAAACAACTTTTTGATTAATAGAAACTATTTTTTTTAATTCTTTAATAGGTTTTTGGATTTTAACAAACTCTTTTTCATTATTATAATATGATTTAATGACTTTGATACTAGGTATATTAAACCCTATAACAATAACGATCCCGAATAATAATAAACTCTTTTTACGTTTTGTGGCACAAGAAAGGCCCATTACGAAAATCATCCAAAAACTAGCAAATAATAGTGCTTCCCAGCGATATGGTGTTCTCATATTATTAAACCCAGGTAATTGATCTAGAATTATAGAACCAGTAGGCATAATAGCATAATGACTATCCATAAGACTTGTAGTTACACCTTCAGGTTTGAATGAAAATAACTTCAAGGATGGACCTAATGACATATAAAAGCTAAATAATGCAATTAACATAAAGCATATAACAAAATACTTTTTTAGCTTATTCTCAACTAAAACTATCCAGGCACTCAATAATGAAAAAATTATTAAAGGAAGTGAAAATGCTGTCGTCCATACTGATGAATCTCCAAAAAAAAGATTCTCTGATCTAGCAACAGAGACATTTAACAAATCTGGAAGCCACAAAACCCCTTGGGTTGGTATTATATAAAATGATAAATCTATCCCCCATGCTCTGAAAAAACTATTTGAAGATGGGGAATAGTAAGACAGTTTAACAAATGATGTATATAAAAGATATGCACAAAAGAAACATAAAACATGATAGAGAATTATTAACCACGGCTTTTTAAAAGCCCCGTATAAATAACTATAAATAGCTATAAATGTAGAAGCACATGCAAACATTACGAATGTATAACCATCCATAAAAACAGCCAAAATACATACTAAAAAATATACAACAGGAATATATTTATATATATAGCTTCTATAAATAAAAATTCTAAAATAAATTAGTGAACATAGCATATACATTGGCAATAATAAAATACCAACAGCTAGCCCAGAATATCCTGCATGCATATATATCACTGGTTGGGATAACCAAGCAACTGATAAAAGAATTGACTCAAAATATCTGTTGCCAAATAATTTAGATAATTGATAGCATGATAGATATCCTATTAACACATAAATAAAAATGCAAATTGAATATGCATCAGGGGCTTTAAAACCTAAATACATTAACATTGAGCAAGGATATGATAGTGCCAATCCAAATGCTATTGCAGCATCATGAGGATAACCAAAATTATTAGCATAAATTGAAAAACCGTTATTAATATAAGACTGAGCATATCCTGTTATCCACAACATTTGCTGTAGAGTAGGTACAGAATAAAAAGGTATGCAGCCATTAATATATGCTACAAATAGAAGCCCTATGGTAAAAATAAATCCCTTAGAAATCTTGCTCATCTAATTTCCTCAAAATTAAATATAATTTTACTTAAAAAATAATACTTAATTTCTTATAATACTACTTAATCGAGCTGAAACTTTTGCCCAATCATGTTCATCTATCCATTCTAGTCGTATACTATTTTTACTACATCTGAGATCATCATCATTCAATAATGCTATTGCCTTATCAGCGATAGCTTTGCTTGAACTATCTTGACTAAAATAAACAATATCTTCGACATCTTTGAATATATTTATAGGAGTACATAAAACTGGCTTATTTATAGAAATAGCCCATCTTACAGATGCACTTGATGATTCTTGTGTTTGTCTATATGGCAATATAATTAATTCAGAAGATTCCAAATATGAAAGTGACTCTTTATCTGTTAAAAATTCATTTATCATCGTAACACTATCTGAAAGATTTAATTCATGTATTTTTAACTTACACTCTTCAATATATTCATCAGATAAAGGTTCTGGGTATCTAGCATTTAGCAAAAGCAAATGTACATCCGGCATTTGTTTTTTTATTATATAAAAAGCTTCAATCAACTCTTTAATCCCTTTGTGTGGTAGCATGAAACCATATGATGCAATTACTTTTTTATTTTTAATTCCATAATTTATTTCTAACATATTCTCATTAAGCGAAATATTTTTCACAACGCCATGAGGTAATAACGTTACGTTATTTACTAACCCAAATTTTTTTAAAACATTAAGGTCATTAATACTGTGAACAAATATTCTATTAATACGAGAGAGGACTTCTTTTATCCAACCTATAGATGCCTGAAAATCTTCTTTATTTACATCATTAACAGAATGAAAAGTAACATATACCTTCTTGCCATTTTTCAACAGATTAACTATTATATCTTTGAGTGAATAAAGATTTAAAAATCCGAAATTATATTGAAAGAAAACTATATCAGCGTCATTTCTTTCTAAAGCTATTTTTAACTCATCATTATTAACAGCACTAGCATCTGTCCAACACCTAATAACGTTTCTTTCAGCCTCTAGTTCAATAATATCATCACTTTTATTAGCTAAAATAATTAAATCATCAAAATCATCTTTCATATAATTTAAAAGAAATTTTGAATAAGTAGCTATACCACATTTTGTATTCCACGAGCTAACCCAAGCGATTTTTAATTTATTATCTGGCAATACTTTTTTATTTACATAAGCGAAATTAACCAACCTACTTGCTACATCTACCCATTTAAAATCACGTAGAAGCAACTCTTTACCCTTTAGTGCTTTTTCAACTAACTCTTCTTTACTCATAGAATAAGCCTCTAACAAGGCTTTTTTTAATTCATGAACATATGGTTTAGCCCATACAGAGTCAAATAATTTAAAATGGGTATCTGCTTTTTCAAATTCATAATCTATTAACCATGAGTTTTCATTAGTGCAGAAATCTAGCTGTCCTCCCCAATTTGTTGTAACGACAGGTAGTCCACTTAACATTGCTTCGGCCATTGGCAACCCAAAACCTTCAGCTAGGCTTGGTGCAATCAATACATCACATTGTTCATATAAGGATTTTAATTGTTCATCAGGCAAATCATCTTCAATAATAATTACCTTAGGGTATTTTGTAATTCTTTTTTGAGCATCTTCTAATAATTCATGTATTCTATTATGTGGATTTTTAAATGTCTTAATAAATAGCACAACATCATCATCATCAGTAAAAGCTTTACCATATGCATCTAGCATAATATCCACACCCTTCCGTGGAAAACATGATGAGACATGTAAAAATTTAAAACCGTTCATATTAAGATTATAATTCTTATCAGAGACTACCCTCTCCCAATGATCTACACCACATCCAGACGTTGAAATAGGTAAAAATACACCATTATCTATCATTATTTTTTCTACATGCTTTGACAAACAAGTTATTCCATTCAAATGTTGATTAAAATCAAAAATCCATTTTTGTGGAAAACCAGATTCTTCCCATGCATAACTATGCAAAATATTAAAATCACCCTTCATATCATTAACTCTAGGCGGATATAGATTTCTGCTAACTACATCAACACTTTCATGAGGATACTTTAAAACTCTATCATACATTTTTCTTATATCTATGTTATGATGCAAAAAGGATTCATTTGGGACAAAATCCCCTGGGCCCTCTGTTGATTGTAATATTACATAATGACCTAGGTACTCTAATGCTCTAGCTGTCTCTCTGTTCAGTAATGCCAAACTATAGCTACTATCAAATGGCCCCTCTAGCCTCCACTTCAAAGCATACATATTGATAGCTCTTTCATTTTTTTCTATGCATTTTGCAATTTGGATTAAATCATTATCTTTAAACTCTATGACACTTGCAATTTCAGCTATTTTTCTTATACAACCATCTTTTTGCGAAGTTAAAAAACTTTTATTACTTGTTTGCTTATTCCTAGAATAATTCTCCATTACTCTAATCGCCTCTTTAGCACCTTTATCCCAAGAAAACTTTTTAACCTGTTTCTGATTGTGTTCTAATAATCTATTTTGAAGCTCCTTATCAGTTAATACCTCTACCAGTTTATCTCGCATAGACTCTACAGAATAAGGATCAAATAATGCTTCTTTATGTCCTATTACTTCAGGAATACTTGTAGTATTTGAACCTATAACTACAGCTCCACAATTCATAGCCTCAAGAACAGGAAGTCCAAAACCTTCATGAATTGAAGTAAATATAAAAAGATCACAAGTGTTATAAAAACTTATAAGCTCTTTATCTTTCACATAACCTGTAAGAATGAGATCATTTTTTCTCAACTTCTCGTTTTTAGCTATTTTTAGAAAGGTTTTCCTATTTACATCATCTAACTTACTAACTATTACAAGCTGATACTTATTCTTAATATCCTCTGGAAGTTTTGCATATGCTTTAATTGTATTTTCAAAATTTTTTCGAATATCAAAACCGCCAGGTGCGTAAACTATTATTTTCTTAGTAATCTTATATTTATTATATAGCTCCTGTTTATCCTGCTGGCTTATATGTAGAGGAGTAAAGTTTTCATCAACTGCTGATGAAATATTAAAAATATTATTTTTATTAATCTCCAGATATTTTATTGCTTCATTACATGAGCTTTTTGATATCCCTAGTAATATATCAGCCTTTTTTAGATATTTTATTTTTTGACTATAATGTTCAGCATAAGCATTGTCATGATGCAAATAAGTTTCTTTTTGAATAAATGGAATCAAGTCATATAAAATAACTGCAACATTAGTATGTTTATCAAACTGCTTTATACTTGTTAATGCATTATTAACACCTCCTTCAAAAAGGCTAGAAACTAGGATAAAATCTGGCTGTAATTTTGCTAAAAACTCTTCTCGCAAGACTTCGCCAACTTTGCGTCTAAAATCACCATACCTAGCGTTTATCGCTACTGGTCCAATAGCATCCCAAACTACAATGTTTTCTTTAGGCAAAATTCCTACAAACTGATTTCTAATATCGTTTATAGCATCTGGAAGCAAATTAGATAATGCTACTATAATTTCATGCTCACCCCTGTTCCTGACTATAGCCTTAGTTATTGAAAGCGAGTACCTACCAATACCACGGAACCTACTTTCTGTTTGTGCTCCCTGAAGATCAATTACTATTCTCATTTACTAACTCTCTCTAAAGTTGTCTATCTCAGCTTTTAATTTAATATATATCTCTTTTGCTCTTAGGCCAAGATAATTGTCTTGCTCTGAACTAGAGCTAGTGTAATAATCACTAATATTTGACTCTATTATTCGTAATCTATTTTTGACTTTTGGGCACCTATTAAGAAGATTTACTATTTTAGTTCGCAAATAAGGACTTTTATCAATATAAATTTTAAGAGCCCATAAAAGTCGCAAGATCACTCTTCTAGGTCTTGATCCTCGTTTAAATGTAATCCATGCCACAAATCCTAACCAAAACCGTTTAGCCATTCTTTTAGCTATCCTAATCGGCTTAGTAATTTTCCAACTAATAGAATTATATATTGATTGTAACTCGCAATTTAAAGCATTTACCAAACTATTCATTCCTTCGACTATTTGATCTGCTCTTTCAGTTCTTTGTTCAGCTTGATCTGCTCTTCGTTCAGCTTGATCTGCTCTTCGTTCAGCTTGATCTGCTCTTTGTTCTGCATTCAGCTGAGAAAATAATTTAAAATTATCAAACACATTTGGAGGATATTTAAACTTTTCCAACAGCTCACCATGCTCTTTTGCAACATAGTACCGATTTAACCCATCTGCATATGCCAATAGATAGCCAACATTTAGTAGTATTGGTTCCCATTCAATATAATTTTCTTCCTGACTCATTGGCAATGTAGCCTCAACAACCAAAACCCAAGGTCTATTTTTTTCCCAATCATTGCCTTTAATAACATTTTTTTCAAAACCTTCAACATCAATCTTTAAAAAATGTACAGAAGAATCCACCTTTACATATTTCTGAAAAATATCATTTAGAGTTGTAACCTCCACCTCTTCTTTTTGTGAGCCAAAGCCAAGTCTTTCATGCTGCTTCACCACAGACTCATCTAAAGATGAAAGCCCTGGATTATCGCAAAAAAACATATCCATTACACCTTTTTCTGAGCTAACAGCTTTTTTTATATTTTTGTCATTAGGTCTAGAAGAAATATATTTATTATAAAAATCTGGATTTGGCTCAATATTTATACCATGCCACCCCTGATCATAAAACCATTTTGTTACTGAATCAACATCTGGTGACCAAGCCCCTATATCAATATAAAAACCATTTTCTATATGCTTAAGTACACGCCACAGTATAACATCTTCAAAATTTTGTGCATAACTTATCATCAAAAACTAACCTTTTTCTATTTCAATTAAAGGAGGTAAAAAATTACTACCTACAAAATGCTCTTTGGAATTTATTACTTCAAATACTAAAGCTAAATCTTTCCATTCATAACTATTACTCATGTGGCTTTCGCCTTCACATAATGCGGTTTGAATAGAGTAACTACCTGGCCCTAAATTTGCAATAAAGTTAATATTAAATTTCAAAGCACCCTTATTAACACATTCTAGAACTTGCTTAGTATGATAGGTATTAGTTCCATATATCACTTGACCAATCCTATCTTTTATACCATAACCCAGCACTAAACTATCTAAAACTTTGTTTACTTTAACTTTTACCTCTAAACAAATGTTTTCTCCCACATTAATAACCTCTACCTCTTGACCTTTATGGTTCAGTAACCTTATGCCATCTACCGTAGCAAAGCCATTGCCTGACACAACTTGCTCTTTACCCGACTCATGCTGTTTCACCTCTATTTTTTGCCCTTCTTTTTCAGCAATGATTGCATTATAATAATCAAAAGCCTCTTCAGGGTTGCTATCTTTTACAACCTCTCCCCTATTTAACAAAATTGCACGATTACAAAGACTCTGTATCGCCGATTTGTCATGAGAAACGATTAAAAGAGTGGTTCCCTCCTTCTGAAATTGACGTATCCGCGCAAAACTTTTATGTTGAAAATAGGCATCACCAACACTTAAAGCCTCATCTACAATTAATATTTCAGGTCTAAATGCTGTAGCCACAGCAAAAGCAACTCGCATCTGCATACCACTACTATACATTCTTACAGATTGATCAAAATATTCACCAATCTCTGCAAAAGCTTCAATTTCATCGATTTTTTGCAAAATTTGATCAGTAGAGAACCCCATCATCCCTGCAGCATGAAAAACATTACTCCTTCCTGTTAAATCAGGATTAAAACCCATACCTAACTCTAGCATTGCTGAAATACGGCCATTAACAGAGATTCTCCCTTTGCTAGGCATTAATGTGCCTGTAATAAGTTTTAGTAAAGTAGATTTACCTGCACCATTCACACCAATAATACCAATAGCCTCGCCTTTATTAATTTCAAAACTAATGTCCTTTAAAACCCAAGTGGCTGAACTAGCCTTAGTCCTAAATCCAAACCACCTTGCAAAACGTGCCCACTCACTTCTATATGAGTAAAATGCTTTACCCACATTTTCTACTTTTAATAAACTCATAATACATCCACCATCTCTGTACTAGAGCGTTTAAATAAGAATAAAGCAAACATCAATAAAAACAAAGAAAATAAAGTTATATAAAACAAACTAAAAAGATGAGGTCTAACACCATAAACTAGTATATTGTGATATGCATCTACTATAGGATACATAGGATTAAGCGATAGCAATTCTCGATACTTCTCTGGAATAATTGTCTCAGGGTATACAATTGGAGTAAACCAAAACCAAACCTGTAGCACTATAGGAACAAACTGTCCAACATCTCTTAGAAAAACATTTATAACACCAGCTATCATACCTAAACTAATACCTAGTAGCGCAACGACAAATGTAAGAGGTACTAACCAAAATATTGTTAAGTTAAATCCATGACCTAACAAAAAGAAAATAATCATCACAGCCAAAAACAATAAAATATTATTTACTCCAGCAGATACGACAGCTATACATGGCAATACAATCTTTGGGAAATTCATTTTTTTTAATACATCAGCATTTGATGTAAATAAATTAAGCCCTCTTGATATAAGTTCACTATTCAAATTCCAAGCCAAAGTTCCTGCCATAAGATATATTGCATAAGAATATTTATTATCAATACCTGGTAATTTTGCAGCAAGCACATTTGAAAGAATTAAAGCATAAATCAAAACCTGTGCTAATGGATTGATAATAGTCCACAGCCCTCCTAACTTGCTCCTAGCAAAAGCAGCAGATAACTCTCTCCTTGTTGAACTTATTATAAACCCTCTATACAGATAAATACTTATTAACCACTGCTTCATTAAGCTCTTCCATATATATCATTAAAACGAACAATATCATCCTCACCCAAATAAGACCCACTCTGAACCTCAATCAACTCCAAAGGAATATTTCCTGGATTTTCAAGATAATGGATAGATCCTACTGGAATATATATAGATTGATTTTCTGTTAATAAGCTTTCTTTACCATCAACAGAAACCCTTGCCGTTCCACTAACAATTATCCAATGCTCTGATCTATGATGATGCATTTGTACTGATAATTTTGCCTTAGGTTTAACCGTTATTCGCTTAACTTGATATCTATCGCCCTTATCTATCGAGTCATACTTACCCCATGGACGATGAACATCTCTATGCAACTCAGTTAGAACATGCGTTGAGTCTTTTTTAAGCTCATTAACAATATTTTTTACATCCTGATCTCTAGATTTATGAGCAACCAATAAAGCATCTTTCGTATCAACTATTATAAGATTATCTAATCCAAGCGTTACAGTAAGCTTCTCTCTACTATCAACTAACGTGTTTTTTGTATCTAAACAAAATGCATTCCCAGTTATAGCATTATCATTTTGATCTTTTTTTTTCACTGCCCATAAGCTAGACCATGAACCAACATCACTCCAATAGGACGAAAAAGGTAAAATAAGAGCTTTTTTAGTCTTTTCCATAACAGCAAAATCTACAGATTCCTCTGGACATTCTGAAAAAATCTCACCATTAGGCCTTATAAAACAACTATCTTTAGATGAAGAAAGCATTGCTTGCTCACAAGCTCCATATATATCATACCTATATTTATGCAACTCACTTAAATATACAGATGCTTTTAAAATAAACATTCCCGAGTTCCAAAAATAATCACTGCTCTCTAAAAAAGTTTTTGCTATTTCCTTAGATGGCTTCTCCTTAAAAGAGTCAATAACATAAGCACCTTGAGAAATTTCTTTATCACTTTTTTTTATATAACCATAGCCAGTTTCTGGAGAAGTTGGTTCAATTCCAAGGAGAACAATATGATCCTGTTTTGCCAGCTCAATAGCTTTAGACATTATTTCATAAAAATAGTTTTCATCACACATATAATGATCAGCTGGTAGCACAACCATTACGGCATCCTCTCTAACATTAATTATATGTTGCGCTGCTAAAGCTATTGATGCTGCTGTATTCTTTTGAAATGCTTCTAAAATAAACTCAGCATCCTTAATTCCAGAACTCAAGAGTTCTTCTGATGCTAAATAACGGTGTTCTTCACTACAAACAACTATAGCACCATCCTTAGTAAGTTTAGAAGCTCTAACAACCGTATCCTGAAGCATAGTTTTTTCTCCCACCACTGGCAAAAATTGCTTAGGATACATTTTTCTACTCAGTGGCCACAAACGAGAACCACTACCACCTGCTAAAATCACCGGTACAACTTGCATAAAAAACTTTAACTTTAAACCCCAACTCCTGAAAGAATAACTTTTTTTTAAAAAAAAATCTATTTTAATAACTCCCTTGAAACACAAAAGTTCTATTTTTTTTGATAAACGAAGCTTCCCCAAATCTTCTTTAATAAATTTATTTTTTTTGATAATAACTTAATTAATGGGTTAAACATTCTGATTAAAATAGTTTTTTTGCCAATATTTTTGCGATATTCTTTTATAAATGCTGAAGTGCAAAAATATTTTTCGTCTTGAGGGAGAAATATTCCACTCTCCTGATTCTGAAAAATTTCTTTTAAAAACTTATTAAGATTATCAATACTAAGAACACTTCTTTGATTTTTTATATCAGGAAAAATAAAAGCATATTTTGCTAATTTAATTAACTTTTGATAATTACCCTTTGAACCATTTCCATATATCATTGGAGATCGAATTATAGCTACTTTAAAATCATGATCTTTAAGTTTATTCAATTTTTTTTCAGCTTGTAGCTTACTATCGCCATAAAAATCATTTGGTTCCGGTATAGTTTCTTTACTTATAATCTTTTGCTGACCAATAGGAGGACTATCGCCATAAACTATGATACTACTCATAAATACAAACTGCTTAACCCCTTCTTTCTTTGCTTTTTGTGCCAAATCATAAGTTAAGTTAGTATTTATTTCATAATATTTATCTTTTAGACTATGCTTTTTTGATACGTGTGCAATTCCAGCAACATGTAAAATACTATCAAATTTTGAAAAATCTAAATCTTTCCAAGCATTATTTTTCAAACTTATTTTTGTCATATCAAAATCATCTTTACAATAAAATGCAAAAGAATTTCCAACATAGCTATTCATTCCAGTTATAAGAATTTTATTTCCCATCGCTAACTCTTTTATTATTCGATGCTTCTTCCCCCTCTACCACACCTTGCTTTGTAAAAACTATGACAACAGTCAAAAAAATACATTTCAAGTCAAGCCATACACTTTTATTTTTCACATAATCCCCGTCAAGCTTAGCTTTGTCGGGTATAGCTAATTCATCACGGCCATTTATTTGAGCCCAACCAGTCAGTCCCACAGGCACATTATTTGCTCCATATTTATCACGCTCAACAATCAAATCATCCTGGTTCCATAATGCTGGTCGTGGGCCTACTATGCTCATTTCCCCTTTTAAAATATTTATGATCTGCGGTAACTCATCTAGAGATGTTTTTCTTAAAACTGTTCCAAACTTAGTTATACACTTTGATGGATCCTTCAACAAATGCGTTGGCATATCTCCTGGAGCATCTATATACATAGTTCTAAACTTATATATATAAAAAAACTGCTTATCTTTACCATAACGCTTTTGCTTAAAAAATATAGGCCCCTTTGAATCTTTTTTTATCATAAAAATAATAATCAGAAAAAACGGGCTCAACAACACTATACCAATAAAAGAAAGTAAGATATCAAGCAATCTTTTAAATATCCTATAAAACATAATCTCTACCCATTTAACCTGTGCTCAAACTCTGGAACAATTTTCTTTAACATTCTTAACTGATCGATATTATCTTCCATCAATGATTCAATATCTTGATTTAGAGTATTGATATCATAAAATGTCTTTTTACCAACAAATATATCTTTATAGTCAGTACTAGTATCACCTTCTTCTATCAAAAGTTCTTCATAGAGCTTCTCTCCCTGACGCAAGCCAACTATCTTAATAGTAATATCATCTCGACCAGATAGTTTGATAAATTGCTTAGCAAGATCAAGTATCTTAACAGGCTTACCCATATCTAAAACAAAGACTTCTGAATTTTTAGCCATGGCCCCTGCCTGCAAAACAAGCTCACAAGCTTCAGAAATAAGCATAAAATATCTAGTAATATCAGGATGAGTGACAGTAAGAGGGCCGCCTCTTCTAATTTGTTCTTCAAATTTAGGAATGACACTACCACTGCTTCCTAACACATTACCAAACCTAACTGCTGCAAACTTAGTTTTCTTAGGGTCTACATTTTGTAAATATAGCTCACAAATACGTTTCGTAACTCCCATAACATTTGTTGGCCGAACAGCTTTATCTGTAGATATCAATATAAAAGATCCAATGCCATATTCAACTGCTAAATCTATAGCATTCTTAGTCCCCATAATATTATTTACTATAGCTTTATCAACATTACCCTCAACTAATGGGACATGTTTATAGGCTGCCGAATGAAAAATAATATTCGGAGTATATTTTTTATAAACCTCTTCTAAGCCTTTTTTGTCACTAACAGAGCACAATATGCTTTTAATATTATAAGACTCACATTCATCAGTAATCTTATATAAATTAAACTCACCATGATCTAAGAGTATTACTTGATCAGCTTCATACTTAACACATTGTCTAACAATTTCTGAGCCTATACTACCACCTGCTCCAGTAACTAAAACAACCTTATTTTTTATAAAATTTGAAATAGCTTTTTTATCTAAGCTCTTAGAACCTCTTGACAAAAGATCATATAAAGAAACTGGTTTTAACTGAGATAAAAAACTTTCATCTTGAAGTATATTTTCAAGAGATGGCATAATTTTAATTTGAGAAAAATCATCTTGAAACTCATCAATAATATTTTTAACTACTTTTTGAGACTCCCTAGGAAGAGCTATGACAAACAGATCAAACTTTTGGGACAAAAGTTCATGTTTTAATCTCTCTTTAGATATAACTCTGACACTTCCTATAGATCTCTTTTGTAATCTTATATCATCATCAACAAAATATTTAACTCGATATTCAGTATTTATAAATTCTAAAGCAATTTTAGTTCCTGCAGCCCCAGCACCATATATAACCGCGAGTTTAGTTTTAGCAACAAAGCTTCTATTCACTAAATAATAATAGGAATAAACACTAAAATTCAAAGCAAGTAAATAGAAAAGAAATTCTGAAAATATTAATGCAAAAGGAACCTTGCCATAAAAACTTAAAGCAACTATACAAAAAACAGGAAAATTAACAAAAATTTTTCTTAAAAAAGTCTTTTGTGTTGACTTAGACCAGCTTGCTGAATAATCACGCAATAAAAAAAATGATGTCATACATCTCAAAAAAATAATAGTTAATAGAAAATATAAATCATATTCCCAATTAAATATAAAAAAACTCCAGGAGACTGTAACTATTGTTAAAAAAATAATTACAGCAAAGTTTAGAAATCTTTTATCAAACTTATTAAGTAAAAACACTATGAGTCACAAAAAAGAATTTTTCATATTATAACAAAAATTAACTCTCTAAACTAGAACATCTCAAATACCCATTTATTTTTTTATATGACACTGACTCTATAGTTTTCACACTCTGCAAATACCATGAAATCCAAAGTTCTTTAATTAAGAAATGTACTTTCAATAAACTTTCCGATTGTTTATCTAAACATTTACTAGCCGTAACATTTATTAGCCTATTCTCTAAAACTTCTATTTCAATTCTATAAGCTCTATCTCTTTGCAAATTTTGCTTTGCTTTTTCGAGTCTATTATCTAGTGCTTGAATATAATATTTATACCTTTCTAAATAAATAAATGGGTAATTCAAATAATTACCTTCAAATAATTTGTCTAACTCTTTTTTTACATCTGAGTACAGCTCTATAAAGTTTAAGGGAATTTTTCTTTCAGATAGCTTATTATCAAGTTGATGCTTATATTTAAAAATATCTACAACCAAACTCTCAACCTTCTTTCTATTTTGCTCAAAACTTTTTAATCCTTGATCATAGAAAATTTCAAAATCTTCTTTTGTATATAGAATATTTTCATCTTCAAAGAAACTTAACTCTATAGCCTTATCAATAACAATATTTTTTGAATCATTTAATTTTATAGATGTTGATAGGCTTGCCAAATCATTTTGCTTTATTCTATTATCTAATGACTTACTTAATCTTAATTTCACAATTTTAGCTAAAGCTTTTTTCATAGCTAATAGTGCTTCATTTTCTGAAGCTTTATAAGATAATTTCACACCATCTTTAAATTCTTCAAGACAATTATATACCTCTACATTAATACCATATTCTTTGATTTGTTGAACTCTATCTATATTTTCAAAACTCCAATCATAATAGACTCTATCATCCTCGTTAGTTTCTATCGATAGAGCAAAACCTTTAAACTTTTTCTTTAGTTCACTAATATCTTTACTTACAGCTAAAGTTTTCCCATCTTGATCAATAACTTTAATATTTAGAATAAGATAATTTTCTATTTGCTCATCTTGCCAAACATCTTGATTAACTACAAAACCAACAATTCTAGTAATATGTTTAGCAATGATAGACTTTAATGGACTATATCTATCTTTTTCAAAATCTATCGACTCTATAATAGCTTGAGCATAGGTTGGAACAGGCACACAAGCTTTTCGTATATTTTTAGGTAATGCTCTTAGAAGGGCTACTATCTTATCATACAAAAATCCATAAACGCCCCACTCTAAAACAATAGGATTAATATCATTCAAAAAAGCTACTGGTAAAGTTAATGTAGCACCATCTTTTTCAGATAGCGGATCAAAATTATACTCTAATGGTAAATGCATATTCCTAACATTAAAGGTGTTTGGGTATTTTTCTTGAGTGATATTGCTAGCATCATGTTGCATCAATGCTTGAACATCAAAAACAAAATTTCTTTGCTTTTCTTTTTCTAGTTTTTTAACCCACTTTTCAAAGCTAACACCATCATATACATAATTTGGAATAATTTTGTCATAATGTTTATACATTACATCTTCATCAACAAGAATATCTCTACGACGAGACTTGCTTTCCAAGTCTTCAATCTCTTGGACTAACTTAAGGTTTTGATTAAAAAAATATGCACTTGACTCAAACTCTCCATTAACTAAAGCTTCTCTAATAAATATTTCTCTAGCTTCCTCAGGATTAACTTTTCCATACTGAACTGTTCTTTTAGAAATAATTTCTAAACCATATAAAGAAACTCTTTCATTAACGATCACAGACTTCCTTTTCTTACTCCATACCGGCTCATCATAGTGTTTTTTCACAAGGTGTAGTGCTAAATTCTCAATCCATTCAGGCTCAATTTTTGCCACATTTCTAGCATATATTTTTGTAGTCTCAACAATCTCAGAGTTTAGTATCCATTTTGGCTTTTTCTTAAACTGTGATGACCCAGGAAAAATAAAGAACTTTAATCCTCTAGCTCCTAGATATTCAACATTCTCATAGTTATAGCCAATATTACCTATAAAACCGCTAATTAAAGCTTTGTGGAAATTCTCATAATTTAACTCTTTTGTAGAATTTAGCTTCCATTTAAAACTGTGTACTGTCTCTATAACTTGCCTATAAATATCATTCCATTCATTAAACCTAACAGGTGATATAAAATTTTTTCTAAAATACCCTTTTTTATCTTTATTTGATAAATCCTTTAAATCTGTACTAAGTCTATTAGCTAGATTTAGAATTGTTATAAAATCTGAGTTTTTATCATTATCTGCTGAATGTTTTATATCTGCTTTTTCTTGAAAGTTTAAAGGCCTCTCCCTTGGATCTTGTATACTCAAGAAACTTGCTATTGATATAACTTCTTTCAAACAATTTTGTCTACATCCCTCAATTACTATTTTTGCTAACTTAGGATCCAAAGGCATTACTGCCATTTTTAAACCATCGTCAGTAATTTCAGGATTAGAGTAATTTAGCTTTTTTATAGCCTGAAGCTCAAATAACAATCTATATCCATCTTTAATAAACTTAAAATCTGGCTTATCTATAAAAGGAAATTCATTTATATTTCCCAGCTTCAAAAATAACATTTGTAATATTACAGATGCTAAATTTGTACGTAGAATCTCTGGATCTGTAAATTCTTTTCTTGATAAAAAATCTTCTTCACTATACAACCTTACACAAATACCTGCAGATAAACGCCCACAACGCCCGGCTCTTTGATTAGCGCTTGCTTGAGATATTTTCTCTATAGGTAATCTTTGGACTTTTGTACGATAACTATATCGACTAACTCTAGCCAATCCAGAATCAATAACATATTTTATTCTTGGCACAGTTAATGATGTTTCAGCAACATTTGTCGCTAAAATAATTCTTCTTGTAGAATCTTGAGGGTTAAAAATCTTATTCTGATCTTTATTAGAAAGTCTTGAAAAAAGGGGCAAAACTTCTGTAAATTTAAGCTGCTGCTTATTTAAATAAGCCAAGGTTTCATGAATGTCTCTTTCTGTAGGTAAAAAGACTAATATATCGCCTCTTCCTAACTCATCTATAGCATACAAAATTCTCTCTTGTAGCGAAAAATCTAAAAACTCATCATCATTCTGGTAACGTATATCTACAGGATATGTTCTACCAGATATAGTAATGTCTTTAGCTCGATTAAAATAGCTAGTGAACTTTTGATGGTCAATAGTTGCAGAAGTAATAATAACTTTCAAATCCGGTCTAAAAGGCAGAATCTTTTTTATACAGCCTAAGAGAAAATCAATATTCAAACTTCTTTCATGAGCTTCATCAATAATTATTACTTCATATTGAGACAAATATTTATCATTCTTTATTTCTGATAAAAGAACTCCATCAGTCATAACTTTGATTAGAGTTTCCTCTGATGTTTGATCTGAAAAACGAATCTTATATGAAACTTTTGATTGATCTCCTATTTCAGAAGCAACTCTGCTAGCTATAGCTCTAGCCGCCAATCTTCTTGGTTGAGTATGTCCTATCAAACCTCTTTTACCCAACCCCAAATCAAGACATATTTTAGGAAGTTGTGTTGACTTACCCGAACCTGTTTCACCAGCAACTATAACAACTTGACTGTCTTGAATAAACTTTTTTATATCTTCAACTTTTTCAGCAACTGGTAAATCAGGATAAGTTATTTTAGGAAGACTTCTACTTTCGATCTCTAATGCTAATGAATTAAGCTCATCAAATAAAAGCTTATTGTTTTCATTTTTTTTAAGTATAGAAATATATTTCCCTCTAAATTTAGTAGGGATCTTATTTAATAATTCATAACATTTATCTAAAGTAGACATTTTCATAAATAATAAAAAATAGACTCTTATTTTTTAATACTAAAATTAATAATTAGTATATTAAACCAAAAAGAAGCGAAAATAGAATAAATTAGACTTTAGCTAAAATAGAATTAAGAGTTTTACTAGGACGCATTACTTTTGCTACAAGATCCTTAGAAGGATAGTAATATCCACCAATATCAACAGACTTACCTTGAACACCATTTAACTCATTAACTATTTTATCTTCATTAGCCGCAAGCTCTTTATAAATAGGAGAAAATTTAGCTTTTAATTCTTGATCATCACTTTGATTTGCTAAAGCTTTCGCCCAATATAAAGTTAAATAGAAATGACTACCTCTAGTATCAAGTTCGCCAGCCTTACGAAGAGGAGATTTATCCTTGTCTAAAAATTCCCCATTAGCTTTATCTAAAGTCTCTGCTAATACTTTAATCTTCTTATCTCTAGTTTTAATAGCCAGATCATCTAATGATGCCCCTAATGCTAAGAATTCTCCTAAAGAATCCCATCTTAAATGATTCTCAGTTAAAAGTTGCTCAACATGTTTAGGAGCTGAGCCACCAGCACCTGTCTCAAAAAGCCCTCCTCCTGCAAGTAAAGGAACTATAGAAAGCATTTTTGCACTTGTGCCAAGCTCTAGTATAGGAAAAAGATCTGTTAAATAATCCCTCAAAACGTTACCTGTTACTGAAATTGTATTTTTACCAGCTTTTACTCTTTTTAAAGAATATTTAGTAGCTTCAATTGGAGAAAGTATTTCAATAATTAAACCAGTCGTATCATGTAGAGTTAAATACTCATGTACTTTTGCTATTAAATTTCTATCATGCGCCCTTTTTGAATCTAGCCAGAATATAGCAGGATTCTGAGTAATTCTAGCTCTATTAACAGCTAATTTAACCCAATCTTTTACTGCTACATCTTTAGTCTGACATGCTCTCCAAATATCACCTTTTTCAACATCGTGTTCAAGAATAATATTATTATCTGAATCTATAACTTGTACTTTTCCATCAGACTCTATTTCAAATGTTTTATCATGCGAACCATATTCTTCTGCTTTTTTAGCCATTAAGCCAACGTTTGAAACATCTCCCATAGTAGCTACATCAAAAGCGCCATTTTCTCTACAAAAATCAATCGTTGCAGCATATACTCCGGCATAGCACCTATCTGGAATCATAGCTTTCATATCCTGTAGCTTACCATCTTTATTCCACATTTGACCAGAGGAACGAATTGCTGCAGGCATAGATGCATCAATAATTACATCACTAGGAACATTTAAGTTAGTAATGCCTTTATCAGAATTAACCATAGCAAGATCAGGTTGTTTAGCAAAAACCTTTTCAATATCTGCATTTATTTTATCTTGGGTAGACTTAGGTAACTGTTTTATCTTTTCAACAGCATCACCCCATCCATTTCGTGGATTAACACCAAGCTCTTTAAATTCTTTTGCGTATTTCTTAAAAACATCTTCAAAGAAAATTTCTACAGCATGTCCAAAAAGTATTGGATCAGAAATTTTCATCATCGTTGCCTTTAAATGTAGTGAAAGTAATGTTCCCTCTTTTTTAGCTTTTTCTATTTCTGTTTTATAAAATTCTCTTAAAGCTTTTACAGAAATTTTAGTAGCATCAATAATTTCTTTTTCTTCTAAGGCAAGACCTGCCTTTAGTACAGTTTCTTTACCTTTAGAAGAGGTGTGAACTATTCTCACTGTTGTTGGCTTAGGAATTATATATGATTTCTCATTCGCATAAAAATCAGCACTAGACATACTAGCTACATGAGATTTTGAATCTTTTGACCATTCTCCCATAGAGTGCGGATGTTTCTCTGCATAAGCTTTTACAGGTGCTGCAACACGGCGATCAGAGTTACCCTCTCTTAAAACTGGATTAACTGCGCTACCTAAAATCTTTGCATAACGAGCTTTTATTTCTTTTTCTTCATCATTTTTTGCTTCTGCTGGATAGTTAGGTATCTTGTAACCCTTTGCTTGTAACTCTGCAATAACAGCAGTAAGTTGTGGTACTGATGCACTGATATTTGGAAGTTTTATAATATTCACGTCTGGAGTTTTAGCCAACTCACCTAAAATTGCTAGGTCATCTGAACACTTTTGATCTTCTGTTAAATAATCAGAAAAATTAGCTAGCACCCTAGCTGCTAAAGATATGTCTTTAGTTTCGACATCAATGTCAGCAGCTTTTGCAAATGCTTCAACCACAGGTAAAAATGAGCCTGTTGCTAACGCTGGAGCTTCATCAGTTATTGTATAAAAAATTTTAGACATATAAACATCTCCTTGACTGTTAAAGGATAATTGAAAAATATTTTACTAACAGAATACTACCATAAAACTAGTAAGTATTTAATATTTCAGCAATTTTATCATCTGACCTTGCGACCACAGCTTTATTACCATGCTCAATAATTGGCCTTTCTAATAATTTTGGATTATCGGCTACTATTTTTATAAGCTCTTCTTCAGTATAGTTTTTATCTTTAAAATTTTCTTTCCAAATATCTTCTTTAGTACGAATAATATCCTTTATAGATAAATCTAGCTTTATCAGTAGTTTTTTTAACTCTTCTTCTTTCAAAGGATATTCTAGATACAAATGTACGTCATAATTTATATTCCTTTCATCTAAGGCTTGCTTAGCTTGACGAGATTTTGAACACTTTGGATTATGATAAATTTTCATAGAAATAATTTTCTACCCAATAATAGATACATTATAAATAAACTAACAAAGAAATATAACTTTATAAAGTCCAATAAAAACACTAATTCACACCCTTTAAAAATTAATACTTATTAAATTTAAATTTGATAAAAATATAAAAATTTAATGTTTTTTCACAATTTAACCTAAAAACATTTGAAGGCTCTGTGATGTTCACTATAATAAAGTTAAGGAAATAATTGTTTTATGGATGATTTCAAAATTATAAAAAATCATAAGTTAAGGTAAAAATCCGCTAACCAACAAATAGGAGAGTTTATGTCACATAAACTTTGGAGTAAAAACTACCCTTCACAAATTTCAACAAATATAGATATTCCAAATATTACTCTAAAAGATATGCTAAAGTCAGCTACTGAAGATTTTGCTTCACATGATGCCTTAATATGTCAGGGGGAAAGGCTTACTTTCAAGGAAATAGATGAACTCTCTGATACCTTTGCCGGATATCTGCAACAGAAATGGGACGTTAAAAAAGGCGATCATATTGCAATTATGTTACCAAATATTTTACAGTTCCCTATCATCATCTTTGCGCTCATAAAACTAGGCTGTGTATTTGTAAATATAAACCCTCTGTATACTAGTCGTGAAGTCAAAGGCATTCTAACAGACTCAAAAGCTAAAGGTATAATCGTCCTTTCTTTCTTGGCACATAATGTAGAAGCTATAGCTCATGAATGCGAAGATCTTAAGCATATGATGACAGCAAATATTGTTGATTTATATTCGACCCCTAGAAAACAAATAATCTCTTTTGTTGCTAAATATTTTAAGCAAATGAAAGACCAGTTTTCAAAAGAAAGGTTTGATAGTTTTAGTGAGGCTTTGGAATCTAAACACACTCCAGATTATAGTAATATCACAATATCACCAGATGATATGGTAGCCCTACAATATTCTAGCGGTACAACTGGTACCCCTAAAGGCACAATTTTGTTACATAGAAATATCGTTGCTAATGTCTATCAAATCAAGGCTTGGACAGATGGATTTGATGTTGATGTAAGTAAACAAATAGTTATAAATGCCCTACCTATTTATCATATATTCAGTTTGACAGCCAACTTATTCCTATTTTACTTTTCTGGAGCTTTACAAATTCTGATTCCAAACCCTAAAAATATATCTTCTCTAGTTAGCGAGATGAGAAAATATAACTTTAGTACAATCTTTGGGGTGAATACTTTATACATTGCTCTACTTAACAACAAAAAGTTTATAAAAAGTAAATTCCCTAACTTTCAACTTTCTATAAGTGGTGGTATGCCAACCATGAAGTCTATTGCAGATAAGTGGAAAGAAGTCACAGGTGTCAGCATCAGAGAAGGTTACGGGTTATCTGAAATGTCTCCTGTAGTTAGTGTGAATACTTTAGATAATGATGCCCCATTTAATGGGTCTGTTGGCTTTCCTTTGCCTAATACTGATGTTTCAATACGAGATACTGAAGGAAATGATTTGCCACAAGGAGAGGTTGGGGAAATTTGGGTAACCGGACCTCAAAAATCTCCAGGGTTCTGGTGTCTTCCGAAAATAAATAAAGAACACTTCACAGATGATGGTTGGTTAAAGACTGGTGATGTAGGCTATATTGATGAAGAAGGAAGACTAGTTATATCTGGAAGAATTAAACATATGATTATTGTTTCTGGGTTTAATGTTTTTCCTAAAGAGATTGAACTTGCCCTACTTGATAAAGAAGAAATAGAGGAAGCTGCTGTTATAGGAGCTCCATCATCAGAAACTGGTGAAATGCCTGTGGCTTTTGTCGTATTAAAAGAGGGCCAAAAGATAACTAGTAAAAAAATACAAGCTTATTGCACCTCTAAATTAGCACATTACAAAATACCAAAAAAAGTGATTTTCAAAGATACTCTTCCTAAGGATACAGTTGGGAAAATAAGTATTAAATCATTGCAGAAGGAGTATACTGAAAACTATCAGTAAGAATTTTTAATTTTACGTTTATTTCTATTTGAGGAGAAAAAATGTTCAACAAAATCTACAAAATGAGTAAAAAATCAATTCCTCCTATTTCTAAAACTGAGCAGACTGCATTAAATGCTGGTGACTGCTGGTTTGAGCAAGAAATATTTCAAGGAAAACCTAACTTTAACAAATTACATAGCTTACAGAAATTTGTATTATCTGATGAGGAAAAATCTTTCCTAGATAATGAAGTAGTTGAGTTATGCAACATGTTAGATGATTGGAAAATCAACTATGAAGATAAAGATCTAACAGAAGAAACTTGGAATTTCATAAGAGAAAAAGGATTTTTTGGTCTTATAACTCGTAAAGAACATGGTGGAAAAGGTTTTTCAGCAGCAGCACATTCTGAGATTGTAATGAAAGTAGCTACTAAAAGTGTTACTGCTGCAATTACTGTCATGGTTCCAAACTCTTTAGGGCCTGGTGAATTATTACATCATTACGGTACTGATGAACAAAAAAATCATTATCTACCTCGTTTAGCATCTGGTGAAGAAATTCCTTGTTTTGCTTTAACTGGCCCAACAGCTGGCTCTGATGCGACCTCGCTTCCTGATAAAGGAACAGTTTGCTATGGTGAACATAATGGAAAAGAAGTTCTAGGCATACGTTTAGAAAATATTAATAAAAGATATATAACACTTGCTCCTGTAGCAACTTTAGTTGGACTAGCTTTTCAACTACAAGATCCTGAAGGATTATTAAACGGTACTGGTGAAGAAGGTATAACATGTGCACTATTACCTCATGATCATAAAGGTTTAGAGATTGGGAAACGCGGTTTTCCATTAGGGCAAGCCTTTATGAATGGTTATATCAAGGCTAAAGAAGCTTTCATTCCTATAGACTGGATTATTGGTGGACAAAAAATGGCTGGCGAAGGCTGGCGAATGTTAGTTGAATGTCTATCTATTGGGCGCGCTATTTCACTACCTGCATGTGGTACAGCTAATACTCTTATGTCAGCTGTGATCACTTCTGCTTATAGTAGTGTTAGAGAACAGTTTAAAGTTCCTATTGCTCAATTTGAAGGTGTTCAAGAAAAGCTAGCAGAAATAGGAGGCTTTGCCTATTTAGCAAATGCAACTCGTGAATTTACCGTAAGTGCCATCGATGGAGGGATTCGTCCATCTGTAGCATCTGCTATTTCTAAATACCATCTAACTGAAATGGGAAGAATAACAATAAATAATGCTATGGATATCCACGGTGGTCGTGCAATTATCATGGGTAAAAATAACTATCTAGCAATCCCATATATGGCAACACCTATTGGAATTACTGTTGAAGGTGCAAACATCATGACTCGTAATCTCATGATATTCGGTCAAGGTGCAATGCGTTGTCATCCATATATTCGTTCTGAAGCTGAAAGCTTGATGAATCCAAATGAAGAAGAAGGAAAAAAAGCTTTTAATGACCTAATGAAAAAACATATTACTTATATGTTTAGCAATGGTGGTCGTACACTTTGGTATGGTTTAACTGGAGGTATTACAGCTACAGGATACAAAAGCAAATTTAACCGCTACTACAAATATATAACTCATATGAGTACTGCTTTTTCATATATCAATGATTTATCATTAGTCATACTAGGCGGCGGCCTTAAGCGAAAAGAAAGGCTTTCTGCTCGACTAGGTGATGTTATGAGTTACTTGTATATGGCTTGTGCTGTACTGAAATATTATAAAGATTCTGGTGAGTCTGAAAATGATGATTTATTTGTTCAATGGAGTTTACAATATTGTCTATATAATGCTCAACAAGCTATGTTAGATCTATTTAGAAATTTCCCGAATAGACTTTTAGCATTAAAAATGAAGCTTTTTGTATTTCCATATGGTAAGAAATTCAGAAAACCTTCTGATGAGCTTGAGGCTAAAATTTGTAAAGAGCTTGTAAAAAATGGTTCTACTAGAAATTGGATGAAAGCTAAGTGTTATATTCCTAATGATGATAATGATCCTGTTGGACGTGTAGAAAATGCTTACTTAAGCGCCTTAGAGGTAAATTCAATCAAACATAAAATTATAGAAGCAATTAAAAACGATAAGCTTCCAAAAGCAAATTGGTCATCATTAGTTGATCAAGCAATCGAACAAAATATTATTTCCACTGAAGAATCAGTTGAAGTCAAAGAAATGCTAAAAAAAGTTAATGAAGTTATTCAAACAGATGAGTTTGATGACTATGCCCTTGGACCTAAAAATGCCCATCCAGAATGGCAGAAAAATAAAGCTAACTAGGAGAAAGCAATGTCAAAGTTAGAACAAAAATTTAATGAAATGCTTGAAGCAGTACGTGATGCAACGATTGACTTTAAGCCAGATAATAGCCAAAAATTAAAACTATACGCTTTCTATAAGCAAGTAATGGAAGGTGATGTTCAAGGTAAATGCCCTTCTGTATTAAAAATGGTTGAACGTGCTAAATGGATGGCATGGGATGCTATTAAAGGAATGAGTAAAGAAGATGCTATGAGAGGATATTTAAGAGTTTTTGGCCCTGAATATCTTCCAGAAGATGATAGTTCATCAAAAGAAGAATCCTCTTCATCTTCTAATACACTAAAGCATTCAACTAAAGAAGTTACAAAAAATTCTAAGCGTAAAGCTATTGATAAAGTTGCTGTATTAGGTGCTGGTGTTATGGGATCTCAAATAGCTGCACACTTTGCTAATGCTAGATTTCCTGTAATTCTATTTGATTTAAAATCTGAAGATAAATCACCAAATGCTATTGCTGAAGGCGCTTTAGAGAAATTAAAAAAACTTAAACCAGCTCCTTTTGGATCAAAAGATTCAATCAACTATATAACTCCAGCAAACTATGATGATCATCTAGAGCTTTTAAAAGACTGTGATTTGATTGTTGAAGCGGTTGCAGAACGTTTAGATATCAAGAAAAGCTTATATACAAAAATTGCTAATCACATAGATCCAAATACTATTCTAACTACTAATACATCTGGTTTAAGTATTAAAACTCTAGCAGACTATCTTCCTGAGAGCTTACAAAGTCAATTCTGTGGGGCGCATTTTTTCAACCCTCCAAGATACATGCCTTTAGTAGAACTAATACCTCATACTAATACAAAAACTGAGATATTAGATAAATTAGAAACTTTCCTAACAGCTAAACTTGGCAAAAGTATAATCCGCACAAAAGATACTCCTAACTTTATCGCAAACAGATTAGGCGTATTTTCTATGTTAATAACTTGTTATTACACAGAAGATATGGATATTCCTCTTGAGGTTGTAGATGGTTTGACTGGCAAAAAACTTGGACGTGCGAAGAGTGCAACATATCGTACTGCAGATGTTGTTGGATTAGACGTACTTTCCCATGTTGTTGATACTATGAAAACAAATCTAAAAGATGGTTGGGAGCATGTTTACCAACTGCCTCAATGGATTGATGATCTAATAAAAGAAGGCTCTTTAGGGCAAAAAACTAAAAAAGGTCTATATATAAAAGAGAAAGATGGCATCAAAGTATTAGATCTAAAAACAAAAGAGTATCGCCCTTCTGAGAAAAAAGCTGATAAAGAAGTCTTAGAAATCCTATCTGAAAAAGATTGGGGCAAAAAACTTGAGGCATTACGTAATAGCGAAAATCAACAAGCTCGTTTTTTATGGGTATGTTTCAGAGAGATGTTCCACTATGCTGCTGTTTTAGTTGGTGATATTTCTAATTTCCCAAGAGATATGGATATGGCTATCCGTTGGGGATTTGGATGGAAAGAAGGTATTTTCGAAATTTGGCAACAAGCTGGTTGGCATAAAGTAGCTAGTTGGCTAAAAGAAGAAATTGCATCTGGTAAGACTTTATCGAAACAACCTCTTCCTGAATGGGTTGATACTCTAGAAAATGGAGTATATGCAGATAATAAACAGTTTAGTTATTCTGATAAAAAATTAGTATCTCGTGAGAGTCTACCTGTTTACAAACGTCAACTATTCCCTGAAATGGTTATTGGTGAACATAATAATATAACTACTGAGACTCTATTTGAAAATGATGGAGTTAAACTATGGCAAGTTGATGAATATAAAGGCATCGGAATATTATCATTTAAAAGTAAAATGTGCTCAATTGGTGATGATGTTCTTGATGGAATTTCTCAAGCTATCGATATCGCTGAAGAGAAGTGTCAAGCAATGGTCATCTGGCAAGAGCAAGATGTATTCTCTGTTGGAGCAAACTTAGAAGAGTTTGGTATTAAGTTTACCATGAATGGTAAAACTGCTATCGAAGAAGTTATTCGTAAAGGACATCAAATAATCACGCAAAAATTACGCTATAGTAAGATCCCTACTGTTGCTGCTGTTAAAGGCTTTGCTTTTGGTGGCGGATGTGAAACTATTCTTCACTGTGATGCTGCTGTTGCTGCTTATGAAAGCTATATCGGATTAGTTGAAGCTGGAGTAGGAATTATACCTGGCTGGGGCGGCTCAAAAGAAATGGCAAAACGTGCTAGTGAAGCTCAAGATCCATGGAAAGATTTTGAAAAACGCTACAAAAATTTAGCTATGGCACAGGTTGCTACAAGTGCTTATGAAGCAAAAGAAATGGGCTTCTTACGTGAGAGCGATATCATTGTTATGAATACAAAGGAAATCTTAGCTGTTGCACTTAAAAAAGCTCAACTTATGGCATTCTCAGAATATCAACCTCCGTTAAAACAAAAGATCAAAGTATTTGGTGAAACTGGTATTGCTACAGTTAAAGCCTTACTAATAAATATGAAAGAAGGTAATCAAATCTCAGACCACGATTATAAAATTGCATCTAATCTTGTAGATGCTATGTGCGGAGGAGAAATTGAAAAAGATACTATGGTTTCTGAAGATTGGCTGCTAGAAAAAGAGTTAGAAAACTTTATTGAGTTAGCATCATCAGAAAAAAGTGCTGCTCGTATGCAATATATGTTAGAAACAGGTAAGCCGTTAAGAAACTAATTTTAAGGAGTAATTCACATGAGTGAAAATGTTTATATAGTAGCTGCAAAACGCTCTCCTGTTACAAAAGGTAAAAAAGGTGGGTTTGCAAAGAAACGCCCTGATGATCTATTAGCTGATGTCTTAAGAATGACTGTTGAAGAATCAGGTATTAATCCAGAAGATATAGATGACATAGTAGTTGGTTGTGCCATGCCTGAAGCTGAGCAAGGTATGAACGTCGCTAGAATCTCAACACTACTAGCAGGCTTACCTGATTCTATACCAGCATTTACAATAAATCGTTATTGTAGTTCAGGTTTACAGTCTATCGCTATTGCTGCAAATGAAATTGCTCAAGGAAATATTGATGTAGCAATTGGAGCAGGAATAGAGAGTATGAGTATGATTCCATTCGGTGGTAATAACATTTCTTTCAGTAGAGAAATTTTTGCTAACGATGAGCATGTTGCTATCGCCTACGGTATGGGTATTACAGCTGAAAATGTGGCAAAAGACTGGAATGTTTCTCGTGAAGAGCAGGATGCTTTTGCACTTAAGAGTCATCAAAAAGCAGTTACTGCTATCGAAAATGGTTATTTTGATAATGAGATCTTACCTATAGATGTAAGTCATCGTAAACCTGATGAAGAAACTGGTGGAATAGTTGATCATAAAAAAATTATTGCTATTGATGAAGGTGCTCGTAAGGATACATCTATAGAGGCTTTGGCTAAACTAAAACCAGCTTTTGCTGCTAAAGGCTCTGTTACTGCCGGGAATAGTTCTCAAGTTTCTGATGGTGCTGGAGCTGTAGTTTTAGTTAGTGAATCATATCTAAAAAAACATAATCTACAACCACTTGGTAAATTTCTAGGATTTGCTGTTGCTGGAGTACCACCTCGCATTATGGGTGTTGGTCCAGTAAAAGCTATTCCAAAAGTACTTAAGCAGACTAATTTAACTATGAATGATATAGATTGGATTGAACTTAATGAAGCTTTTGCTGCTCAGTCAATAGCTGTGATTAATGACTTAGAGCTTGATGAGAAAAAAGTTAACCCCTGTGGTGGAGCTATTGCTCTTGGACACCCTCTTGGAGCAACTGGTACAATATTAACTGTAAAAGCTCTTCATGGCTTACGTCGTACTGGTAAAAAATATGGCATGATCACAATGTGTATTGGTACAGGTATGGGTGCAGCTGGAATTATTGAAGCTTGTTACTAATTTAAATAAGGTATTTATTATTATGATAAATCTAGATGACTACAAACCTATAGATTTTCACTGGAACTATACTTGCTTTAGCTCTAAAGATAAAAATCCTATTGGTTTGCAATTACCTCTATATCACATTAGCAATCATCTATATACGAAGTTTAAATGCTTGCCACACCATGTTGGTTGGGAGAATGTCATTCATGGTGGCATCATAGCACTGATATGTGACGATATATTAGGAAAGCACGTTCTAATGGCTGCAAAATCTTTTTGTGTAACACGCAATCTAAATGTGAAGTATTTAAAGCCTGCTTATAGTAAGTTAGCATATATTTTTAAAACTACACTTATTCGTAAAAGCCGAACAACTGTGTGGATGAAAGTTGATATATATAATGAAAATCATGAGTTATGTGCTTATGCCGATGCTGATTTTGCTCTTCTAGAAGAACAACACGCTAAAGCAAAAGATATAGCTAGTTATAATCTTGATGATCTTATTTCACAAAGCATGAAAAATTAAATATTTAGAACAATTTATTTCTTATTTTAATTCTTTATTTGCCATTTCTGGTAAAAATTTATAAACCAATACTGCAAATAGCAACATACAACCTGCCATAAATGAGAAGATTAGTGGATAACCATAAGTATTTACTAACTCTAAGAAACTAGAAATAAATATACTTTCTAATAGCGCTTTAGAAACCAATGCTATAGAAATACCCATGCCTCTTAGATGTATAGGTAAAACTTCTGAAAGAATCAGCCAAATACATACAGCTGGACCAACCGCCCCACCAAATACAACTATAATTATACCTATAAGAGCTATAATTTTTAGATCACACTGTAATGCAATAATAGTGAGAATAGTAAACACAAAAGCAATTAACAAACCTGATATAGCTAATTTCCTACGTCCTACTCTATCTACAAAGAAGATACCCACTACTGTTGCTAATAGATTTACAAGTGTCAAAGCTGAACCATAGTCACTTGCATGAATTTTTAGGTTAGGGAGAACTTGTCCAAATATTGTTGGACCATAGCTTATAAATAAATTAATTCCCACAAAACCATTTAGAACTGTTAAGAAGCTTATTAAAAGTAATTGAAGGAAATAGGTTTTATTTTTTAATGCCCCAATAAAATCTATAAATCTTATTTTCTCTCTTATCGAAGATGACGGTTGTGAGTCTGCAAAAAGTCTTTTATTGGTTTCATCTGCTAAAGCAGTTTTACCTTTAGAATAAAGCCATGCTGGTGAAAATGGCGCTATAAAGCTTACAAATAGCAATGAAATAGCTAAAGGTATTGCAAAAGCAAATATTAAACGCCAACCATAGTTCGCCGCCAACAAACTTGCTAATAAATTCGCAATAAATATCCCGCTAGCTAATGATAGCTGAAATATCCCTGTAGCTCTTCCTCTGAAATTAACAAAACTAGCTTCTGCTATATATATAGGTATTACTGTAAGTAGAAAACCTACGGATATACCCTGAAATAATCTAGATAATAATAAAGACATATAGCTTTGTGACAAGATCATCAATACTATGGATATTGCAAATAAAAATGATCCTAAAGAAATAGTATTCCTTCTACCAAATAAATCCATTAAAAAGCCTGAGATAAACTTAGATATTAATGCACCAAAAAAAACTACTCCCGCAATTTGTGAAAGTTGCAAAGGACTCAACATTAACTCTTGTTCTATTAAAGGTAGTGTTCCTGAAATAACACCTATATCAAAGCCAGAACAAAGCCCTGTTAAAACGATAAGGCCTAGAACTAACTTCTGATATTTATTTACTATCATTAGGCTTCCTTGGTTATTATCTGATTATAGGTTTCCATTACTATTGAGTCTGTTTTTGTTAAGTTTTTTGATATCTCATATAGCTTCTGGACTAAATCATCATACTCCACTTTAGGATGCCCTGTTTGTTCTAATAAGTACTCTACATATCTAGTGCTTCTATCTATAAGCTTATTATTTGCTGGAGATACATAAGTCATGATATTACTTGTGTATCTACCTAACCTACCCATTAATAAAGTCGAATGAGTATTTAGTAAAATTTTTAATAAAACTTGAGATGTAACCTCAGACATTTTTTTATGCTTTATAGAAAAGCTTTTATCGTCATAAACAACTGTATAACCATTTTCATTTTTAATAACTTCAACTACTTTATGATTATTTAAGCTAGATCTTCTTTTAACAGCTTGAGCTGAAATATTAAAGCCCTCTAATCTTTCAATTCCTGTATCTGCTATTGAGAAATCCCATTCTAGCGTTCTAGGTTTATGGTTTAAAATTTTTGACCATGTATTAGTATTAGAGTCTTTTATCGATAAATAACAATAGCTTGTTTTATCTTCTTTATTATTAATATTTTCAAATGGTGTAACACTAAAAGTCGGCGCTCTTTCTGTTGTATCTGTAAGTATTGTTAAACCTAACTCATCATCTGTTATGTAAGTTGTAAAACCACCATTCCTATAACATTCAGATTCAAATGTAGTAAAATCTTTAACATCACTAGCATTTATAGACTTCACTCCGTCTAAAAGAGCAGCTAACTCTTTTAAGAAATTAATTTTTTCAAATTGTGCAAATAACGCTAAACCAACAAACAATGTTTGTACAGTTGTTGCTTGCATTCTAGTACTACCTGCTAAAGCCATAGACTCTATAGTCAAACTTAAACTCTTTACATCATCGGAAGTTATCAAATCATCTGATCTTTTAACTGATTTCAAAGATTCATCTGAATTACAATAAATAAGCCATGGCTCAACTTTAGAATTAGCCTTTGCATATTCAACTGTTGACAATACAAAAGGAGTTTCCCCTCCCTCTGTAACCCCAACCATTAAATCATTCTCAGAAAATCCAAGCTCTTTCACATGTCTAGTAGCATACTCAGGATGATCTTCAAAACCCTCAACTGATTTAACTAAGGCAGCATCACCTCCCGCCATAAATCCTATAACTTTATCTTTCAGGTTTGCTGGTGCATATCTTTTCCAAAGACTTTCTAATAAAAGTGCTAGTCTTCCTGTTGCACCACATCCAGAGATAAAAACCTTATTAGCATTTAGTGCCTTAGAAATATCGGATTTTAATAACTCAAACTCTTTAGAATATTCTTTAAGTTTTTCAATAGCATCTATATCAACTGATCGAATCATTTCTATAGCTAGCTCAAGATCTATCTGAGATTTTTCAGCTAATCCTATAGTTTTAGGATTAGGTTTTTCTGTGGTCAAATGACCTAATCTAAACTTCTCTCTATTATCCCAAAAAAAAGACCAATCTTTTATTAAACCCATACCTACCTTCCTGTAATTTAATTACCAAAATTAACTTCTTTGTCTTATATCTTTTAAGCTTTGTTCAAACAATAGCTGACCATTTTCATAATATGTCACAAATTCACTTTTAGGATGATATTGGCCAATTTTAAAGCTCTCATTTAAAACTATAGTCTGATACTCTCCATTCTCATCTTTAATAAGATCAAGACGCCCTTTTTTAGATTTTTTAGTCCTATCTGTTATTGGATTTTTATACACATCGAAGATTTCGTTTCCTCTTCTGATAGCAGAACATTTCATTGCAAATTTAAAACTATCTCTATTTATAGAGGATTCAAAATTGCCTTGCAGTAATGCTCCACCCATACCAAAGGCTATATTCTCAGCTGAGAACTTTATTTTTTTCATTGCTTCTAAGATTTTCTTAACTAGAGTTAGATTGACGCCATCACCTTGAATCAAAGCAACTTTATTTAAAACCTTATATCCTTTTGAATTAATTTTTACACCATAGCTTTTTTCTAATTCAGCTAAGGCATAAGTAATATTATCAATTGCATCACCAGAGTCTGGTCGTATAACAAGGTTTGCTTTTTTAGATAAAACTTTATCTTTTAAATCAGTCCATGTTTGTATAGCTCCTTTAAAATCCCAGCTATCAGACACACAGGCATATAAAAGGCTATTATCGCCAAACTTATTAATCATATTCTCAAAAGCCTCTTTCTCATTCTCAAGCCCATGACCCCAGCATGTAACTGTAGAATGCTCACTAGCTGGTATAGAAAATGCCGCCATTTCTTCTGAATAGTAATCTCTGCAAAATTTTAAAGCGGCTAATGTATCTGTACCCATGAAATTAGTAAGATGTGCTGCCCCACCAATCTGAGCAGACTCTTCACTTGAAACACCTCTATATCCAAAATCATGTAACATAAAGGGTAATTTATCTAAAGTATCTGCCGTCTCTTTTAGATATTTTTGAATTTCTATTTTTATATTATAACTAAGAGTTGCTACTGTAATTGGATACCAAACTTTAAGCAAAAGAGTTTCTAAAAATCCTGGTAACCAGAAAAGCTCTTCATCTGTACTTTCTATAGTCATAAGAGCATTTTTAGTAGGGATAACAACACCCTCTTTAATAGCTCTTATCCTAACTGGTAAATAACCATTATATTTATCTATAATTTTTCTAAATCCATCTTCATAAAAAGGAATACCATGTAAAGCTAGAAGCTCTTTAGCTTCATTTACCATCTCTATAGTTATCGGTTTAGATAAATATTTTTTAATATAATATTGAAGACCAAAGAACTTTGTTTCCTCATTAAGATAAGGGCCTGATGCTCCTCTACTTTCTATATAAAAATGAAGGTAATTAGTATTTTCAGGATATTGAAAAGGATGTGAATGCTTATAACTATCTGTCATTAAAAGGATATTTTGATCAGTCATTAAGCTACTAAAATCTAAAAGGTAGTTAGATCATTATATCTTATTACCCTCTGATATAAAAACTATTGCTTCTAACCCTCTTTTATTTTTCCTTCAACAAGTCTTAAAACTTTTTCCATATAGCCTAAAGAAAGCCCAGTTTTATCAAGCATTGGATTATATTCAGCTACTTCAAAACATACTAAATTATCATAATCAATTTTAGAGATAGTCTCATAGAAAACTTCCGGCTGAATTCCATTTTCCACTGGAGTGCCAACTGCATCCATCATGACAGGATCTAAACCATCTAAATCAAAGCTTATGCCAACATTACCATTTGTTGCTTTTGCAAGACGGTCAAACTCTTCTAAAAAGAGTTTTTCAAAATTTTGACTATTCAAATCTTTTTGATAATAAACCTTTACTCCAAGCTCATTTAAAAACTCTTCTTCTGCTGGTTCATAAGAACGTATACCAAAAAAGACAATATTCTCTGGTTTCAATTTTGGCTCATTATTTAATATGTGTGTAAATTCTTCATATCCATAACCAAGTAGGTGGGCTACAGGCATGCCATGGATATTACCAGTTTCAGATGTATCTGGACGATGACTATCCATATGAGCATCTATCCATATTAATCCAAGATCATTTCCTTGTTTTTTTAAATGATCATAAACACCACTCCATGTACCTATAGCGCATGAATGGTCTCCTCCTAATGCTAAAGGAAATTTGTTTTCAGATAACACACTAGATATTTTCTTAGCTACTTTAGTAAAATATCTCTCCATCGTATCAACTTCAACACGACCACCAATATAATTAAAAATTTGAGCATCTATTCTTCTATCTCTTAGAAGATTTAATAATACATAAGGTGCTCTTCCACATCCTATTTTACGTCCAGCATTACCAATAGAAACTCCTATTGCTTCTACTTTTCTCATATTATTACTCCAAAATTACTATAGGACTGAATATAAATTTTTAGGGTCTTTAATAGGCGGGATCATATTCATATCACTGCCAATCTTATATTTATCGGCCAAATCCAGAACTAACCTTAATGCTGAAAAATCTTCAATAGCAAAACCAACTGAATCATAGATTGTAATTTCATCATCACTTTCGCGACCAGCCTTATTGCCTGAAAGTATTTCCCAAACTTCGGCATGAAGAACTTCTTTTACTTCTTGTGGAGAAAGATTTTGAATCTCTCCTTCAATCATAGATTGTTCTTTGTACTCTACAACAACCTTACCACGGAATAGTATTTTCATATCTAACTCTGTCTTACCTGGACAATCTCCACCAAGACCATTTATATGTACACCTTCTTTAATCCAATCATTCTCAATAACAATCGCGTGCAGCTTACAAGCTGTACAAACAACTATAATATCTGCTTCTTCACATGCTTCTTTAGCACTCTCACATGGTTGAAGGTTTAAGCCAGAATTTTTCATATTGTTAGCATACTTAACCATTGCCTTAGGATCTGTGTCATAGTATTTCACAGTTTCTATTGGTCTTATTAGTTTATGTGCCAAAGTTTGAAACTCACTTTGAGCACCAGTACCAATTAGAGCTAGAGTTTTACTCTTTTTTCTTGCCAGATAATCAGTTGCTAAAATAGTTGCTGCCGCTGTTCTTAAAGCAGTTAAAAGTGTCATTTCAGATATTAATAAAGGATATCCATATTTGATTTCATTAAGTTGCCCAGTAGCTACAACTGTTTGTTTTCCATCAAATGGATTTCCAGGATGTCCATTCACACATTTATATGTAAATAACTTATCATCCGCAGTTGGCATAAGCTCTAAAACTCCACCAGGAACATGTGCTGCGTACCTTGGTGATTTATCAAACTTATTCCATCTTATAAAATCTTCTTTTGTATACTGAACAAGATCTTTTACAAAATGATCAAAACCATGTTTTTGGACAATTTTAGCCATATCATCCACAGAAACTATTCTCATAAATAAACTCCAAGAATATAAAAAATATAACCCTATAATGATATATGGAACCTAAGTAAAATTCCAGCCACCTCTATAAAACACTATTGAACATTACTTGATCGTATTTATCGACTTTAGTAATCCATAACAAAGAATTTTTACCATGTTCAACTTTAACTTTCTTTATTTTTCCATCTATTTCAATATTATAGTAACCCTGATCTAAATTTATACTATATAACTGGACATTATTTGGTAATAGCAACCAGCTTCTCTGATCTGCAACTGTAGTAAGCTGAGAATAAGCAGTTGCAGCAATAGCTGCTAAAGCACCGTAATCACCAGATGACTGTATTGCTACTACAGAAGCAGTTACTTTTGCTATAACTCTAGCTATTTCTCGAGAAAGAATAGCAGGATAATCATCACTTAATGACTTAGCAGCCATAGCAGTAGTATCAACCAATAAAGATGTCTTACCTGAGCCTACTAAATTATTATCTTTAAAAACTTTTACATCTATTGATGGATCTAAAACATATTTACCATAATAAGGAAGAGATATTTTTTGCACTCCTGCCATTCTTGCAAAGATTATTATTGGCAGATCAAATCTTTTTATTGATTCAACAAGTCCTTGCTCATATATAAGAACTAATTTTCCTTGATTATCTTTATATAAAGGCGCTTCACCATAGAATGCCTTTCTTACTTGCTCATAATCTTTACTCACATATGGATTGTTTGGCAATATTCCAGAAGCATTTTTCATAGATAAATGCACATTATTTAGGTTATTATCATAGGCTTGGTATATTAGAGCCTCCAAATAATATCCAAAACCATTTTCATAAGAATTAACTACTTTACTAGCAATCTCTTGAGTATCCCTAAACTGCTTAGTATTAACAAAATCTCTAGTGATATATTGAGATTCACCACCTCTAATGTCCTGTTTTGTTGTTCTTTGAATATCTTGAGCTAACTGTTTTGACTCAAAAGTAGCATATTGAGCATAAGATAAATTTCTTATACTTACAGCAGCATCTTCAATGTTCTTATTAATCAAAAAGTTTAATGCTCTATAGATATATAAAAAAGTTATTTCATAATCTTGAATACGGTACTGCCTTTCTTTATCACTTAAAGCAACTGATTGAATACCTGAAAGAATATCTCTTACTCTAATTAACGCTTGAGTTTGAGTTTTTGCTATATAGTCTGTAGCTTTATTATAATTTTTTTGTGATGTATCAACACTACCAGCAAATTGCTCAAATCTTCCAACCTCAAGAAATCCAATTGGTGAATCCACACTTTCTGATAAAAATAGTTTTCTTAAATTTTGCTCTTCTTTTTTCGGAACTCCTGATCTTATAGAATCTTTAGCTGGCTTTATTTTGTCAGGATGACTAGAGCTAAGAGTTGCACAACTAGTAATAAAACTAAAAAAAGATATATAGAGAAATAATTTTAGGAATATTTTTTTCATGCTCAATATTTAGTTAGATAAATATGCTCTATCACCTTTTTGTATATTATTGATTCCACCTTCTATAACCTCAGCTATAGAATATTTTGGCATTACATCTATAACTCTAATTTTAGCGGATGGCTTACTATCTAATACAGTATGTTGACCTGTAGAGCTATCTTCTACTGTTCCTATACTATACCTTATAGTATAGATACTTCCTCTTTTGACTCTTTCACCACCCTGATTAAGATATATATTATTATCTACAACAGAAAGTACAGACAGTGGGTAAATAGCTCCTATAACTTGATCTGCTATTTCTTTACCTATCTTATGGTACAGTCTATTTTCAACTTCTAATAAAGAACCATTATTTGCTTCTATATATTCATTTGCTTCACTTGATGGCAGAGATACTGTAACAGTATTAGACCATTTTACTTCCATAGTAGCTAATTCAATCACTCTATAAGAAACTGTGGCTGAAACTCTCCAATTAGCAAAATTCTCTCCATAATAAGATGACTTTTTCTCATTTATACTTAAAGCTAAAACATCACCAGTCAAAATAAAATCTGCTCCAATTTTCTGACCTAGTTTTAGTTTTTCTTCTGCTGAAGTCGAGGAGTTTATTTTTTTTATTTCAGACTGATAAATTGCTTCATCATCTTCATTTCGATTTACTATTCTAAATTTTCTAGATTGAGTAAATTGAGCTTTTATAGCTTCTTCTAAACCTATTTTCACTACTGAAGTTGTTGTATCACCAGCATTTATAGCATCTTGCTTAACATTAAATGGAACTATTGCAACTTTATACATATTAAGTTTAGATCTTTCATCAACTGGCTGATACTGTCCTAAATTTATAGATAATCTAACCTCATATCCTTCTTGATGTTTGATTTCATTTTCTATTGTATAAGATATGATCAAGCCTTTAGTTATTTTTCTAATTTCTTTTTCAAAGTTTTCTGTAAGAGCTATTTCTAAACTTCCTGAAGTATTTGGCATTTGAGTATTTAGATTATCTATTTCTTTCTCAATTTCTGCTTCATTGGCTTTTTCATTTTTATTAACTGTTTGAATCAAAGCATTTATAATAGCATTGTGTCTTGTTTTTCCAAAGCCATCAACCAATATATGATCACCAGCTAAAGACAACGATGCTACAAGCAAGAATGTAGTAAATACTAAAAGCACATTTCTTAACATAATACTTATCTCAAAATTAGAATTGATTTAAATACTCATTATCATCACTTTGCCTAATGATAACTTGACCATTTAGTGAAGTTTTTCCACTATCACTAGTTTGAGCATGTTCTCTACGATATTTATCATAATCAAAATTTTTGATAGCATTAGCTGTTTTAACTTGTTCTGGATTCCATCTTATCACTACGCCATATACTGTATTGCTAGTACTTGGTAGTGTATATCTCCATTTTTTAACTGTTTTCAAACCTATTAAATCAAGCTGAGCATGAGTCTGATAATAAGTTGAAAGAGCTTTTTCTATATCAGTTGTATCATCTCTTCTTAACTGATCTGTCTGTGTATTTTTAACTAATGTACTCGCTATATTTTCTGATAGAGTTAAAGCCTCTTTTGTAGACATTTGTCCAGCAACTAAGGTTACTATATTAGCTCTTGCTTGAATCTCTGCTTGTTTATAAGCATAACTAGAAGCTGAAACACCTTGAATTTTAGCTCCAGTATAAGATCCTTGACCAAAAGATAAAATATATGGTTGATTATTTTCATCAAAACCAACTCTAATACCAAAATCTCCCATCATATCTTCACCAGATTTATCTTTATATAAATCTGCTGTTGGCTTCCCACCCTTACCTTTTATTACAGGTTCATTGCCGTGTTTAATATCTTCAAACATCCCTTTAATTTTATCAGAGTAGATAACCACTACACCTACTGCAGCATTACCATCTTTTTCAACCACAAAAGTCTTTATTGGCAACAATCCTGATAAGTTTCCAAATCCAGTAGTTAAACTTTGAATTGTCATTTGCTGATTAAGTAAAAGTTTTCTCTTTTCATCTGGTGAGGCAATATCATTAGGATTAACACCATTTGCTTTAAGCTTTGCATCTAGTTCAGCTTCACTTAACGCCATAGTTTTAGCATCTATCGCAGCCTGTGTACCAGCTTTAGGCTTATCAGAATCAGTATTTAGTTCATTAGCTCCTGTACCCTGATTACTATTTATACTTAAAGATTTATCAACCTTTGTGTTTGCAGAGATAAATGAAATATATTCTGCTTGTGCTTTTATTAAAGATTTTTCAAATGCTATTTGCACACCATCTGTATAGTTTGAGTTAGTCTGATTAAAAGAAGCTTCTCCAACAGCTGAACCAACATAAGCATATTTATCTCTTAAATTATTTTCATTAATATAAGCTTCCATAACATCTTCTAATATTTGCTCAGCAGTTCTACCGTCTTGGTTTTGGACAGGCTTAGCATCAGAACTAATAGAATTATTTAAATCCGAAACATTATCAGTCTCTATATTTTTTGAGTCTGACGTGGTTTGCTGTTGAACTGATTGTGTATCATTAGTTTCTTGAGCAAATGCAGTGCTCGTAAAAAGTGATGCTAAAAGCAAAGATGTTAAAATTTTCTTTTTCATATTACTCTCCATTTACATATCTTAAAGAATTACCATCCAAATGTTGATCTAGTTTGTGATTTTCGTATTTGCTTATCATCTTGCCAAATTATTAAGCCTGTTTGTAAATCCATCATTTTTAATGTTGCTAAAAAGAACTTAGACCTTTTATCGCCATCTACATTTGTATTATCAATATCTTGAATGCTACCATAAACCATATACCTAGCACCAATGTGCTGCCCTAGCTTTATAGCTGTATTTTGATCAACCATACCACTATTTGCTTGATATCCCAGCTGCTCTCTAACATTCTTAATTTGCTCCATATCTGTAACTTGGAACATATCACTCTTTATAAGCTGGGTTTGCACTGTATTAGATAGCATATTTGTATTTATATGCTCTCTCGTTTCATTACGAATATTACTAAAGAATAAAGTTGGTCTTTCCATAGATGTTATTCTCACAACAGCTTTTGACGATAACATATCCTCAACCATATCCTTAGTCATAGCTTGAAGATCTGTTGAACTAAAGTTAATCGAAGTTGTATCTACACTATCAGACTTTTCATAATTGACACTTGTTTTACTACAAGAAGACAAAAGAAATATTGTTGCAACCAAAATACCAAAAATTAAATTATTTTTTTTCATATCTATATATTTCAAAGAATAATTAAGAAAATTATAGCATTGATAAAAAGATTATAATAGTTGAAGCAACTATAGAGTATTTTAATTCTCTTTTGATAAACAAACTTTTAAGAAATCTACAAAAGTATCTTCCAATTTACTTCTTACTCCCGCACCTCTAATCAAATAAAAATTAAACTCTCCAAAGTGATAATCATCTAAAACTGGTACTAACTTTTTTTCATCAGAAGGGTTTATGAAAATGTCAAAAGTATTAATAACAATTGCATCACTAAATGCGATTTTAACATCACAAAAGGCATTATTTAGTATAAACCTAGGTTTAAAATTGAATTCCTCTTTTCTATTAGTTTTTTCAGATGTTGCAATTAGCTTTGTCTGTATTTCACCATTTTGTAAAAATCCAACTAGACGGTGATCTTTTAACTCTTGTAGTGTTTCTGGAATACCATGAGCTTCCATATATTTTCGTGAAACATATAATTTATTTTTAGTCTTTATTAACAACTTTATAGTATTGCTTTGAGCGACTGGCTTGTGAAAACTAATCCCTATATCACAGTTTTCTTTTAATAGATCTATTGCCCCTCCATTATAAGAGAAGACTAATACAACTTTTGGGTATTTTAAATAAAAGTGCTTTAATTTTTCTAATAAAATATTATCAAAGAATTGTTTTGGTAAGGCTATTCTTAGTATACCCTCAACATCTTTTGTCTTATTAACAATGTCTTGTAATGCATCACTAGCATTCTGCTCTATTCCCTCAAACCTTTCAAAAACCTCTCTACCTTGAGATGTCATTTCAATAAGCCCTCTAGAGTTTCTTCTCATTAGATTTATTCCTAATGATTCCTCTAATTGCTTTATTCTTCTAGATACAGTGGCTTGCGAAGTATTCAGTGATTCAGCAAGAGCTGTAAATGATCCTAGTTTTATAAGCTTTATAAACAAAAATAAATCATTATAATTCATACCTTATATTCCTTTTTGTATAGCAGATATACAATTTTGTATAGAGACAATATATTTCTCTCCACTTACAATTATATATAAAAGGAAGACTTCATTCCTTTATTAAATTAATAAAACATTTTAAAGGAGAAATTTATGAAAAAACATTTCAAAAAAATAATCCTAGGAAAAGCTTTAAAAGCACTTATTCCAAAGCTTTCATAACCCATATCTAACCAAATATTCATAAATATTAAGTATTTGAATAAACTACTCATCTAAATCAGAAATATATATAATATTTTCACCAAAAAGAAAAAACTTAGAAAATATGTATATTCTTTATTCAATTCCAGGATCATGTTCTACAGCAATAGCTGTTCTACTAGAAAAATTAAAAGTAGATTACAAAATAATCCATCGCAAGGATGTTCCGAACTATTCTAAAATAGTACCAACTAACCAAGTACCTGCTTTAGACACTGGCAAAAGAGTAATTTCTGAAGGTGCTGCTATTACTTTATATCTACTAGATAAACATTGTGATTCATTAAAAAAAATATCTATAGAGGATAAGGGAGAGTTTTATCAAAAATTAATGTTTAACTATGCTACCCTTCATCCTTCTTACACCCGTGCCACAGGTACAGCTAACGCTATGGGAGAAAATAAGAATATAGAAGTTTTACAAAAACTAGCTGATAAAATTTCTGAACTATGGGTAATAGTTGACAATCACCTCTCTGAAAATGAATTCATGTTTGGCAATGAAGCAACAATTGTAGACTATTTAATAACCATATATACCAAATGGGCAGCTAAGTTCTTTCCTTACTTAACTGTTACCACTGGTGAAAATGTAAAACGTTTAGCTAAGCAAATATCTCAAAGACCAGAATTCTTAGATGCTTGCAAAAAAGATGGTTTTAATTTTTAAGACTCAAGCTCACTTATTTTTTTCTTTTTTGCTCTTTTTTTCCTTTCTGAACGTTTTCTAGATGCTTTAAATTTAGCTCTTTTGCTTTTTCTTGGCGTTAAAGATTTTTCCAATTCAGGATCAGTCTTACTATCAACCAATTCAAAATCTATATGGATTTTATCAAGATCAACCCTTACAACACGTACTGTTATTTCTTGACCTAACCTAAATACTCTATTAGTTCTCTTTCCTATAAGAATATTTTTAGGCTCATCAAAAATATAATAGTCTCCTTTAATAGCCGAAACATGGATAAGCCCTTCTATGTACATATTTTTTAATTCAGCGAATATTCCTAAACCGTTAATATGTGCTATATGAGCATCTAAAACTTCTCCGATATAATCTTTCATGAAGTAGCACTTCAGCCAATTTTCAACTTGTTTAGAAGCGCCGTCAGCATTTCTTTCTTGATTAGATGCATTATCACAAATAGCAGCTAATTCTCCTGCTTTATAGTCACTACCTCCGTAACCATATTCATCAATTGTTGATTTTATAAGCCTATGGACTACTAAATCAGGATATCTTCTTATAGGAGAGGTAAAATGAGTATAAGCTTTATATGCTAATCCAAAATGTCCCTGATTATCAATACTATAAACAGCTTGATTCATACTTCTTAAAGTCATCAATTGTATATCGTCAAAGTTTTTACGATCTTTAACACTTTCAAGCATTTCAGATATTGCTTGAGGTGTGACTTTTCCATCTTTACCTTGTGATAGATGTATTCCTTGAGAGCCCAAATATTTTTTTAGCGCAAGCATTTTTTCTTCTTTAGGTTCACTATGAACTCTAAATGGTGAAGTTTTTTTATGCTTAATCATAAACTTAGCTGCTGCTGTATTTGCTATAAGCATACATTCTTCAATTAATCTATGCGCATCGTTTCTATGCCTTGGAACTATTGACTCAATATGATTATGTTCATCAAGAAGTATTTGCGTTTCAACCGTATCAAAATCTATAGCGCCACGCTCATCTCTAGCCTGATGTAATATTTTATATAAATCATATAAAGTAAATAAGCTAGGGATAACTTCTGGGGATTTTTCTACAATAGAGTTTTTCTTCTTATCCAACAAGTTAGCAACCTCAGTATAAGTAAGTCTTGCTTTTGATCTAATAACCGCAGAATAAAACTTATATCTTGAAAGTGTCCCATTACTACTAATATTCATTTCACATACCAGTGAATATCTATCGACTTTAGGTTGTAACGAACATAGTTCATTTGATAACTTCTCTGGTAGCATTGGTATTACATAGCCAGGGAAATATACTGATGTGGATCTCTTTTTAGCATCCAGGTCTAAAGCAGTATCTTTTCTTACATAATTAGAAACATCTGCTATCGCAACATATAACTTCCAACCACCACTCTTTGTTTTTGTTGCATAAACAGCATCATCAAAATCTTTAGCATCTTCACCATCTATAGTTACAAAGTCTAGCGATCTTAAATCCACTCTATTTTCTAACTTCACATCTTCAGATATTTTTTCTAAATATTTTAAGGCCGTTTTACTCCACTCCTCTGTTAAATCATACTTCTTACTAGCTATCATCATAGCTTCTTTAACAGGAGACATTTCTTCCACAGTTCTTAAAAACCTTCCTACAGCTGCGCCTATAATACTTGGTTGAACTATAATCTCAGCTTCAATAAGCGAATGTTGTTCTATTTTTTCTCTAGGAGGCAATAAGATAATATTAGAACTTATATTTTTACTTACCGGTCTTAAAAAATGACCATCAAAGCAGGTATCATAATAACCAACTAAAGTTTTTGTATTTCTTTTTAAAATGGTTGTCACTTCTGCTTCTAACTGATTTTTCTTATTCAAACCAATAATCTTAGCTGCAACCTCATCTCCCACAAATAACATCTTTGAATATGTTGATGAAATAACTACTTCAGCTTGCTCAATATGGGAAAATAAGACTAGTCGCCCATCTTTATCAGATCTTACTTTTGATGTTATATATAGATGCTTATAATCAGCCAATCTATAAAATGATTTATCTTTAACAACTTGCCCATCTCTATCCATAGCCCCAAGTCTGTTGATAAGGCCTTCAAGCTGCGATCTTTTATCTATTTCCAAAGCTTGTGCAATATTTTCTATCGTTGCTGGAAAACCAAGATCTTTAAGGTATTTGAGAATAAACTCTCTACTTGGAATTGGGTTGGTGTATTTTTGTGCCTCTAACTCTTTATTAGGGTCATTTTCAATATTGTATTTACTCACTTATAAATATATCCTGTTCAAAGAACTTTTTATTTTTTAATTTACCCTGATCAAACTCTGCAATTGCAATAAATATATCGTCACTATAAATTCTCACCACTCCATCTAATTCCAGTTTAACAGGTAACTTCCCTCTTTTTAACAAATCATCTTTAAGGTTTTCTGCCAAATAATAAATTGGCTTATCCTCAAAAACTTTTTCTACATGATTAATGGTATCAATTTTTTGCACTAAACTTAATGATTTTAAATTTTCTAGCTCAAAAGCTTGCTGAATATTAAAAGGTCCACTTGCAACTCTATGAAGTTCTATCAAATGCCCGCCACACCCTAACTCTCTACCAATATCTATAGCTAAACTCCTAATATATGTCCCCTTAGAACATTTAACTAATATTTTTATATTATCTTCTGCGAAAGATTTTAACTCTAACTTATATATGTTTATATTTCTTGGCTTTATCTCAACCTTCTCGCCAGCTCTAGCTAGTTTATACAAAGGTTGTCCATTATATTTTAAAGCTGAAAACATTGGTGGAACTTGTTCAATTTTTCCTCTAAATTTACTTAATATTTTCTCTATTAAACTCTCATCTAAACTAGGTACTTGCTTACTTTCAGTTATAATCTGCCCTTCAGCATCTCCCGAATCAGTTTCTACACCTAACTTAATTGTAGCCATATACTCTTTATCAGAGTCTAATAAATACTGCGCTATTTTAGTTGCTCTACCAAAACAAATAGGTAAAACTCCTGTAGCCATTGGATCTAAAGTGCCTGTGTGACCAGCTTTTTGAGCATTAAATAGATGCTTAACCTCTTGAAGAACTTTATTTGATGATAAACCCCGGGGTTTATTAATCACTACCACCCCGTTCAAATTGAGTTTATTTCTTTTTTTCATACAGCTCCTTTTCTGCAAGGAATCTAATCATCTCTCCTGCAGCTAATTGCTCAGCCTTTTTTTTACTATCTGCGACACCCTCTGTTTCCAAATCAAGCTCTTTCACTAAAACCTTTACAGTAAATATTTGCTGATGATCTTCCCCTTCAGTTTTCACAAGAGCATAGTCGGGTAACTCATAAGTATTTTGTAATAAAATTTCCTGTAATTTTGATTTGTTATCTTTTATTTTAACAACATCAAGATCTATATTTTCTAATATAGGCCTATACCAGCTAATCACACATTTTTTAACTGTCTCAAAATCACTATCTAAATATATAGCACCGATTAAAGCTTCTAAGACATCTTCAAGAATCCTCTCCCTCTTATGTCCCCCACCTTTTAACTCGCTTGCGCCCAAAATTATATACTCATCAAGACCTAACTTTAGAGCTAGCTGTGCTAAAGTATATCCTTTCACTAACTTAGTTCTTATCTGAGAAAGTTTACCTTCAGATTGTTCAGGGAACATAGAGAACAACACCTCTGCTATTAGAAATCCTAATATCGAGTCCCCTAAGAATTCCAACCGTTCATAGTTTTTTTTACCTTTACTACGATGAGTTAGTGCTCTTATCGCAAAAGCTTGATCTTTAAATGAATAATTAATTTTTTTATATAGAGATATATAGTCTTTAGACATTATCTAAAAAGTCCTACCTATTTCACCTAGTCTTACTGATTTATCATGACTATCCCAGCTGAACCAGACTATTTTAGCTTTACCAACTAAATCTTTATTAGAAACAAATCCCCAATAGCGACTATCTTCACTATTATCACGATTATCTCCCATAACAAAATAGCTTCCTTCAGGCACAGTTACTCCATCAAAATTGGTAGGCTCTGCTATACTCATCCAATCAACCTTATATTGAATATCACCTAAATGCTCTACACAGACTATATCCTGCGACTCTCTATTTCCGCCTTGATTATAGTAATTTTTTGTATGGTAATCACAATCTGTATATTTTAAAGGCTTTCCATTAATAGTTAATCTCTTATCTTTATAAGAAATCACATCTCCAGGAACTCCTATAACTCTTTTTATAAAATCAACTTTAGGATTCACAGGGAAATGAAATACCACTATATCTCCTCTTTTTGGTTCTCCAATCGGAATTAACACATTATTAGAAAAAGGAGCTCTTACCCCATAAGCAGTTTTATCGACAAAAATAAAATCTCCAACAGGAAGTGTTGGTGTCATTGATGCTGTAGGGATTAAAAAGTTTCCAATTAAAAAAGTTCTTATTATAAAAACTGCTACAAAAACACCAAAAAGAGATCTTGCATAATCTGCTACTAATGGTGCTTTTAAATTATGGTTTTTATAAAACTGTCTTTTCTCTTTTTTAGATAATTTTTTTAATTCAGCCTTATACGGCTTAAGTCTTTTTCTTTGAAAGAAAAACAAATCAATTAAGTAAATAACTCCTGAAGCAATAGAAAGAAACAATAACCAGAAAGTAAAATTAAAACTCATTTATAAAACTTAATTTTTTATACATTCAACAATATACAAGCTATTAGCTCTTTTACTTTTCAATTTTATCTTTTTGAATGAAATAGCCTACACCTCTTATTGTTTGAATAAAATCAGACATATTAATTTTCTTTCTGAGATTATGCATATGAACTTCAAGAGTATTTGTATCCATTTCTTTATCAGTCGAATAAACTTCCTCTAATAACTGTGTCTTAGGTACCACGCGACCAGCATTATTTAATAAGATAGAAAGTAAAGCTAATTCTTTTTTAGAAATAGGGATTATCACACCATTTCTAGTTACAGTTTCAGAAGCTGAATTAAAGCAAAAATCTCCAAATTTAACTTCTTCATTTAACGTTTTATTGGTTTTCGCTGCAACTCTACGAGAAATAGCCTTTATTCTAGCGACTAATTCTTCTAACTCAAACGGTTTAGTTAAATAATCATCAGCCCCTAAATCTAAGCCTTTAACTCTCTCTTCTAAACTATCTCTAGCAGTCAATAATAATATAGGTGTTTTAACACCCTTATCTCTAGCATGTTTTAGCACTTCAAAACCTGTTCTTATAGGCAAACCAACATCAAGCACAACAACATCATAAAGACCTGATTCGATAAATAATTGAGCAGCCTCACCATCAGAAACTAAATTAACAGAATAACCTTCTTTTTGGAGAGCTTCTAATAGTCCCTCACCCAAATTCAAATCATCTTCTACAACTAATAGTCTCACTACACAAACCTTTTATTTGTATTTAATATTTAACTAGATGTATTATACAGTAACAAATAATTTTTTTTAAACTTTTTTAAAGTTAAGATTAATAGTAAGGATACTGCAAATGAATGATGTTAACTTTGATAAACTTTATTCTGATTTTCAAAATTTTTTTACTTTATGTCACTACACAGATGATGCTTTAAAAAAAGAAGTTTTGGATAGAGCACATCAAGAAAAGGATCGTAACAACTTTAATTTTTACTTTAGAGGAATAGTATTTAAATTTGAAATAAATAATAAAGATATTAAATATGTAGGCTATGAGAAATAGGACTACTTAGCCATTTTTAAGGTAAATACATAAGGAATTACCAGGGCTAATACTATTCCACCAAGGAGTAAAGAGTCAAAATACAACACAGACATCTCAGAACTGTCTAATGGAATAAAGCCAACTACAACAGCTATAACACATCCAATGATACCCAAAGTAGACATAACAAATGTGCCTATAGCTCCTTTGAAAATTTCAAATTGACCTTCCTGCAAGGGCTGAGTCAACTTAAGCTTGAGTGCTGTAGCAAACATCCCCATATATGCAATTACTGCTAACTGAGCAGTAAGATCACTCAAGTACCAATATGCTGAATGAACAGAAGGCATAAATATATAAAAGAAACAAAATATAGTAAATATAAGCCCTTGGAATACTAAAATCTTATCTGGAGCATCATTTTTATTGGTTTGACTAAAAACAGCTGGTAGCAAGTTATCTTTACTAACAACCATAAAAGCTCTAGATAACCCCATTATCCATGCAGATGTTGTTGTAAATGCCCCAAAAATTAATGTGACCGCTATTAAATAAGACAACCAAGGCATACCTATCTGTGAAAAAAAATAATGAAATGAAACCATAAGCCCTGTCACAATATCAACATCTCCTATCTCGAGCTGTTCACTTACTAAGATTACAGCAATATTTGACAAAATTAATGTTAATAAAATAACAAAACCAGAAATCAACAAAGCTCTAGGAAAATTTTTCTTAGCATCTCTTACATTAGCTGCATGAATTGCACTCATCTCCAAACCAAACAAGCTAAACATTACTGTAATAAATAAAGCCCAACTTCCTACATTATTTTCTGAAGGAACAAAATCATTAAGGCTTGGCATTGTTATATTATTTGTATGAGTTGTTGACCATACAAAAGCTATTAAAATTATAACTATCATAGGTAATAATGTTCCTATAATAGCTCCCAATGTACTAACTGTACTAGATGTTTTTATTCCAAAAAGATTTATAGCTGTAGCACTCCAAAACATAACCAAGCTCATCGACATCATATACCAAGGATTAGAGACTAGATCATTAGCATTTTGCCCTAATAAAGGTGCCATAACATAGGCAATGACTCCTGCAAAGAAACCACATATTGATGGGAACCATACTAGGTTATAAACCCATTGAAGCCATAAAATAACAAAACCAAATCTTTTTCCAAAAGCTTTTTTAACCCAAATATAAATACCACCTGTTTCATCTGAAGAGCCCGTAGCCATTTCAGCCGTCAACAATGCACAAGGTATTAGAAAAAATATAGCTGCAAGAATGTAAAAGCTTATTACAATCCAGCCAGCTTGAGCTGTTATTGAAATATTTCTCAAACTATCGACAGCTATTATATTAATCATAACTAGACGAATAAGACCTAGTTTTTTACTAGTCAGGATTTGTTCCACAAAGATCTTAAAAAAGTTTATACGATATAGCATTTTAGTATATACTTTATACCGAATTAGAACAAGGGATCATTAAGTTTAAATTAAGATGGAAAAAGTAAAATATTTAACACTTGCTTTAATGCTTACTTCAGCTTCAAGCTTATACGCTAAAGATAGTAAATATATCTGTAAGAATAGTATCTTAAAGACCCCTCTTACAAAAACTGATGAGAGACAGATGCTAAATTTTACAAATTGGGCTGACTATATTTCACCCAATATTATCCCTTGTTTTTCTAAGCTTAGTAATACTCAAGTAAAATATATTTACACATCTGATGACAACATGACAAGAACAAAAGTTTTAACAGGTTCATCAGGTTTTGATTTAATTGAACAAGGCTCACTATATCTACCAAGTGAAATCCAATCTAATGCTCTTATAGAATTAGATAAATCAAAGCTACCAAATTTAAAATATAAAAATGACATTATCTACAATAAAATCTCAGAAATAAATGATCCTGACAATAAGTATGGAATAGTTTATAGCTATGGCACAACTGGACTTGCTTATAACAAAGAGCAAATTCAAGAAAGGCTAGGTAAAGATGCTATACCAAATAGCTGGAATTATGTTTTTAATCCTGAATATTTAAGTAAGCTTTCCAATTGTGGAATATCCCTATTAGATGAACCTGAACAAATCTTTGGCAACTATTTCTTCTATAAAGGTATAGACCCAAATACAACAGATAAAGCAGCCTATGAAGAAGCCGCACTATATCTGATTGATAATGTAAGGCCTTACATTAAGTATTTTGATAGTAATAAATATCAAAATGACTTTACAGCTGGAAATCTCTGTTTAGTAATGGGATATTCTGGTGATGTGGTAAGATCTGTTGAGAGAGCAAAAGAAATAAATCCAGATATTACACTAGAATATATTGTTCCTAAAGAAGGGACTAACATCTGGTTTGATATGTTAATGATTCCTAAAGGTGCTAAAAATTTAGATAAAGTTTATGAGCTTATAAATTACATAATTGATCCTTATGTTGCAGCTCAAAATAGTAATTATTTATATCAACCAAATGCTATGACTGGTAATGAAAAATACCTATCAAAACTATTCAATGATACAAATATAAAACCCACTAATGAAATGTTAGAAAAAATGTATGTATTAAATATTCACGATGCTGAAACACAATCATTTATTAGTAGAATGTGGATGAATGTAAAATACGGTATAAGATTTGAGCCAAAATTTTATAAAGAAAACAAATTAAATTAATTGTAAGTTTTCAAAACCAATATTGTCTAATGCCCCATATAAAATAACAGCCACTGCATTCGATAAATTTAGACTTCTACTATTCTTATTCATAGGGATTTTAATTTGTGTTTCTCCCAAATATTCTAGAATCTCAGCAGGTAGCCCCCTAGTCTCTGGACCAAACAAAAGCATATCATCTTTAGAAAACTTTACTTGATGATAATAACTACTAGCTTTAGTGGTACAAGCCCAAATCTGCTTATCTTTGTTTTGCTCAATAAAATCTTTAAAATCTTTATATATTTTAATACTTGCAAACTCATGATAATCTAAACCCGCTCTTCTTAACTGCTTATCATCAAGCTTAAATCCTAGTGGCTCAATAAGATGCAAACTTGCACCCACATTAGCACATAAACGAATTATATTGCCAGTATTTGGAGGAATTTCAGGCTCATAAAGAACAATATTTAACATATCTAAAAATAAGAAAAGCTTAGAGTCTAAATATTATAAACTCTAAGCTTTTAAGAATAAATAATTGATTGTAGTAAATATATTAGTTAGAAGCTTCTTCTTTTAAAGGCGCTGAAACACTTGCTTGAGCTCTTTGATTATAACCTTTGTTCTCAGAGTTTGTATTAGGAACTAATGGAAACTCATAACCAAAGCCTTTAGTGTCAATTTTTGTATCATCAAGACCTAATTGCTTCATATAGTTAGAAACAGATGCTGCTCTTCTTTCAGAAAGGTCTTTATTATACTTCTCATAAAGAGGACCAGTTTTACCTTGAGAAGCATAACCTTTAACTGTTACTTTAGCTATATCATAACTATTTACAAATTTAACAAAACTAGCTATTGCCGCTTTGCCTTTAGTATTTAACTCAGCACTATCATAAGCAAACTTAGTATCTAAATATACAGTAACATCATCGCCATCAACTGTATAGCAAGCAACTCCATCTTTTGTTAAGTTGAAGTTACCTTCACATTGCTTAATACCTTCAGGAAGATTGTATTTACCCTCATCTATAGTTGGTAAAGCAGATGCACCAGTAGTTTCTGCAGCAGTTGTAGCACCATTATCTTTAATATTAGATGTATTAACTGTATTATCTTCTTTTCCGCCAAAGAACCAAGTTAATCCAGCACCTATCATATTAGTACCGGCTCTACCATTTGCCCCAGAAACATTACTAGGTGCCATTGTTTGAATATATCTATAATCAACACTCGCTTGAACATTTCTAGAAAGTTCAAACTTAAGACCTCCACCAACATCCCAAGCCCCAGTTGCTTGACCTGCTAAGTTTGCCCAACCGGCACCACCTGCAGCGTATGGAGTAAACATTGTACTGTTACTAAAATTGATAACACCTTCACCTAGACCAGCAAAGTCTCTACCAACCAATTGGTTATATTGCACAGCAAAATATTTATTAATGTTATAACCCATTATGAAGTTAGCGCCAGCACCTGATGGAGAGTTAGGAGTTCCAGCAAGACCATTAGCATCTACACCTAAATACCATTGACCCGTCCTATCTTGAGGACCCCAAGTGTTATCGCTATTAGTAATACTTCCCCAAGTACTTCCAAATGCATCGATTATATTATCAGCAAAAGAAAAACTAGCTGAACCAAACAACAAAGACGTAGCAATAGCCATACTTCTTAATTTCATCAAAAATCTCCTCTATAGATTTTATAACATTTAATAAAATTTTCTTGACTGGAAATAGTCAATGCAAATATTCTAGATAAAAGAAAGTTTATAATCAAGAAAAATTTTAAGAAAAATTTAAGTTAATAAGATTTTCAATTCAGAAATAAATTAAGAAACCTTGTTAAACTAAAGCTACCAATATATTTTTACGTTATTTTAAAATACATGTTTTAAGAATATTTGACATAAAATTGCTTAGTTTTTATAAAAATATTTATTAATTAATTTGAAGTAAGCTTTTTATACTTTGACATTAAATCTTCTCTTGTTTCAATATGATCAGGATCTACGATTATGCATCGAATTGGGCAAACTTTTGTACATTGAGATACAGAGAAATGCCCTACACACTCAGTACACTTATCAGGATCAATTTCATAATATTCTTCACCTTGTGAAATTGCTTGATTAGGACATTCAGGCTCACAAATATCACAATTTATGCAATCATCTGTTATTAATAAAGCCATTACTATCCTCTTTGCACTTTATTTTTCAGCTCATCATATACACACTCAGGAACAAATTCCTTAAGTCTAGTATAATCATGGATTGCTACAGCCCTAACCATAGTGGAAGAAATACAAGAAAAACTCTCACTAGGAGTTAAAAAAACAGTCTGAATAGAATCATCTAATTTACTATTTATACTAGACATCTGATATTCATAGTCAAAATCAGAAACAGCTCTCAGGCCCCTTAAGATCGCACAAACATTATGTTTTTTTGCAGTATCTACCAAAAGTCCTGTAAAACTTATAACTTCAACTCTATCTTCATTTTTAAAAACAGTTTCTACTAGTTTCTTTCTATCTTCTAAGTCAAATAAAGTATTTTTTCCATAACCTGTAGATATAGCTACAATAATCTTGTCAAAAATACACAAACCTCTTTTGATTAAATCAAAATGTCCATTTGTAATGGGATCAAAGGTTCCAGGATAGATTGCTATTTTTTGCTTCATATAGTCTAAAATAATCCTAACTCTAACTTAGCTTCTTCTGTCATTAATTCAGAATTCCATGGTGGATCAAACACCATTATAACATCAACCTTATCAACATTTGGTAGCATAGCCACTCTAGTTTCTACATCTTTCATAAGAATCGGGCCCATTCCACATCCAGGAGCTGTTAATGTCATATCAACAATAACATGGAAATTGCCACTCTCTAACTCTCTAGTAGAAACATTATAAACCAAACCTAAATCAACTATATTAACAGGAATTTCTGGATCATATACAGTTTTCATCTGATCCCAAATAGCATCCATGTTTATTGGATCTCCCGGTTTGATATCATACTTTTCTACTGGATACTTAACTATCGCTTTGCCAATTGCATCAGCGTCTTTGCCATCCAAGTGAAGAAGATTGCCATTTACATTTAAAGTAAAACTCCCTCCTTTATCTTGAGTAACTAGTGCCTCTTGCCCTGGCATTAATGTAATTTCATTACCGAAAGGAACTGCAACAGCTACAACCTCTCGTCTTATAATAGTAACATCAGTCGGTTTCATTAAATCACTCTCTATACAGTAAAACTTTCACCACAACCACAACGAGCTGACTCGTTTGGATTTGTGTATTCTAATTTATATAAGCCAAAATCATGCTTAACATAGTCTATTTTCAAACCGTTGAGAAAATCTCTAGATTTATTTGAAATAAAAAACTTTATATCAAACAAATTTGTTTCCGTGACATCGGCCGGTTTTTCTTTAACAAATTCAACATCATACGCAAGTCCAGAACATCCCATAAGTTTAGTGCCTATATAAACACCCACACTTCCACTTTCTTTTTCTAAGTGCTTTCTAAAATGTTTAGCTGCTGCTTCTGTAATATTTAAAATATTCTTATTAGGGTCAAATACTTCAACCATAAATCCTCTTTAAAATATAAATGTTATTTTAATTGTTTTATCACTCTTTTTAAAGCTAACACAAATGTATCAATCTCATCAAAAGTATTATACATTCCAAAAGACATTCTAACTGTAGAAGTTAAACCAAATCTTTGCATAAGTGGATGTGCACAATGTTGCCCAGTCCTAACGCAAATGCCTTTAATAGCTAACAATTCGCCTATATCACTAGAGTGACAACCATCAACAATGAAAGTGATCACACCAGCTTTGTGTTCAGACTCACCAATGATTTTTAAGCCTTCAATCTCTTTTAATAACTTAGTCGCATATTTCAGAAGCTTTTGCTCATGCTCTTCTATATTTTTCATCCCTATGGAATTTATATACTTAATCGCTTCCCCAAGCCCAACAGTGCCTATGATATCTGGCGTTCCTGCTTCAAACTTAAGTGGCGCCTTAGCAAAAGTAGTTTTCTCAATACTAACCATATCAACCATATCGCCACCATACCTAGCTGGAGGCATTTGATCTAAAAGTTCATACTTCCCATACAAAGCTCCTGCTCCAGTAGCTCCATATAACTTATGTCCTGAGAAAACAAAAAAATCACAACCTAAATCTTGCACATCCACAGATTGATGTATTATAGCTTGCGCACCATCAACAACAACTAAAATTTTTGGATTAATTTTCTTAACTTCTTTAACAATCTCTTTTATTGGATTAATAGTTCCCAACACATTTGAACACTGTGTGATAGCTAAAACCTTTGTTTTACTAGTAACCAAAGATAGAAGTTGTTTTATATCTAAATCACCATTATCTTTCACTTTTGCAACTTTAAATTCTAGATCATTTTTGTAACACAACATTTGCCATGGTACAAAGTTTGCATGATGCTCCATCTCAGTAACAATAACTTCATCGCCTTTGGTTAAATACCATTCTCCTAGTGAAGAAGCCAATATATTTATTGAATCAGTTGTTCCTTTTGTTAAAACAATCTCTTCTTCTCTAAATGCGTTAATAAATTCTTTAACCAACCCTCTAACTCTTTCATACTTACCACTTGCTTCTTGGCTTAAAAAGTACACCCCTCTATGAACATTTGCATAACTAAAAGCATATGCATCTGCTATTGCATCTATAACCACTTTAGGCTTTTGTGCAGAAGCTCCCGTATCAAAAAAGATAACAGGCTTATCATTTATAGTTTGACTAAGAAAAGGAAAATCTTTTCTTATTTTTATAACATCATACATATTATTTTAAATACTTAAATTATTCTAAAACAAGGAACTAAACAATTATACTAGATTAGTATAATTTTACCACTATTGAAATTTAACAAATAGGGACATTAACAGCTAAACCACCAAGAGAGGTTTCTTTATACTTAGTATTCATATCCAAGCCTGTTTCAAACATAACCTTAATAGCGTAATCTAAACCGACAAAATGTTTTTCTCCACTATCTAGATGAGCAAGCTTTGCAGCATTTATGGCCTGAACAGCTCCCATCGCATTTCTTTCTATACAAGGAATTTGCACTAATCCACCAATAGGGTCACAAGTAAGTCCAAGATTATGCTCCATAGCTATTTCAGCCGCTGATTCAATAGAATTAACATCGCCACCAAGCAAAGCACAGTATCCTGCTGCCGCCATGGAGCAAGCTACTCCAACTTCCCCTTGACATCCAACCTCAGCTGCGGAAATTGAAGCACCTGTTTTATATAAAATACCTACTGCTGCACAAGTAAATAAATACTCTTTAATTACTTTCAGTCTCTTTGACTCATCAGCGATATTATTAACTTCTAAATAGTATTTCAAAACAGCTGGTATCACTCCAGCAGCTCCATTTGTTGGTGCAGTAACAACTCTTTCACCACAAGCATTTTGCTCATTCACAGCTATGGCATAAGCATTTAGATAATTAAAGTCTGTTATTTCTGTATTTAAATCTCTAAGTTTCTTATATAAGCTTGGGGCACGTCTCCTTACCTTTAATCCTCCAGGCAAAATCCCCTCTTTAGAGGTTAGACCTTTCTCTATAGAAAGCTCCATCACATTCCAAATAGCATTTAGCTTCTCTATAGCAACCCCTTCACCAAATACCGCTATTTCATTATCAAACATTAATTGAGCAATACTTTTATTAGCTGATTCACAAAGGTTAGCTAATTCCTTCATAGTCGCAAAACGATATGGTTTATTACAAGTTATTTCTGTAGGAATCTCATCTTTTTTAATTTGTTTCTTATCGACAATAAATCCTCCACCAATGGAAAAATACTCTTTAGAGGTGAGAAGCTCATCATTATTGAAAAGCGAAAATCTCATGCCATTAGCATGCTCTGGCAAAAACTCTTTAAAATGAAATTCTAAATCCCTATCATAATCAAAATCTAATACATGTTCGTTTTTTAAACTTATTTTTTTATTTAGAAGACACTCTTCGTATAACTTTTTAGCCAACTCAATATCTATTGACTCTGGTAAAAATCCCATAATCCCTAAAATAGCAGCATAATCTGTTTTATGACCTTTACCTGTTAAAGCAAGAGAGCCATATAAATCTATTTTTATTCTGGTCGTATCTTTTAGAAAATTTTCATTTATAGAAACAAAATCACAACCTGCTCTCATTGGGCCTATTGTATGAGAAGATGAGGGACCTATACCTATTGAAAAAAGTTCAAAAGTGCTTTCCATAAAACACCCCTTTTTTATTTAATAATATACCGTTTTAATCTTCAATGATATTTCTTTCATCGCTAGAGTACTTTTTAAAAAAGCAGCATTTTCAGATGAATAACCATAACATATAAAGCTATTTTTAACCGAAAATCATGATATCACAATTTGGTAATAATGTAATTTTATTTAATAGCGCGTTCTCTAGCCTTCCAATCAGGCATATATTGCTCTATATATTTATAAAATTCTCTACTATGATTTGGGTGAGTTAAATGAGCGATCTCATGTAAAACTACATATTCAATTGATTTTATATTTCTTAAAATCAAATCAACATTTAAATTAATAGTTCGCTTCACATGATTACAAGAACCCCATCGTGTTCTCATTTTCTTTATTGATACTCTTTCTATTTCTTGATTTGTAATTTTTAAGTATTTAGCGACTAAATTATTTAAAATAATATCTGCTCTATCAAAGATAAATTCATGAAACAACTTCTGTCTGAATTTAACATTATTTATAACGCTACTATTTAAGTAAAATTTTAAAACTCCATCTTTTTCATGAATTAAATTATTAACCGAATCTATTAATTGAATTGTATGCTTCTCTCCAAGAAAATATACTTCATCCATATTAGAAAATGTTACTTGAGAATAGTCAAACTTATTATTTAAACTAATTCTATTTTGCTGTTTTTCTATCCATTTAGCTTTTTCTTTCAATATATCTAAGATTTTCGTTTGAGAAATACCTATTGGAGCTACAACATTTACGCCTGAAGCTTTTACAGATATTTTTAAGTTTTTAACTCTTTTATACGTTATTTCTACTTTCTCAAACATTCTTTACTTAGTAATAGTTATATTTTTCCAACTTCTAGGCAAATGCACACCATTTTGTTTCCAATAGCTTATAACAAAATCCCTAGATGGTTCTCCAGTATCCTTATAATCCTTCATATTTGAAAAATCAAAACCATCGCCACCTGTTGCTAAGAAATCAACAGTTGCCACCTTATATAAACGATCATCTTCTATAGTCTTATCATTTATAAGAATTTTTTGAATCTCTCCATCAGAACTAATAAATACTTTTATACCTGCAATCACCCCAAGCTCTTCTTTTCCTTTAGGAAGACTATGTTCCACAATTTTTCTAATATCGCTACCTTTTAGCTTTAGGGCTACAACCATATTATCAAAAGGTAGAGCCTCATAAATCATTCCATATGTAATTTGACCTACTGGTAGCGACCTTCTAACACCATATGTATTTTGCAAAGCTATATCACTATTAGTAGCTTCTTTCATGATATTAGCTATCAAATATGTAAGCTGAATGTTATAAAATCCATTATCTGCTGGCTCATTTGATAATGCCTCTTCTGATATTGCAATAACTTCATTAAGCTTTTCTTTTGCTTGATTATAATATTTATCAATAATCTCTAAAACTTTTGGATCATTTTTTAGATTTTCTGTTGCTGCTGCTAAATTAATAACTTCAGGTGCAACTGCACATAAGTCTTTCTTAGTATGGCAATCATAATGTAAAACTCCAATATCCTTACCTTGGCTAGCTCCTTGTATAATCGCTTTACCATTAAGAAAACCATTTACAAGCTTATGACTATGTCCAGAAATTAACGCTGAAGCTCCTTTTATATTTTTAGTTACATAATCTATTTCTGTTTCATTATTAAGCTCTTCTCTTGTAGATAAATAGAAAATTTTTCCACTTGCATCTTGCTCTGTAGGAATATGCGTTAAAAGAACTATAGCATCTGGCTTTGGCAACCCATTTTTTTCATAATTATTAATATATTCAACCCACTTATTAGAGCTCGGTACTGGATTTGTGAATTCAAGATTACTTATATTTTTTTCTGCTGTTGTTTCTGGAGTCTCTAAAGTAGCCAAACCTATAAAATATATAGTCTTACCATCATCAAATGTTTGATATCCATAAGGCTGAGTATAATCAAGTGGTTTTTCTGATCCCTCATAAAATATATTTGACGCTAAATATTCAAAATCATTATTCGCCCAAACTTTGAACCATTCTTGACCATAATCAAACTCATGATTACCCACAGCAGAAAACTTTAAATCAATATAATTAAAAAACTCATTTACTACTTTTCCATGAGATATATTTGAAATAGCTGTTCCTTGATAATTATCTCCCGCAGATACCACCACTAAATTTGGATGCGTTTTTTTATAATCTTGAATAAATGCTGCTATTTTTGCAGCTCCTACCATGTTCCTGCTAGGCTGCATTTGTCCATGAAAATCATTTAACGATAATACAGTCATATCATCATAAGCAAATACTATAGAAAAACTAAAACAAAAAATTATAAAAAAAACTATTTTCTTCATTTAAATCCTAATACTGATTAGTCTGGTAAGATCCAAGTACCTTCAAAAAGGTACTATTTTTTAGAGTCTCTAATAAAGCTTTTTGAACATTTTCATCATCTTCAGAGCCTTCAAAATCAATAAAAAATAAATAATTCCAAGCCCTGTCACGCGAAGGTCTAGATTCAATTTTTGTTAAATTAACTTTATATTTACCAAAAATATTTAGTATCCCAACAAGTGCATTAGCCTTATCCTCAACTGAGAATATAATAGATGTTTTATATTTATTAGAAGTATTTGTCTTATCTATGTTTGAGTAACCCATTAGGAAAAATCTTGTGAAATTAAAGCTTTCATCCTCGAATTGACTTTGTATAATCTCTAAATTATAAGTTTCAGCTGCTAATTTACTAGCTATTGCCAGAAGATTTTTTTTCTTTCTCTCTGAAATATACTTAGCTGCACCCGCTGTATCACCAAATACTTGGGGAGATAGTCCCATTTTTTTAAGACTATTTGAGCATTGTGACAATGCTTGAGGATGAGATATCACTCCCTCAATCTTTGAAAGGCTACTGTTTGCCAACCCCATTAAACAATGCTCCACTCTCAATATAATTTCAGATTTTATTTTGAGGTTGCTTTTTATCAACTCATCATATGCTGGAATAACTGATCCCGCCAAAGAATTTTCCACAGGTAACATTACAAAATCAGCCCCACCTTTCACAACCTCTTCTATTGCATCATAAAAAGACAAACGCGGTTTTGTTTCAATATTATCTATGCCTTGAGAGTTGAAAAAACTTATTATAGCCTGCTCAGAATAAGCTCCATGCTCACCTTGAAAAGAAATTTTTATCATAAAATATAATATTTTTAAATTCTGAACTAATAATACAGGTTTATAAAATAGTAGACAATAAAATGAAAAGTTTTTCGAACTTATTATACGTAATTATCATTAGATATAGCTTGCTTTATACCCTCAAGCATTTCATCTCCTGATAAACAAAGATATTTAGCTATAGTTATTGTTATAAAACTTATTACCAATAAAGCTAATGTTGAATAATAGAAATTAAGTAGTCCCGTTCCACCAAATGTACTGAAATACGACACTAATGTAACAGCGACAATATAAAACCAGAACCATATAGACTCTCTAAAATTCCAATGAATGTCTTCTGATTTATCATGTCTAAATATTCTATAAGCACCTAACATTACTATAGCAATAATCAATGCCACACCTGCTTTAGATATAATAACCCAGCCGCTCCACAAAAATACCAAACTTGCAGCAAATATACCTAAAGTGCATATTAAATAAGCAAATTTAAGTCTGAAAGGCCTATGTATATCAGGTAGATGATGTCTCAATGCCATTGTAGATGTCGATCCAGTAACATATGTTAAGGCAATAAGAGACGTTAAAAAAGTTGCCATTTCTTGCCATCCCGGAAACGGTGCAAACATTACTAGAGCAATTAAAAAGTTAAAACCTATAGCATACACTGGCTTTTTAGTAATTGGAGTTAGTTTACCTAGTATATTAGGCAAGTAGCCATTAGCAACCATTGCTCCTAAAGATTTTTGAGCAATACTGAAATATATCAAACCAGCCATAAGTGGAAATACTATAGCTCCAAAATATAAAGGATACATAACCCACTTCTCTCCAAAATGCTGGGCCATTACAGCAAACGGTCCAAAGCTTGAAGTTGCTTCACCAGATATTGTTATAGTATCCCAATTATTCCCATGAACATACTTAGACATTACCAATAAATATGCAAACTGTAAAAACAAGAAAACTACTAGACAAATTAATATAGCTCCAATAGTTGCAAAAGGTATAGATTTTTTAGGATTTTTAGTACTTCCAGCTAACTCAACTATAGTTTTAAATCCTGTAAAAGCGTATGCAATACCTCCAACAGAAACAGCTGCCAAAACACCATCAAAACCAAATGGTATCATCTCTATTGGCTCTGCTTTAATATCTTTTAAGGCTGGTAGTGTAAAACAAAAAACTATAAAAACTATAGATATAAACACTGGCACAAGTACTTTAAATAAAGTAATAACATTATTTATTTTAGCCAACCATTTAAGTGAATAGAAATTAATAATACAAAAGCCCAAAAGCATCAATGCAGCAACAGGAAAACCAACTATAGATAATGCCCCCTCTTTTGAAGCATTAATTAAATCAGGATAAAAAACCGCCAAATATTGAATTACTGCTTGTACTTCAATCGGTGCTAATACTAAATAAGATATCCAAGTAATCCATGCGAAAATATAGCTAGTAAGCGTTCCATGTGTAATATGAGGTATTCTAGAAGTCGACCCTTCAACTGGCACTATTGTACAAACTTCGGCAAAAACCAAAGCTATAAACAGCATCAATAAAGCACCAATTATCCAAGAAAAGAAAGAAGCTGGCCCTGCTGTTTGAGTAGTATATTGAGCAGCAAACATCCACCCAGATCCCATAATTGCACCAACTCCCATAGCCACTAAACTAAAGGTTGAAAGACTTCTTCTTTCCACAAAATCTCCTAAAAAATTAAAAATCAATTCAGAAAAACATTAAATTACATTTTACTTTCTTTCTAGCGCAAAGTAAAGAAAGCGCCCTTTATACAAGCTTTCTAACAATCCTATCATTTAATGTTGACATAATATCATACTCTATGGTAAGAACTTGCTGTGCTAATGAAAATGCACTATTCCTATTTCTAGAAATATCTGATATCAACTCAATCTCATCTCCAACTTTAACTCCATATTCATTCCTACCAAGAGAAATAGTTAAAGCATCCATACTCATCTTTCCAGCCATTTGATACATATGACCATTTATATTAACCACACCTCTATCTCCAAGTTCTCTAGGGAAACCATCTCCATACCCTATTGGAGCAACAGCTATCTGCTCGCCTTCGAAACCACGATATATTACCGAATAACCAACGCCTTCATCTTCATTTAGAGTTATAACTTTAACGACCTTAGATAAAAGTCGTGCTATTGGTTTAATTTCCCTAATCTCTCTATCAAGATAGAAATAAGGTAAGAAACCATAAGTTAATATTCCTGGCCTGATCATGTCATAAAGAATATTTTTTTGACCTAAAAAACCATAAGAATTAGATAGATGACAAAGAATATTTTCATCAATCAATTTTGTATACTGCTTAATCTCTTCGAATCTCAATATTTGTTTTTTATTAGTAGGATGATCTCTATTATCTGCGCAAGCTAAATGACTATAAACACCTTCCAAGATTATATAATCTGATTCCTTAATTCTTTTTATAGTTCTTTTTGCATCAGTATAATCAACTCCCATTCGGTTCATACCTGTATTAACAGCGATATGAACTTTAATATTTTTTTTATACATCTTTGCAAGATCTTCTAAAATAGCAATATCATTATAATTTTGAATACTTATGCGTAAATCATATTTCACAATATCTTCAATATATTCAAATTCAGCTACGCCAAAAACAATTACTGGCTTATCCGTTATCTTAACCACTCTCAATGCTTCTAATACATTAGCCGTAGCAAAATAATCAACCAAATCACAAGAGCTACTTACAACAAGTTCTAAACCATGCCCATATGCATTAGCTTTAACAGGAAAACATAGCTTTGTATTTCCAATATATTTTTTGATTATTTCTATATTAGCTCTTAACCTATCCTTACTTATTTCCAAAACATTTATTGCCATAAAACTACCTAGTTGTTATAAATAACCTTATTAATCCATCCCTTTATTATGAATAAGGAAAATGCTGCTACTAAAGTGACTATCATAATCCACATAAATAGTTCTTGATATCCTAAATAACTATCAATCTTAGCTTGACCTAATAATTTTGAACTTTTAGAGTTTTCCAAGTTACTACTTGCAAACAAAGATGCTACAAATGCTCCCATTTTTATACCCACAGCCCATGTCAAAAACCACATACCCATACAAAAACCTCTAATTCTTGTAGGTACAAGCTGTGTGATTAGGGAAAGTCCAACTGCTGTTGCCATAATTTCCGCCCAAGAAAAGAAAACTCCTACAGCGAAAACTTCCCACCAAAAAGAAACTTTAGATGTAGGATCATTAAATAAGCAAACTAGAAATAAAAAACCATAGCATAGACCAGCAAACATTAAACAAAGAGCAAATTTACTAGTTGAACGAAGCCTATCACCCATCTTATTAAAATACATAGCTAAAAGTGGCGAAAATATAAGTATTCCTGAAGTATTTAGCAAACCTGGAACTGTCTGTGAGTTTAACTTCATCCCCAGCACATTCAAGTCAACATGATGCACATTAAATAGGAAGAAAGATGTTGTTTTCTGAGCATATGTCATAAAAAATATGGTCGCATAAAATATAAATACCAGTAATAATAACATCTTTAATCGATACTCTTTATCTTGTTGAAAAGTCATGTAAATAAAATATCCAACAATCGCAATAACAGCAGCCACAAGAACAATGCTAATAAGCCTATTAAAATATAATAGAGTTGCTATTAGAGAAATAAAAATTATCACCCCTAATATAACGGCAACTAACTTCTTTAAGCCCAATGCTTTTTTACCTATTGGTGCAGCGATTGATAAAAATAGTTGTTTATTTAGAAATACATTTAATAAAGCCAGCAAAACTCCAAAAGCACAAACACCTAAAGCAAGTCCATAATTCCTATTTTCTAAACCATATGAATCTGCGCTACTAAGATAAGGAATTAGAATAGCTCCAGTCAAAGCCCCTAAATTATTTGCCATATTAAAATATGCGTATATTGAATCTAGTTTTGCCGGATCTCCCGCATACAATCTTGACACGCTATTTAATGTCATAGGTACAAACATGCATGCACCCGTAATCACCATAGCTAACCCAAAATAAACAGCTGCATCAGTAAAAAAATCTCCACTCGCTAAAATAGAATAGCCTAAGAGCAAACAGATACCTCCCGTAAATAAAGCCCTTCTAACACCTAGAACTTTATCTGCAACATATCCTCCTAGTGAGCTAAGTACATAACATAATGCTGTAAATGATCCTGCAAAAATCGATGCTTGAGATTCTGTCAAGCTGAGCTTATTGATACAAAAGAATATGAGAATATAAAAAAAACCAAAAAAACTAAATCTTTCAAATAATTGTAAAAAGAATAAAGAAACAAAATATCTTGTCCTCTTTTTTTCATCAACTGAAACCAACTTTCCTCCCCCAAACCTTGATTAAAAGATATCTCTATAAAAAATAAATAAAGCAAACTATACTTAAATAAACGATATATTTTCTAAGCACATCTTTTGATTATATAAACTTGATAAATTACCTACAAGGGGATTCTGAAAACTAAGTGAAATATTTTGTATTAATATTTTCTATAAAATTCTCTAAATTATTTTCTTTGACAATATTTAAAAGTCTCTTGCTGCAACTTCCATTTAACGACATCACTAACATACTAAATACAACAATATCGACCAATGATAATTTTCCATTAAAAAAATATTTCCTTCCATTAAGAAAATCTGCTATTGCTTTAATATCTTTCTCAGCCTTTTGATAAATCTCTTTTTTAGACAACAATAATAATCCCTGCCCTTTAAGTTGCTTAATAACTCCTCTCTTCATTGCTGGAAATAATAAATTCAACATTATTTTTGGCATACCAACAGTTTCTTGAAGAATACTTTTCCAATTTGTGGCATTATCTGAATCAATCCATCTGCTATATACACCAACCCAATATATATTATCCTCACACATTCTAATAAAAGCCCAAGCTTGTGCTTTTTGCTCTTTTGAAAGAGGGCTATCTAAAGAGTTACCGGACTCTGATTCTAACATATCTATAATAAGCCCAGAGTCTGCGTATTTCTTACCTTGAGTTTCTATATATGGCATTTTTCCTGTAGGTGACTTACTTAACTCAAGGCTAAACTGATTTACATAATCTATGCCCATAGCTTTAAAATACAACTCCAACTTAAGACAAAAAGGACTCATACTATACTCTTTATCTTTAAACTTCGGCAACTGATATAAATGAATCATAAATTATCCTTATTCGTCAAAATTGATAACGTTTCTCTCATGATTTGCGTTAGAAATACTTGTATCTTCATGAGCAGAAACAGATTCCGTTCTTGAAATTATAACATCATCTAAAAATCCATTTCGTAATACTATATATGCTCTATATCTTTCAAAGCTTTCCATAATATTATAATCAAATGAATATGCCCTATAAAAACACAATCTTTTATGCTCTAACTTAACTCTTATCTTTCTTAAACAAACCGTCTCATCAAGTAAAGAAATATCATTTTTCTTTGCCACATTATGTGCCACATCTATAGCAAATTCTTTATTCTTAAGAAAATTTCTCCAAAGAAAAAAAACAATTGCTAATAGTATCAATGTATACAAAGCTATTGACATAACCATGAGACTTATTAAATTACTGACTGTACTACATTATATGTTAAAATCTGACTATTATAAAATAAATTACATAGTCTTAAACTAGGTGAAAATTTTAAAATATTTTTATGGCTCTATAGCTATTACAATCTTAGGAATAATCATCGGCGTTTATCTATTCCCAGACAATATCGCTGCAACAATATATACCATATTATTACTAGCTGTTTTAGAAGTCTCATTAAGTTTTGATAATGCTGTTATTAATGCAAAAATACTAAATGGAATGTCTAAATTTTGGCAAAAAATGTTTATAGTTGTAGGTCTACCAATTGCCGTATTTGGAATGAGACTTGTTTTCCCTATCCTTCTTGTTAGTTCAACAAGTGAATTTAGCTTTCTTGAGGTTGTTAAACTTGCAACCAACAATCCTCTCTTATACCAAGAAATATTAGAACAATCTATGCCTTTAATATGTGGCTTTGGTGGTGCTTTCTTGCTTATGGTATTTTTAAACTTTTTCCTAAGTGAAAACAATGAGTATAAATGGATACCAATTATAGAAAACAACGTTCTAGTAAGAAAAATTAAAGCTTATGATGGAGGATATATTGTTTTTGCTATAACTATAGGTTTTCTCTTAGTACTATACGCACCTATACAGTCTCAAGGAAAAGTTGCTTTAGCATTTTTGTTAGGTGTAATAACTCATGAAGTTTTAGGAATACTAACCTCAATCTTTAACAAACCTCAGCTTAATACTACGGAAATAGCAAAAAATGGCCTTATGGGCTTTATTTATTTAGAAATAATTGATGCTTCTTTCAGTTTCGACGGAGTTATAGGAGCATTCGCTATTACAACAAATATTATAATCATAATGATTGGTCTAGGTATTGGTGCGATGTTTGTTAGATCATTAACTATATTATTTGTTGAAAAAGAAACCCTTTCAAAATATATATATATAGAACATGGCGCCCATTATGCTATTGGATTTTTAGCAATTGTTTTGATTTTGAAAATATTTTTCCACATTCCAGAATGGTTTAGTGGAAGTATTGGGGTACTTATTTTAGCCTTGGCTTTCCTACATTCAGTAATAACAAATAAAAAATTAAAATAATAAAGCTTCAAGCTCTTTAGAGTCTTTTGCTATATATTTTGCCTTAGCCAAAACATTTTCTCTTTGAGCATGTTCTGCATAAGCCACAAATTTATCTACATACCCTTTTTCATAAAGCTGATAATCAGTATAGCCATCCCCAACAACTATACTTTCGATTTTTTTAAACTTGTCTTTAATTTTATCCATAGCAGTAGTTTTTGATTCTGCCGCACCATTACTTGAATTTAATTTAATAAATTCTCCTTTACTGCCCCACTCAACTTCAACAGCATAAATATTTTCTTTAGGTATATTCAAATGTTCAGCGAATGGTCTAATAGAATCAGCTAATCCCCCACTAAATATCCAAACATTATATTTATATTTGTGCATCTTATTTATTAGCTCTACCATACCCTTAGAAAAAATATTAGGACAATAAGATTTAACAAAATCATCTATTGCCTTTTTAGTGGGCTTCGCAATAGCCAGCCTTTTCTCCAAAGAGGTTTTAAAGTCAATATCACCACTCATGCCCATGTTTGTAATTTTCTCAATTTCAATAAGCTTTTGTGGCTCTTGAGCTAAAATTGGTTCTAAAAGAATTTCCAACGACTCTCCTTTTATCAAAGTAGAATCAAAATCAAAAATAATATTTTTCATTTAAACCTCTGCACTTATAGTAAATCTAATTTAATATTTTAAAATAAAGCTTATACATTTTATTTATTAGATCATATCAATTTCTTTTATAAAGATATCTATACGGATTAATTATTCAGTAAAGTTTTATTAACTTATGTAAAACTCAACTCTACAAAAGATGATGAGCCAACTCCAGCACCTAACAACTATCCAAACTATATTGCTAGTACAGCATATAAAGATGGTGACATTGTTAAAGCTTCTGACGGAAACCTTTATAAATGTAGTCTGACCATATACTGGATGGTGTTCAAGTGCTTCATGGACAGATGCTTGGGACAAATTCTAAATATAAAGGGAGTTAATCAACTCCCAACAAATATCTTTCTAATTCTTTCTTTTTATTTCAAATAAATACCATGTAAAGAAAAAGGTATCTTTATTGGTAAATATGCTTTATATAAAAGTGTTAAATCTTTTGCATTCAAAATACTAATATAAGATAAATCTTTTTTAGCATCCAAAACATTAATAAAAATCACACCATCATCTTCATCAATCGCTTTAGGCTTTTTAATGAAGATTGGCTCTGAAATATACTCTCCCTCGTCAAGTAAAAGTATGTCTTCTTGATCATTATTTAAATCAAGTTTTACTAACCCATTAAAAAACTCTTCTGAAGTTTCTTGATTTTGCATTGCTGCATAAACGTATCTGTACTCTTTTGTTAAGAAACCTGGATTTATTCTCGGAAACTCAAGATTCTGTTTGCTCAAAATTTTATAGCCACTATTTTTATTTAAAATATCTATTTCATATCTTCTTAATTCAGTTCTCATCATAAAAGAACCTGTTTTTATCTTATCTAAATACAAATTATCATAAGGATTTAGCTCATCTAAATAAGCAACTATATCTAAGTTAACGAATCCATCTTTTTCATATGCATTAACTGAATGTAAAAATAGCATTCGCTCAGAATCAATTTTAGAAATATCTCCACTACTTCTATCAATAAAAATAAACTCACATCTAGCATCTTTTTTATAATATAAGCTTTCATTAAATGTTTTTGTTAAAAAAGAGGTTGCTTTTGCTCGTAGTGGACCAGCATATAAAATAATATAATTTTTAGTTAAAAACAAACTATGAGAATAAAAGAAATCTTTACTTTTAAACTTACAAATAATATTTCTCTTTTCTTCTTCGTTTTTCATTCTAAAAACACTATACTCAAAGTCCTTTCCAATACTTACAGCAAAATTAAACTGTTCTTTAGTATCTGGATCATATTGAGGATGAGCACAAGTGATTTGACCTTTTATATCATCATTAAAACTATATTCCCCCGAAGTTGAAATACCATCATTCTCAAGTTTTATAGTATTAGTTACTTCTGTTATAGCAAGTAAGTTTTTTCCAGCTTTCATAAAGTTAACATTGCAGCTAGGTCTTTCCTTACTTATCTTTAGTATACGCTTAATTGATGTAAGTATTTTTTGAAGCTTATTCTTTGGAGATAATGTGGCAAACTCATCGAATAATATTTTATTTTTAAGATTCGCCCTATATTGTGGTGATTTTAAAAATGAATTACTAAAAACAATATCGTTACCTATCTTTTCAAACTTATAAACCATTGCTAAGCCATCAAACCAATGATTTAACTTTTGATTTCCTATATTAAATTTTGCTGGACCTATTCTTAAGATTTTCCCATCAAACCAATTTGGTAAATTATCAACTTCTGGATTTAATAAAATATCTTTACACTCTTGAGTTACGTTGTCTAAACCTTTCAAATAAAACAGACTCATCCAATCTCCTAAATTTAACTTTCTCCCTCAAAAACATAGTAACATTTAAGCTACGTTTTTTTAACTATTTTGATTTACCTAAATATTGCTTTATCTTTTAAAAAAAATTACTTATTATTAACGTCACTAAATCTTATTTGCTGAAGGTTTGAAGATGTCTAAAACTCCTAAAAAACCCTTGGTTACTATAAAGAACCTATCAAAACAGTTTGACGACGGTCATTTGGCAGTAGATAGCATCAACCTAGATGTTTATCCTAAAGAATTTTTTTCACTACTTGGAGGGTCTGGTAGTGGTAAAAGTACCTTATTACGAATGCTTGCCGGATTTGAAAAACCTTCTGATGGTAAAATCATTATTGATGGTGTCGATATGTCAAATATCCCGCCGTATAAAAGACCTGTAAACATGATGTTTCAATCATATGCACTATTCCCTCATATGACAATTAAACAAAATATTATGTTTGGCTTAAAGCAAGATAGATTACCAAAAGAAGATATAGAAAAAAGAACAAATGCTGCTCTTAAAATTATTAAAATGGAGCATCTTGCAAAAAGAAAGCCTCATCAACTTTCTGGTGGTCAAAGACAAAGAGTTGCATTAGCAAGATGTCTTGCAAAAAGACCTAAGCTAATATTACTAGATGAGCCCCTATCTGCTTTAGATAAAAATCTAAGAGATCAAATGCAGTTTGAACTTGTTGATATTCAAGAACAAACAGGTAGCACGTTTATCATGGTAACGCATGATCAAGAGGAAGCTATGACAATGTCAACTAGAATAGGAATCATGTCTGATGGTTGGCTAGAGCAAGTAAGTCCTCCATCAGAGATTTATGAATTCCCTAAAAGTAAATTTGTAGCTAACTTCATTGGAAAAAGTGCTATCTTTGAAGGTAGAATTAGCAAAACCTCAAAAAATAAGAGCGTAATTGAATCAGATGAAGCTAAAACATCATTCATATTAGAAAGAAATATAGATGGTGTAGAAGACCAGGAAATATGGGTAGGATTAAGACCTGAAAAGATATTCATTGATAAAGAAAAACCAGAAGATTATGATCCCAAAAAACCTGTAAACTGTATCAAAGGAGTAGTCGAAGATATTGCTTACTTAGGTGGACTATCTACATATCACGTAAGAACTGAAGGTGGCAAAATAGTTAAATCTACGGACTTTAATATAGAAAGAAATGCTGATCATCCTTCATGGGGTGATGAAGTATATTTAACGTGGGAATCACAAAATATAATGGTGTTATATTCATAATGGATAAATCAAATAGGAACTTAAGAAATACTCTGGTTTATTTATTACCATTTTCATGGTTTATTATATTTTTACTTGTACCATTCATATTTGTACTAGGTATAAGCTTTACTATTCCTGCAAATGGAACTCCACCAGTTACTCCTATACTAATGTTTAAAGATGATACTTTACACTTCACTCTCTATCTAAGAAATTATTTAGAGTTACTACACTATAATTTAATTTTTACAGCATTATATGATTCTATAAAAGTAGCTTTCATTACTACTGTATTATGTATTCTGATAGGCTATCCTATGGCTTTAGCTTTATCTAGAGCAAAGCAAAATACTCAGATATTTTTCTTAGTACTTATAATTATCCCTTACTGGACCTCTTTTCTACTTAGAACATATGCTTGGGTAACATTATTGGGAAATCATAAGCTAAACCAGTTCCTTATGAGTTTAGGTTTTCCTAGTATGGCTCTATTATATAATGATTTCTCAATGTACTTAGGCATGGTGTATTGTTACTTACCTTTTTTAGTATTACCTCTTTATAGTACTTTAATTAAAATTGACCCAATCCTATATGATGCTGCTGAAGACTTAGGCTCAAAACCAATTAGCTCTTTCTTTAAAATAACGCTCCCTTTATCGATGCCTGGTCTTATTTCTGGAAGCTTATTAATTTTTGTTCCAGCCGTTGGTGAAGTAGTAGTACCTCAAATCATGGGTGGAAAAAATACACTAATGATAGGAAATATCATTTGGGAGGAGTTTTTCACATCAAATAACTGGGGAATTTCTGCCGCAATATCAATGCTACTAATCATAATCCTTGCAATACCTATTTTATGGATGCAAAGAATACAAGCTAAACAAACTTTTGTTTAGGTAAAGAGGCTTGAAATTATGAAAAGATTTAATTTTAGCAATACAGTTTTAATTTTAGGAATTATCTTTCTCTATGTCCCATTAATAATTTTAGTTATTTTCTCATTTAGTGACTCAGCCATCATCAATCTTTGGGGAGGTTTCACACTTGACTGGTATGAAGAATTAGCTGATGATTATGACATAATAAATGCTGCTCTTGTTAGTTTAAAAATAGCAGTTCTTGCTTCAATCATATCTACCATCTTAGGTACTATTGTTGCTTATGCTATTACTAGATTTAAATTTTTCCGTACAAGAAATTTCTTATATGGTCTGGTTGCCACACCTCTAGTACTACCAGATATTATCCTTGGGGTGGCATTATTACTTACCTTTTCAAGTTTTCAACAACTTATAGGTTGGCCTCATGAAAGAGGCACTACTACTGTTGTTATTGCGCACGTAACTATGTGTACAGCCTATGTGGCAATTGTAATGCAATCTAGAATAGCAAGCCTAGACATATCTCAAGAGGAAGCTGCTCTTGATCTAGGAGCAGGCCCAACTAAGACATTTTTCTTTATTATGCTACCTCAACTAATGCCAGCATTAATAACATCCGCTTTACTTACTTTTACATTATCAATAGATGATCTTGTAATTACCGAATTCGTAGCAGGAAGCGATAACCCTACCTTACCAATGTATATTTACTCAACCGTTAAAAACGGACCTACTCCTGAAATAAATGCTCTAGCAACTATTATGATAGCCATAATAATAATAGCTGTAGTAACTGGTATGATAATCCTTTCAAAACTAAATAAAAATACATATGGAAAGAAATAGTAATCTTTTCTAGCAACTCTTTTTTAGTCTTTAAAATTATATCTTTGCATTATCTAGCATACTAAATGTATAATTTTTATAGAACATCAAAAAAGGTATAAGTAATGTTTTCTGACAAATCTAAAGTAGCTATATTTGGTGATATCGGAGAAGATCTAAGACAGGAATTAAAATGTGAAATAAAAGATTTCCCAGAAGCTAGAGAAGATCAAATTCATTTATCTTTAGCTTACAATGCTGTCGATGCTGTCATTATTAATATAAAAGATCAAACTGCTTTTCTTAATACTATATATGATATCAGATCAAGCTCTAAAACATACTTGATACCAATATTCTGTATTAATCCTGAAGATACAAAATATGTTGATGAACAATATTCTAATTTTGAAACATTAGTAGAATATATAAATGTAATAAAACAAGAAAGTTCGAGTTTAAGTAATAAAAAACATATAGTTGATAGAGCTAAAAGAGACTGGCAATTTAGGTTAATAACTTACTTATTTACGAGAAAAGTATACAATAAAACTTTAGATGCCTATTTTAATGAAGAATCTGATTCTTTATTTAGTTATCCTTTAATCGAAGTTTTTAGTAATAAAAAGAATTGTTATCTAGAATGGCTATCTGAATTAGAAACCAGTGAATTTATTAAAATAAAAAGCCAAGTTAAATCATGTTTATGCTGTATTAAATGTTCATCTGCGCATTTAATTTTTTCAGAATGCTGTCCTCACTGTAATAATGAAAGCCTATCTACAGAACATTCTTGTAACAAGTGTGGAAAGCACTTTGAAAAAGTAAACATAATTAGTACATGTCTAGAGTGTAAGACTGTTTCTGATATACACAATCTAGGAAAACTAAAAATTTATAACTATGAGATAGCAGATAAAGCAGAGCAATACATAAGAATAGATATTGATCATGCCTTATCTGCTTTTGATAATATAAATTATATTTCTCCAGACTTTTTTTATAGCATGCTAGAATGGAACTCTAACATGCAATACCGAAACAAAGAATATATATTTTCTTTAATAAAAATAAGTGTAATAAAAAAATTAGATATAGAACAAATTGACAATTTCATTAAAGGTGTAAAAAGTCTTTTACGAAAAACTGATGTGTTAACCCGCATATCTGAAAAAAATATTTGGATATGGCTACCAAATACTTTTAAAGATGACGGCTTAATAGTTTTAAATAGATTAAAAAGCACTACCATATCAGAAAATACTACTATTGAAGATATTACAAATATAAAATTATTTTTCTCAGAAGATTTAGGCAAAATAGAAAATGCTGAAAATACTATTCTAAAATTAACTAATCAATAACTTAATTAAATTAAAAATCTTTTTATTATTTCAAAAAGTGGCTTTGGTTTTGAGAAATAATAACCCTGAATATATCTTCCACCTAATTTATATAGCTTATCAACCTGCTCTTCAGTTTCAACTCCTTCAATAATGACATCCAGATCTATCTGTTTGGCAATATAAAAAATAGCTTTAAAAACACTCTTTGCTGCAATATTATCTTTATCTCTTAATTTATCTGTTAATGATTTATCTATTTTTAATGTGTCAAAACTATAAGCAACTACCCTATTTAATGATGAATATTCTACTCCAAAGTCATCAATTGCTAATCTTATATTATATTCATGTAATTTATTAACAGCTTCTTCCAATTCTTTTTCGGAAAATTTCATAAAAGCTGATTCTGTTATTTCTAGCTCAAATTGAATATTAGCAGACACTCTCCTACTATTAGCATCAATAAAATCACAAAGATTAGATAGATAACTAGGGAGGTCTTTAACTACAGGAGATACATTTACAGATACAATAATTTTTTCTTTTAAACTTTCTATTTTTTCTAAATCATCAAAAACTTTATCAAAAACTATAGAATTCAATTTCTCAGCTAATCCATTTTTTTCTATCAAATGTATTATCTCAAGAACATCAATACCATTTAATGGAGCTGACGGTCTTATTAAAGCCTCAATCTTTGAACAACTATTATCTTCTATATTTATTATTGGCTGATAATAAATATTTAAACTTTTTTCTTTTAAAATCTTATTAACTAAATTATCTAGATTATTACTTTGAATATATTTTTCTTTAGTCTTTTCAGAGAAAATACAAATCGATGGCTTCTCTTTTTTTGCTTCATAAAGTGCAAAATCAGCATATTTCATCAAATCACTTAGAGTCTCTTTGGTATCATACACGGCTGCTCCAACACAAACTGTACAGTCTAAGCTTAAATTTTCTATTACATAAGGTTTTTCAGAAACTTGAATTATTCTTTGAGATATTTTTTTAACTTCACTTACTGTTACATCTTTACACAGAAGGACAAACTCATCTCCACCCAGTCGAGCAAGCAAGTCTTTTTCTTGAGCTCTACTATTTCTGCGTATTCTATTAGCAAATTCTCTTAAAACTGTATCTCCTATTTTATGTCCATAAATATCATTAACCTTTTTAAAGTTATCAATATCTATAATAAGTACAGCAAAAGTCTTTTCTACTTTTATATAATTTTCAAACTCTTTATTTAATTCTTTTTCAAAAAAGTGTCTATTATAGCATCCCGTTAAACTATCTCTGCTTGCAAGTTTTTCTATTTCTTTATATTGTTTATTTGATGACATAATAGCTCCAACGGAACTAACAACAGGTTGTAAAAACTCTGTCATTCGTTTCATATAATAACTACTACAATTAACTAAACCCAATGCTCCAACTACTTTCTTATCATTATCAAATATTGTAATTCCAATATAATTCTTAATATTTGTATATTCTGTAGAAAGATTATTTAAAGAAGCTTTAGGAAGAATATCAGTCTCAATATCAGTTCCTTCTTCTAGCGTTTTTCTTAGTATCTCTGGCACATTCTTAAAAACTATACTTTTTTCTTGAACTCTTTTATTTTTTATATTTGATAGGAATAAATTCAATTTGTCCTTATTTCCCTCTTCATAAATAGCTATAAATCCATACTCGCTATTAGAGAAGATTAAAGTATGTTCTAAAGCTTCTTGAAATATCTCTTTTAAGCTTTTCCCTACTAAATACTTATTTTGTATTTCTGATATTTTTAATATATAGTCCTCAAGTCTAGTTTTTTCAGTAATATCCCAGTTAATACCGACTAATTTTGAAACATTATTATTTCCATCATGCAAATAGTTAACAAATGACTGTATCGATTTAATTCTTTCTGGTGTTATGATTCTAAATACTTTTTCAAAAGAGCGCTTTTCTTTATATGCTAATTTCATATCCTGATCAAACTCTTCTCTATCATCAGGATGTATCTTCTCTAACCACGTATCATATCGATTATTAAACTCTTCTCTAAATTTTATACCATATAGAGAAAGCATACCCCTATCCCATGCCACACTACCAGACTCAGCATCCCACTCCCATATACCAAATTCTATAGCTTGTAACGCTATTTGCATTTTATTCTCTAATACATACTGTGCTGATAGGTCTTGTATAATTCCTAAAAAAGTTATTTTATCTTTATCTTTAATTTCACTAACTGAGAGAAGAATCTTAAATTTTTGACCATTTTTCTTAATCGCCTCTACTTCTCTACCCGTTCCTATAATAGATGCTTTATGAGTTTTGGAATATTTATCTAAATAGCCATCATGTTCTCCTGCTATCTTCGGTGGCATTAATATCTTTACATTCTCACTCACAAGCTCCTCAGGCTCATAACCAAATAGCTTACAAGTAGCTTTATTTGCCATTAAAATAGTGCCTCTATCATCTATAATAACAATAGAGTGAACGGCTGTTTCAAGTGCTTTATATGCTACTTTAAGCCTGTTTTCTAGAGCATATTGTGCTGATAGATCTTGTATAATTCCTAAAAAAGTTATTTTATCTTTATCTTTAATTTCACTAACTGAGAGAAGAATTTTAAATTTTTGACCATTTTTCTTAATTGCTTCTACTTCTCTACCAGTTCCTATAATAGATGCTTTATGAGTTTTGGAATATTTATCTAAATAGCCATCATGTTCTCCTGCTATCTTCGGTGGCATTAATATCTTTACATTCTCACCCACAAGCTCCTCAGGCTCATAACCAAATAGCTTACAAGTAGCTTTATTTGCCATTAAAATAGTGCCTCTATCGTCTATAATAACAATAGAGTGAACGGCTGCCTCAAGTGCTTTGAAATAATTAATTGATTTTTGTTCAGCCATAATAACAGACTATATTTAAATATAATGCTTATAGCTATTTTATAATTTTAAATATTGAGAATCTATCGAATAAAGAAAGGATAATGAATAAGATTTTTGAATTAAGCTTCTACAGAAACTAATTTACGATTTAAAGCACCACCTGTGTGGAACTTAACATGTCCATCTTGTAAAGCAAATAATGTATGATCTTTACCACAACCAACATTACTACCAGGATGAACTTTAGTACCTCTTTGACGAATAATAATAGTACCCGCTTTTACAAATTCACCACCATATCTTTTAACACCTAAATACTTAGGGTTAGAATCTCTACCGTTTCTAGTACTACCACCAGCTTTCTTGTGAGCCATTTTTATACTCCTTTATATTTTAAAAAATTATAACTGAATTGATGAAACTTTTACCGCAGTATAATACTGACGGTGTCCTTGTTGCTTCATACTATGCTTACGACGACGGAATTTAATTATTTTAACTTTTTGATGACGACCTTGCTCAACTACTTCAGCTACTACTTTAGCTCCAGCCACTACAGGAGCTCCAACTTTCACTTCTCCTTCAGCTGTTTGACCAATTAAAACTGTATCAAACTCAACTGTATCGCCTATGCCAAGATTAAGCTTTTCTAACTTAACAACTTCACCTTGTTTTACTTTATATTGCTTCCCGCCACTTTTTATGATTGCGTACATACGGACAAACTCCATTATTCAATTTAGATTTTTTTAACACCCCAGAACTATCAATACTGATTTCTGACTTTTTGTAGTTATTTTAATTCATACACATATCAATGTGCAGGTATGGATTATACCTTTTAAATATCCTTTTTTCAATTAGTATTTAGTCAACTTTACCATGACATTGTTTATACTTTTTCCCAGAACCACATGGGCAAGGATCATTACGTTTAATTTTAGCACCCTCTCTTTTAACCGTTTGAACTTTTGGGGCCTCTTGCTCTTGCTGTTCCTCTTCATCACTATGCTTAGATGGATTATCAAGCACACTCTCATGCTCTGCTTTTATCTCACCAACTGAATCTTTCCATTGCTGCTCTGCTTGTTGAGTTTCTTCTTCAGTATTTATTCTTATCTTAGCTAAAGACGTTATAACTTCATATTTAAAGTTATCTAACATACTGGAGAACAGTTCAAATGATTCTTTCTTATACTCATTCTTAGGATCTTTTTGAGCATAACCTCTTAGATTTATACTATTTCTTAAATGATCTATTGAGCTTAAATGCTCTCTCCAATGGCTATCTAAAGCTTGTAAAATAGAAACTTTTTCAAAATGCTTTATAGCTGAGACATCTAGACCTTTAACTTTTTCAGCATACTCCAAAGTTATAGCTTCAATAACTATTTTTCTTAATTCATCTTCATCTAAATTGTCATCTTCTTCTATTCTTTTTTGAAGATCTACTTCAATCATAAAGTCAGTTTTTAAAACTGCTTCTAAGCCTTCCACATCCCAAAGTTCTGGCATACTTCCTTTTGGAACATATTCATAGAAAACCTGTTCAGCAACGTCCTCTCTTATTGCCTCTAAGATATCACTTACATCCTCTCTATCTAGCAACTCTTGTCTTTGCTTATAAATAACCTTACGTTGTTCATTAACAACGTTATCATAATCAAGAAGGTTTTTTCTAATATCAAAATGATAATTTTCCACCTTACTTTGAGCCTTTGAAATAAACTTAGACATAAACCCAAAAGCTAAAGATTCACCGCCTGAAAGCCCTTTTTTGACTCTCTCTGCTAAAGCTGGTGATGCAAATATTCTTAATAAGTTATCATCCATAGACAAATAAAACTTACTTTCTCCAGGATCTCCTTGACGAGCTGCTCTTCCTCTTAACTGATTATCAACTCTTCTAGAATCATGTCTTTCTGAACCTATTATGCAAAGCCCTCCAGCTTTCTTAACAGCGTCGTTTCTTTCTGTCCATTCTGACTTTATTGATTCAATTTGCTCTTGAGTTGGCTCTTCTAACTCATCAATTTCAACTTCCCAATTTCCACCTAATATAATATCTGTACCACGACCAGCCATATTTGTTGCAATAGTTACCGCCCCAGGATAGCCTGCCATCGCGATAATGCCAGCCTCTCTTTCATGCTGTTTAGCATTTAATACATTATGTTTTACTTTCTTTTTCTTCAATAAAGTAGATAAATATTCTGAAGTTTCAATAGAAGCTGTTCCTACAAGTATTGGTTGACCATTTGAAGATCTTTCTTTTATATCTTCAACAATCGCATGAAATTTCTCTTTCATACTTCCAAAAATCATATCATTATGATCTTTTCTGATAATTGGTTTGTTTGTTGGAATTACCACAACCTCTAAACCATATATTGAATGTAGCTCAAAAGCTTCTGTATCAGCTGTACCAGTCATACCTGACATTTTATTGTACAGTTTAAAGAAATTTTGGAAAGTAATAGATGCTAAAGTCTGATTCTCTGCATTAACTTTTACATCCTCTTTTGCCTCTATAGCTTGATGTAAACCATCTGACCAACGACGTCCAGGCATTGCTCTACCAGTACTTTCATCAATAATTATAATTTCTTGATCTCTAACAATATAATCAACATTTAACTGATAAAGAGAGTGCGCTCTAAGACATGCATTTAGATAATGCATCTTAGTAATATTTTTAGGACTATATAAGTTATCACTTTCCTCTAAGACACCTTCTTTTTTAAGCATGTCTTCTATCTTTATATGACCTTTTTCTGTTAAATATGCACTTTTAGATTTCTCATCGACATAGAAATCTTTTTCCTCTTGATCTTCTTCTAACTCTTCTTTTTCTTGCTTTTGTAAAAATGGTACAAGCCTATTAAAAAGCCTATACATTTCTGAACTATCATCAGAAGCACCTGAAATAATTAATGGTGTTCTAGCTTCATCAATTAAAATGGAGTCAACTTCGTCTATTACTACAAAATTACGACTTCTTTGAACTTGGCCTTCCTTATCAAAAGCCATATTATCTCTTAAATAATCAAAACCAAACTCATTATTGGTTCCATAAGTAATATCACAAGCATAAGCTTCTTTTCTTTGTCTTTGGTTTAAATCAGCAACTATTACTCCAACAGATAGCCCTAAGAAATTATAAATTTCTCCCATCAACTCAGCATCACGTTTTGCAAGATAATCATTAACTGTGATTACATGAACACCTTTCTCTGTTAACGCATTTAAATAGACTGGCAATGTTGCAACTAAAGTTTTACCTTCACCCGTTCTCATTTCAGCAACTTTACCCATATGAAGAACGATACCGCCAATCATTTGAACATCATAATGTCTCATGCCTTTAGTTCTTTTAGATGCCTCTCTAACTGCAGCAAAAGCTTCCGGCAAAATTTGATCTAAAGTCTCTCCTTCCTCCAGCCTCTTTTTAAACTCTAAAGTTTTATTTCTTAATTCTTCATCAGACAAAGCCTCAAATGATTGTTCTAATTCATTTATCTTTTCAACTGTTTTACTAATCTTTTTTATAAGCCTATCGTTACGACTTCCGAGAATCTTTCTTACTATTGGACCAAACATTTTATAAATCAAATTTTAATAAGTAATATAAACCTATGTTAATTATATAGAGTTTAGAAAAAAATTAAATTATGATATGTTTAGTTTATATTCGTAAACTTCTAAAAATAATCCTCAATTGCCTATATTTATTATGAAAGAGCTAAAAAACCAACTGATAATATTGTTATGCTTTTTTTGCTTTGGTTGCACTACTAATACTACCAATATAGATAATACAGCTTTTGGAGATCACAAAATAAATAATTCTATTAAAGAAAATCTTCCTATTTATATACCAGAATGGTACATAAATGAAATAAACAATAATGAAGAATATATATATGGTATTGGAGAAGGCAAAAGCCTAGCAGAAGCCACCAACAACGCTCTTGCAAATATGATAGAAAGATTACAGGTTTTAGTATCAACCAATTCCATTCTTGAAACCTCATCAAATAATAACTCTATATCGCAACAACTATCACTTAAAACAAAGACTCAAACTTCAAATGTGATAATTCAGAACTATCAAATACAAAATCAACAACAAATAAATGATAGATTTTATGTTCAACTAAAAGTTAATAAACTTTCTGCCATAAACGAAATCAAAGAAAATATAAAGAATAAAGGTTATGAGATAGATCATGATTATAAAATTAGTGCAAATAAAGACTCTCTTATAAAATTTAAAGCTACCGAAAATATATCTAAAAATATATCTTACATAAAGAATGCTTCTATTACATTGCTTTTATTAGATTCTTCAATAGATATTCAGCCTTTTTTGAGAGATATAGTAAACTACACAAACAAATTTTATGATATAAAACCAAATTTAAAATTATATATAAACAAAAATTCTGGTTATTTTTATGCTCCTTTAAAAAAATATCTATTAAGTGAGGGTTATAATATTGTTCCCAATATGGAAGATGCTAATATTATTTTCATATGTAAAAATAAAAAATTCCTAACTTCTTCAGATAAGGGCGAGTATTATATAAGTTCTAAGATAGAAGTTATTACTAAAGAAAATTATACTAATAACATAACAACAAAAATTTTTAATTTAGAGGCAAGCTCTAATAATGGCAGACAAGAAACCATAGAATCACTAAAAGAACAATTTTATATAAATCTAGTAAATAATGGAGTTATATGAGCATAAGAATATTTCCAGAAAAAGTTTCTAACATTAAGAAACATAAAACTAGAGCAAAAATAAAAGATCATACTTTAGATAGCAAAAAATTAATCAAACAAGCATCTCATATATTATCTAGTGTAGAGGTCGCCAATAAAGAATTTAAGAAAATTAAACTACCATATTTAGAAAATACAAATGTTGTATTTTATTCACCTACCAAGTTAGTTATTCAAGGTAATAACTCATTCATAAAAACCAAAGTTAAGGAACTTCATGATCAATATCTTGAAATTCTAAAAAAGAAAACTTTTTTTTCAAAGCTTGAGGAGTTTGAATTAGATATAAAATACCAAGCTCAAAAAGATAATAAAAACATAATAAATAAAAAGGCAAAAGATATTATTGAGAAATTAAAGGAAGAATTCAAATAGCTTATTTATTCTCTAGTATACCTAATGCAACTTCCATCATTTTTGTAAAGGACGCCTGTCTTTCTCTAGATGTAGTAGACTTTCCTGTAACTAAACAATCAGATACTGTTAAAACTGCTGCTGCTTGCTTGCCTGTTACTTTAGCATTAGCAAAAAGTGCTGCAGTTTCCATTTCAACACAGTCACAACCAAACTTCTTTCTAATAGCTTTATAATCATCAAAGTTTTTTCTATAAAATACATCAGTACAATGCGCTTTAACTTTTTTAAGCTCTATATCTTGTCTTTTTGCTGATTTTTCAATTTCTTTATTTAGCTCTTTTGAAGGCTCTGTTATATGAGTTTTTTCACCTGTAACTATTTCAACAAATTGAGTTTCTGCATATGTCTCTTCAACTAACGCAACATCATATACTTTTAAATCTTCAGTATAAGAACCAGCTGAACCAACTCTTATAATGCGATCAACGTCATAAAATTTAAACAACTCATATGAATAAATACCCATACTAGGCACACCCATACCTGATCCCATTATAGAGACTTTATGACCTCTATAAGTACCTGTATAAGCTAGCATACCTCTTACAGTATTTACTCTCATTTTATCTTCCAAGTAATTCTCAGCTATAAATCTAGCTCTTAATGGATCACCAGGCATTATTACTGTTTTAGCAAATTTTTCTTTATTTTCTGCTTCTATATGAGGAGTAGGTATCATGTAAGTTTCCTCCAAGGTTAATTTATTAAATTATAAACTTGATTTATATTAGCATATATTTATATTTTGAAAATAAAAATCTTCTTTTTTAGATATCCCTAAAAACAGTTACATGATTAAGGGTAATTTAATTGTTATACTTTATCTAATGTGGACTTAAAAAGTTTTTGATGAGAAAGTTAACCACTTGGGAAAAAATAGGGTATGGTGCTGGAGATATCGCTAACAGCATAACTTATACTGCAACCGCGATGTTTCTTCTAGTTTTCTATACTGATGTTTTACAAATACCCGCCTATCAAGCAGGAATACTTTTTCTTGTTGCCAGAATATATGATGCTGTTGCCGATGTTCTCATGGGTATATACATTGATAAAAGAAAACAAAAAAATTCTGCCGGAAAATTTAGACCTTTTATTCTAAAAGGATGTTGGCCAATACTTTTTATGGCAGTTTTAGTTTTTACAGCACCTAATTTTGGTGATACTGGTAAAATTGTATGGGCTTATATTACTTATCTAGCATGGGGAATGGCTTATACATTCGTAAATATTCCATATGGATCTTTAGCAGCTGCTATGACAAATGATCTAAGAGATAGAGCATCTCTTTCAATAACAAGAAGCATTGGAAGCAAAACTGGTGCTATAATTCCTCAAATATTAGTTTTACCAATCCTTTCCTTATTTGCTAATGAAAAATACGGCTGGATAACTGTAACTACTCTTATGGCTGTAATTTCATACATGTGTTATGTATTTTGTTACAAAAATACAACTGAGCAAATAAAGCATGGCAAGCCTGAGGATGAAAAAATAGATACTAAAATAGTTATCAAGTCGATAATTTACAATAGACCTTTTCTCGGTGTGGCATTTGCTTCTGTTGCTACTGTTACAACTTGGATGATAAATGGCACAATGGCAATTTATTATTTTAAATATAATTTAGATGCCCAAAATTGGTACTGGTTAAAAGGGATATTAAGTGTCCTACCAACTTTTGTATTAGCTCCAATTGTTGGTTTTTTAGTATATAAATATGGAAATAGAAATCTTGCCATATTTGGATCACTAATTGCTTCTATCTTTTTTACTACCATCATGGTTTTACCAGATAGTATATACATATACTTAACCCTATTTTTCTTAGGCTTTATTTTCTTTACTATTCCTGACACCTTACTTTGGATGATGGTAGCTGATTCTGTAGATTATGGTGAATGGATAACCGATTCAAGAGCAGAGGGAATAATTTATGCAGCTTATAGTTTTATGAGAAAAGTTGCTCAAGCTCTTGCTGGATTAGTAGCTGGATTTGGATTGACAATTATAGGATACGATTCGAACTTAACCACTCAGTCTGATGCTACTATGTTTGGCATAAAATTTTTAACCAATGGTGTTCCAGCTATAGGAATGCTTATAGCATTCTTAATTTTTATTTTTGTTTATAATCTAACTCCAGCAAAGCGTAAACAAATGATAACTGATCTTATAGCAAAAAGACCTGAATAATTTTTCAACAACAATGGATGATTTAAAAAATGCTTAGACCTCAACAAAACAGCAAAAGAAATTTAACATCTCTAAATGGTGTATGGGATCTAGAATTATTAATAAACAATGATAAATCAATTAATAAAAAAGTGGCAGTGCCCGCCAGCTTTAATGATTTATATACAGATGATGAAATTAGAACTCATTCTGGAAAAGTGCTTTATAGTCGAAAATTCCGGATTAGTGATGATTGGAAAGGCAAAAATATTTTTATTTATTTTGAAGCTGTAAGTTATCATGCAAGTGTGTATATAAACGGTCACCATCTTGGAGAGCATGAAACAGGATATACACCTTTTGAATTTGATTTAACAAAGCATATAAATTTTGACTCAGATAATTTCTTAGAAATTATAGTACATCATCATTTAACTGCTGATACTATTCCTCAAAGTGGTTTTGTTGATAAAGAATGGATTTTTAACACCCATTATCCTGATGTTATTTTTGATTTCTTCCCATATACAGGCATTCATAGAAATGTTCATTTATATACAGTTAATGATTCATTCTTAAATAATATAAAAATAGATACAGATATTAATGCAACTGATGGAGTTGTAACTATAAAAGGCAATATTATTGGTAATGCTTCAAAAGTAAAAATTTCTATAAATGAGATACAAACTGAAGTACTTATTAAAGATAATTCTTTTTGTGAAACAATTAGCATTCCAGAAGCCAAACTTTGGAACGTTGGAGAACCTAACTTATATCCTTTAAAAATAGAGCTCTTTGATAGCCATGGCAATAAGATTGATGAACGCTTAGAAAGATTTGGTATTCGTAAGATTGAAGTGCGAGGAAATCAATTTCTTATAAATGGAAAACCTGCTTATTTTAAAGGTTTTGGTAAACATGAAGATTTTCCAATTATTGGAAAAGGAAATAATGATGCTGTTAATATCCGAGATTTTGAATTAATGAAATGGATAAATGCAAATTCATTTAGAACAGCACACTATCCTTACTCTGAAGATATTTTAGATTTAGCTGATGAGTATGGCTTTCTTGTTATTTCAGAAACTCCTGCTGTGAGTTTAAACTTTAAATTCACAACAGATAAAACTTTAGAAGTTCATAAAAAAGCTTTAGGTGAATTGATTGAGAGAGACTATAACCACCCATGTGTAGTAATGTGGTCAGTTGCTAATGAGCCTCAAAGCCAGCAGAAAAATGCTAAGGCTTATTTTGAACCTTTAGTAGAACAAGTTAAATTAATGGATCAAAGCAGACCTGTAACTATGGTTAGTTGCTTTGTTCCGAATGATGAATCTATGCATCTATTTGATGTTTGTTGCATTAATAAATATCCTGGCTGGTATGAGCTTCCAGGGCAAATAAATGCTGCTAAGCAAAGACTTGATAGCTTATTAGAGGAAGTATATCAAAAATATAACTTACCTATAATAATTACAGAGTTTGGAGCAGATACATATGCTGGTGTACACTCTCTACCTGCTGAAATGTGGAGTGAAGAGTATCAAAAAGACTTAATTCTAGAATTGATAGAAGTCATGCGTAGTAAACCATATGTTATTGGTGAGCACATATGGAATTTTGCAGACTTTAGAACGTCACAAAATCACATTCGTTGCAATGGAAATAAGAAGGGAGTTTTCACTAGAGAGCGCCAACCTAAATTAGTAGCTCACTTTTTAAAAGAAAAATGGAAGAATTAAAGTTTTCGAGAATACTTACGAAAACTTTTAATAACTTCATAAAGCAAAATAGCATTTATAATTATATGCAAACTTCTCGAAGTAATCGGTATATAAGAAATATCATAACCTCCTAATACGTGGGGTAACATCACACCCATCACACCATTCAATATAGAAACCATAGAATAATTAAGATCACCTTGATTAATAAATAATTGTACCAATAAATAATAGTAAAAATTAAATATGATTAAACTTAATATTGACCTAATAATAGATGTTCCATAGTTGCTTACTATTTTTTCAAAAAATAGTACAAATTTATTTCCAAAATTTCTAATTTTACTTATGCTTTTATAGTACTTCTCACACTCTTGTTTATAAAATTCAATAGCACTTATAGTATCACTTTGTTTTAATGCTTCTTTTTTTAAAATTCTATAGGTCTCTTTAGCATCTTGATCTGATATTATTTCTTTTGTTTTTATTTGATTTGTATTTTTATAATTTGGAAAAATTGAACTATTTTCCCAGCTTAGCCCTTTACCACTATCAAAATTTTTTATATTAATATTATAAATATCCAAACATCCATCATCTAAAAAATATAAATATGCTAAATTTAAAGATTTCTCAAAAACCGTTTTCCTAAAAATCATATTCTTATATACTTTAGAATACAAAAATATGACAGGTTGCCTAAATATTACTCCTGCAAAATTTACTGAACCCTTAAATTCCACTCGAGAAAAAACTATAGGATCTATAAATATAGACCCCCTAAAATCAACTTCTGAATAAAAAATGCTATCACTTATATGATAAGGTAATGGACCATCTATATTTATCTCTCCAAGCTTTAAAAAAACACTCTTTATAAAATGACAATTATGTAATCTAAAACTCTTTTTAGTTGATACCATTTCATAATTATTATAAATTCCTAGCTCTTCTCTGAAACAACTATTAAGCAAATCTATTTCTTTAAGATTTGAAAATATATGAACACCCCTAATAAACTCACTATTACTAAAATTAACCCTTGTTTCATATTCTCCATCATATTTCCCACTTAAAGAAATATTCATTAAAAATAAAGAATTATTAAATGAAACGGATTCTATTTTATCCAAATCATTTATTAAAATCTTTTTAGTAAAAATACAATTATTAAAAAATATTTTGTTTTTTGTCTTTAATAGTCCACTAATGTTACATAGAAAAATATAGTTTTCATAAAGCTTCATGCTTCCGATTTGTTCCACATTTTCTATAATTTCGAATTCATTGCAACAAGCAGGATAGTTTGTTCTTTTATGCATAAAAGAGCTAAGTGCTGTTATATCAACTTTTTTACTATTTATTATTAACTCTATAGTTCTATCATCACTTAGTTTAAATATTAATTTCTTAGAGAAATTTCCTTTTTCAATAGAGCGTAAATATATTTGATTTTCCATTCTTAAATTAAGTCAGATATAATAAAAAGAGTTTTTTATAAAGATCAGCTATAGATCTTTAGACTCACTATCTTCTTCATATTCAGGGGCAATTATTTTGCCATGCTCATCTTCTTTTGGCTTATAGCTATCACCATAATCACCTGGCTCACGAACTGCTCTTCTAGCCATTAAATCATCAACCTGCATTGCATCAATAGTTTCATACTTGATAAGAGCATCTGCCATAGCGTGTAGAATATCTACATTATCTTCTAATAATTTTTTAGCCTTAGCATAACTAGAATCAATAAGCTTACGCACTTCTGCATCAATCTCTCTAATAGTACTATCTGAAAGCTTAGAGGTGCGTCCTCCAGAGCCACCAAAAGGTCCCTCATCTTCAACATCATACAACACTGTTCCCATAGCATCAGATAGACCCCAACGAGCAACCATATTTCTAGCTATATCAGTAGCTACCTGAATATCATTAGAAGCACCAGTTGTAACATGCTCATATCCAAATATTAATTCTTCAGCTAATCTACCACCAAAAATACTACATAGACGACCTTGTAGAACTAATCTACTTTGACTCACTTTATCACCATCTGGCATATACATAGTAACACCTAAAGCACGACCTCTAGGAATAATACTAACTTTATATACCGGATCGTGTTCAGGCATTAGGCGACCGATGATTGCATGCCCTGCTTCATGATAAGCAGTAAGGCTTTTTTCTTTTTCTGTCATCGCCATAGATCTTCTTTCAGATCCCATAAGAATCTTATCTTTAGCTTTTTCAAAGTCCCCCATTGAAACTTTATCTTTAGACTCTCTTGCCGCGAAAAGTGCTGCTTCATTTACTAAGTTAGCAAGCTCTGCACCAGAAAATCCAGGTGTGCCTCGAGCAATCCAATCTGGATGAATATCATCACCTAAAGCAATTTTCTTCATATGTACTTTAAGTATGGCTTCACGTCCTTTTACTGTTGGTAAACTGACAGTAACTTGTCTATCAAATCTACCAGGTCTTAATAAAGCTTTATCAAGTACATCTGGCCTATTCGTTGCAGCAATAACTATTACACCTTCATTATCGGCAAAGCCATCCATCTCAACTAGGAGTTGGTTAAGAGTTTGTTCCCTCTCATCATTACCACCACCCATTCCAGCACCACGATGACGACCTACAGCATCTATCTCATCAATAAATACTAAACATGGAGCCTTTTTCTTAGCTTGCTCAAACATATCACGCACACGAGAAGCACCAACACCGACAAACATCTCCACAAAATCAGATCCTGATATTGAGAAAAATGGAACTTTAGCCTCACCAGCAATAGCTCTTGCCAATAGCGTCTTACCAGTACCTGGAGGACCAACCATTAATACGCCTTTTGGTATCTTACCACCAATTTTTTCATATTTTTTAGGCTCACGTAAGAAATCTACAATTTCTCCAACCTCTTCTTTAGCTTCTTCAACGCCAGCAACGTCATCTAGAGTAACCTTTATTTGATCTTCACCAAGTAGCTTAGCTCTGCTTCTACCATAAGAAAAAGGGCCTCCCTTTCCGCCACCACCAGCTTTAACCATCATATAAATGAAGAAACCAAAAATAAGCAACATTGGCAACCAGTTCAATAAGAATGCTATTAATAAATTTGGTTTTTCCGGAGCTTTAGCAGTTATACTAGCTTTACTGCCTTCCATTTTATTAACTAAGTCTGAATCTAATAAAGGAGCATATGTTACAAAACTCTGACCAGAATCAGTCTTACCAGAAATAGTCCTACCATCAACATTTACAGAAGAAATTTGACCATCATTCAACTGAGATACAAATGTTGAATAATCCATTTTTTTAGAGGAATCAGTGTTTTCATTAATACCATTAAATAAAAGTAGCATTCCACCAATAATTAGAACCCAAAAAATAATACTTTTCATTATATTATTCTTATTGTTATTCTTTTGATCCATATAATTTTTATTACCTTACAATTTTTCTAAAATAATTCTCAAAAATAAATATCTATATACTATAGTAAAAATAAACCATATTCTCTAGTTATTTGCCAGAAAACTAGAGAACACTTTTTAAAAATTTGCCAGTATAAGACTTTTTAAACTTAACTATTTCCTCAGGAGTTCCTTCGAAAATTATTTCTCCACCCTTTGCGCCACCTTCTGGACCTAAATCAATAATCCAATCAGCCATTTTTATAACATCTAGATTATGCTCAATAATAACAACTGTATTTCCTTTATCTCTTAAATCCATTATTACCTTCAAAAGCTGATGAATATCATAAAAATGTAAACCCGTCGTTGGCTCATCCAATATGTATAAAGTTTTGCCCGTAGAGCGCTTAGAAAGCTCCTTTGCAAGCTTAACTCGTTGAGCTTCACCACCCGAAAGTGTAGTAGCACTCTGACCAAGCCTAATATAAGACAACCCAACATTCATTAAAGCCTCTAATTTTGATTTAATGCTTGGGACAGCATTATAAAATTCTATAGCCTCTTCTACAGTCATTTCTAAAACTTCGTAGATGTTTTTACCTTTATATTGTACAGATAAAGTTTCTCTATTATATCTTTTACCTTCACAAACATCACAAGCAACATAAACATCTGCAAGAAAATGCATTTCAACCTTAATTACTCCATCGCCTTGGCATGCTTCACAACGCCCACCTCGGACATTAAAGCTAAATCTACCAGCCGAATAACCTCTAGATCTCGATTCTGCTGTTGCAGCAAAGAGTTCTCTAATAGGAGTAAAAACGCCTGTATAAGTAGCTGGATTTGACCTTGGAGTCCTACCTATTGGTGACTGATCTATATCTATAACTTTATCTAAGTGATTAAATCCCTTATGAGACTTATACTCCATAGGTACTAATGTGCTTCTATTCAAAAGTCTAGAAGCAAGTGGATACAAAGTTCGGTTAATAAGCGTAGACTTCCCAGAGCCTGATACTCCTGTAACACAAGTCAAAGCACCAAAAGGAATTTTTAAATGCTCATTTTTTAAGTTATTTCCTGCTGCACCTAGAATTTCTATATATCTATTTTTTGAGGCTTTTAATCGATTTTTAGGAGTTTCAATTTTTTTTCTACCACTTAAATAATCTGCAGTTAATGATTTTTTATTATTAATAATAGAATCATAATCACCAACAGCTACAATCTCACCTCCATGAACCCCAGCCTTTGGACCCATATCAATAATATAATCAGCTTGGCGAATTGCATCTTCATCATGCTCTACGACTATAACTGTATTACCAAGATTCTTTAAGTTATGCAGTGCATCTAGGAGTCTCTGATTATCTCGCTGATGTAAACCGATTGAAGGTTCATCTAATATATACATAACTCCAACAAGTCCAGCACCTATTTGGCTAGCTAGCCTTATTCTTTGAGATTCACCACCCGATAAAGTATCTGCTTGCCTTGATAAACTTAAATATTCTAAACCTACATTCTCTAAAAATTTTACCCTTAGTTTTATTTCTCTAAGCAAATTTTCAGCTATAAATTTCCTTTGACCATCGAAGGTAAGTTCATCTAACCATATAAGCAAATCTTCTATCGACAATGCACAAACATTAGCAATGTTTTTATCATCTATAAAAATATTGCGTGCATACTCACCAACTCTAGCTCCATTACAAGCTTTACATGTAAGATTACTCATTAGGTCATAAAGATCTTTTTTAACCATCTCCGAGTCTGATTCATAGTATCTTCTTTCAAAATGAGGGATTATACCTTCAAAAGTTTTTTCACGTGTTTGTTTACCACCGCGAATAGAATCAATAGTCATTTTTATTAACTCATCTCCTGATCCATACAAAATAATTTGCTGGATTTTTTGAGATAACTTATTAAAAGGAGTATCTAAGGAAAAATTATAGTGCTTAGCTAAAGACTCTAATTGACTATAATAATATTGATTTGTCTTATTCCACTTAGCTAACGCGCCTGCTTTTAGTGAAAGAGAGCCATCTATAATAATCTTATTCTCATCAAAAAACTCTTTCACACCTAAACCATCACAACTAGGACAAGCTCCTAAAGGACTATTAAAAGAAAAAATTCTCGGCGACAACTCTTTTAGAGCAAAGTTACATAGTGGGCAAGCATGTTTTGAAGAGAATAAAATATCTTCCATTTCTTCAGATATATTAGCTAATCTTATAATACCATTACCTAAATCTAAGGCAGTTTCTAAGGATTCAGCTATTCTTTGAGAATTTTCTTTTTTTGGTTTAAATCTATCAACAACTACTTCTATATTATGTTTTTTATATCTGTCTAACTCAGGATAGTCTTCATCTAAATTAAAAAACTCTCCATTTATTCTAACTCTAATATATCCTAAAGATAAAATTTTATCTAAAAGCGTATGATGCGTTCCCTTTTTCTCAGACACTATAGGAGCTAAAATCATAAGTCGAGCTTCTTCATCAAACTCTAAAATACGATCCACCATTTGGCTAACAGTCTGGGCTTTTAATTCAATATTGTGTGTTGGACATTTCGGCTGTCCTACCCTAGCAAAAAAAACTCTTAAATAATCATAAATTTCTGTGACTGTACCAACTGTAGAGCGGGGATTATGAGAAGTTGTTTTTTGATCAATTGATATAGCAGGCGAAAGTCCTTCAATATGCTCAACATCAGGCTTATCCATTAAGGATAAAAATTGTCTTGCGTATGAAGACAAAGACTCAACATATCTTCTTTGACCTTCAGCATATAAAGTATCAAATGCTAATGAAGATTTTCCTGAGCCACTCAACCCTGTAACGACTGTTAGTTTATCTCTAGGAATTTCTACATTGATATTTTTTAAATTATGGGTTTTTGCCCCTCTTATTATAATTTTATCCATATATTTGAGGGTTAGATATACTTAACCTCTAAGATTTCATAATTTGCTTTGCCTTTAGGAGTGTTTAAACTAAACTCATCACCCTCTTCTTTTTTGATAAGCGCTCTAGCTAAAGGTGCTGAAACAGATATTTTGTGATCGTCTATATCAGCTTCATCTTCACCAACTATTCTATAAACAACTTCTTCATCCGTATCAGTATTTAAAAGAGTTACGGTAGCGCCAAATATAACCATTCCATTATTTGGAATAGTTGTGACATCAATTACTTGAGCATTTGAAAGCTTAGATTCTATTTCTTTAATTCTTCCTTCTATAAAGCCTTGCTTTTCTCTAGCTGCATGATATTCAGCGTTTTCTTTTAAATCTCCATGTTCACGAGCTTCTGCGATAGCTTCAATAACCTGAGGTCTTTGAACTCTTTTTAGATTATCCAATTCTTCTCTTAAAGCTAACTCACCCGCTGGTGTCATAGGCACTCTTTCACTCATTATGGTCTCCCTTATTACGAACCAAATATTAGTTACAATTAAAATTATTATTATCGGTAGTATAAACTACTCTGCCAACCATATTAACTTGTAAGGCCGCCAGATAGTCTCCGTTAAGACAGTAAATTATACTAGCATTTGTAGTATTTAAAAAGCCAACTGGAGATATTAAAATAAAATCCGTATTAAAAGTTGTCGAAATATTTCCCTTGCCAGTTGGAAGTGTAGATATTATTTCATCATTATTTTTATCAAAAACACCATTAGCACTCTGATTGGTAAATGCCACTATTTCAGCATTTCCCCAATTAGATGATCCAGAACATCTTAAACTATCTTCATTTAGCTCATCCGTTGCTCCAATATAACTATCTGAAGTTACTGGACAAATAACAACGCTTGTTCTTTGAGATCTAGCTACTACCTGTCCATACCCTATGATATTCTGCAAACTTGTTAATCTAGTTTCAGCAAAATTTCTTTGATAAAAGGAAAAAGAGCTTATAGCACCCATCATAAGAATAGTCATAATAACTATCACAACCATTACTTCAACAAGTGAAAAACCCTTATTTCTTTTTACACAAAACATTTTATATTTAAATCCTGTTTAACAAAGCTTTTGTAGAAGCATCTAATGAAGAATACTCTTTTGAGTTTTTATTCTCCATAGCTTTTATAATATTCTTACCAAGCTTTTTACCTAACTCAACACCCCATTGATCATAACTATTAATATTCCACAAAACTCCTTGTACAAAAATTTTATGTTCATATAATGCTACCAGCATCCCCAAATTATAAGGGGTCAGCTCTTTAAGTAAAAAAGTATTACTAGGCTTATTTCCTTTAATAACTTTATGGGGCGCAAGAAACTCTATTTGTGTTGTAGACAAGCCTGTAGCTTTTAATTCTTCAAATATTTTATCATAGGATAACCCATCCATTAAAGCTTGAGATTGTGCAAAGCAATTTGCTAATAAAGCTTGTTGATGATTATCATAGTTATGATAACTTTTAGCTACAGCAACAAAGTCAACTGGTATAAAAACTTCTCCCTGATGCAATAATTGATGAAAAGCATGTTGTCCATTAGTACCAACACCTCCCCATAGCACAGCACCAGTTTGATAGTTCTTTATACAATGCCCTTCTAAATTAACTGATTTGCCGTTACTTTCCATATCTGCTTGTTGTAAATAGTCAACTAAATAACAAAGCCTATTATCATATGGTAATAATGTCTGAGTTTGAGCATCGTAATAATTTGTATAAAGTGTACCTAAAAGAGCAGCTACTATTGGCATATTCTTTTCTATAGATGTTTCTCTAAAGTGTCTATCCATAGAGTATGCGCCTTGTAATAATTTTCCAAAGTTATCATACCCAATTGCGAAAGCTATACTCATTCCTATAGATGACCATAATGAATATCTACCCCCAACCCAATCCCACATTTTATAGCAATGTTTTAGGTCTATTCCAAACTCTTTTACTTTATCTAGCTTACTAGAAATTGCTACAAAATGATTTGATACTGAACTCTCATCACCATAAAAGTCAACCAACCAGTTTCTTGCTGATATAGAATTAAGTAAAGTTTCTTCTGTTGAAAAAGATTTAGAGGCTACAATAAATAAAGTTGTTTCAGGATTAACTACGCTTAGTGCTTGTAACAAAGAATCTGCATCTACGTTAGATACAAAATGAACCTTCAGCCCGGTACAATGATAAGGTCTCAAAGCCTCAACAATCATTCTTGGTCCAAGGTCAGAGCCGCCAATTCCAATGTTTACAACATCTGTGATTTTTTTACCAGAAAATCCTCTCCATTCTCCTGAAGAAACACTTTCTACTAAACTCCTAACTCTTTGTTTTTCTTCAGATACTTCTTTACGAATATCTTGTCCATCTATAACTAATGACTCATTAGAAAAATCTCTCAATGCAGTATGTAAAACAGCTCTATCTTCTGTAATATTTATCTTTTCTCCGTTAAACATACTTTTAATTTTTGCATCAATATTTACTTGCTTAGCCAACTGATACAATTCTTGCATAATCTCATCATTTACAAGGTTTTTTGAAAAATCAAAATAAATACCTTCATGCTCTAATGAGTATCTTTCCACTCTGGTGGAGTCATTTTTAAACTCTTGAGATATTTTTAGTTCTTTATACTTTTCTTTTATTAAATGCTCTAATTTTTGACATGCCAACTCTTCCATATCAACTTCTCTCTTATTTTCTTATTTGTCTATAAAAATCATGTGATATAAATAATAAAATATCACCTTCACTATAATTAATCTCTACTGTATTTTCTACAGCATGATTTCTAACACCTGTACTTTCACCAAGGATTAAACTTTCTCCTGATAGTCCATATTTTAACCCTTTATAATATATATTCTTAGCAAAAGGAAATGGGACTATAGAAAACATTTTATTATTAACATCATTTATTTTAAATGTATTTTGAATAAAATAATATTCTGAAAATTCATCCACAAATCTTAAATTCAAACTATCTTTATATTTTTTAGCTATCGACATATTTGAAAGGAAATGATCCATCTCTCCACCACTACTTCCAAAAACTATCACATTTAAAGATTCTTTTTTTATCAAAAAATCTAAAGCCTTTTCAAAATCAGTCTTATATTGATTCTCATCTCTTAAAAAAAGTGACGATTCAATATAAGTAGCTGAATCAAAATCACCTATGACCTTTTCTATTTTAGAAGACAAAAAATCACAACTATGTATTTTTTCATATGCGCCATCAGTACATATGATCTTAAAATCCTCAAATTTCTTTAAATAATTACGACAAAAATCTAGATTTATATTACCATTCAAAAATAAAAGAATTTTATACAATGTCAAATCAACCAATTCACAAAATAACAGATGCAATCATAACCTATTTATAAAAAATAGAAAAATGAAAATAAGAATTATTCAATATCAGGATCTATTACCTTAATATACAGAGTCCCATCTCTAGCTCTTTCAGGACCATGAATATCAGTACCAAATCCTGGCAATCTAGACCCAATTTTTTCTAACATCAATAAAAACTCTAATATTATTTTAGAATCTTCTGTTATTTTTTCACCCGGCAAAACTAATGGAATACCCGGTGGATATGGTAGGATCATGACAGCTGAAGTATTTCCATACAACTCTGTTAATGGAACCTTCTTCACCTTACCCTTTAACAATCTCTGAAAAGCTCTATGCGGATTCATTTCTTGCTCCGGTAACACATCAAAAGCATGATACATAAGATTTGGTAGCTTTGACTCATACATAAAACTATGCAATGTATCACTAATATCTTTTATCTTCATTTTTTCATAAAATCTAGGATCAATCGCATATAGAGATGGCAACATTTTTTCTACTAAAGCATTCTCATCATACATTTGTTTAAATTTATTCAATACCGATAAAAGTCTCATAGATTTAGCTTTTGTAGTTCCAATACTAAATATAAATAGTAGTGAGTAAGGCCCAGACTTCTCAACAACAATATCATGCTCTTCTAAAAATTTAGCAACCACATCTGCAGGAATACCATTTTTCTGAATATTATTATCTTCAATACCTGGTGTTAAAATAGTTACCTTAACAGGATCTAAAAATAAAAAATCCCCATCAACTTCTTCAAACCCATGCCAATCATCTGCATTTCTTAAAGCCCAAGTTTCTTTATTTGTAATATTCTCAGGTTGCCACACATCGAAGAACCATGTTTCTGACTCTCTCTTAAGCTTTAATAATTCTCTTCTAAAATCTATAGCTAGATTTATAGTTTTATCTATAAGATTAAAACCTTGTTCTCCTTCCATCATTGCCGCTGCTGTTTCAGTACTTGCAACTAAAGGATAAAATGGCGATGTCGATGTATGCATCATAAAAGATTCATTTAGTACTTCTTCATTATAGTCACCTTTAATATGTATCATTGATGCTTGACTAAAAGCTGAAAGAAGCTTATGTGTAGATTGCGTTTCAAAGACAGTATGTCCCTCTTTAGGCTTTATTGTCATCCCTGACTTATGCTTATAAACTGGATGAAAAATAGCGTAAGGAATCCATGCACTATCAAAGTGTAATTTTTTAACATCTAAATCTCTATGAATAGTATCTGTATTATATAAAAGACCATCATAAGTTGAGTTAGTTACAACGGCATAGCTAGGCCACTCTGTAGCAATATTACTATCAGCTATTTTTTTCTCTATAACATCTCTTCTGAATTCACTTTTAGGAATGCCACCTATTATTCCATAAGCATTTCTTGTAGGTCTAAAATAAACAGGATTAACATCTACCATCATCATTAAATGAGTAAGTGACTTATGACAGTTCCTATCAAGTAAAACTGTATCACCATCAGCTACACTATACATTCCAACTATTTTATTTGCTGTAGATGTTCCATTAGTAACAATTAAAGATCTATCTGATTTAAAAATTTTAGAAACATATTCCTCAGCATCCTCATGAACACCACTATGATCTAGTAAACTCCCAAGTTCCTGCATTGATATAGAAACATCAGTCTTAAATATATTTTCACCAAAAAAATCATAAAACAGTGTTCCAACTGGAGAACGCTGAAAGCCATACCCTCCCTGATGTCCCGGTGTACAAAAGACTGAGTTAAATTCTTTTGAATATTGCATAAGCCTATGAGTAAATGGAGGCAATATATCGTTAAAATAAGTAGCTATAGTTTTATGTATAAATTCAGAATCTTCACTAGCTAAAGCATCATACTGTATAAAGTTAATATTCAAATTAAAATCTTTTAAATTCAGCTTAATGCTTTGGCCATAGTCTGATACAGCAAATATAGGAAGCTTTGAATTTATATGCGCTATATTATGAAAAGCTTCTAAATTGAATGTAGATCTATCTAAGACTATACAGCAAACTCTAGAATTTTCTTCCAATATTTCTACAACTTCTTGCATATTATCTATAACAAGCGTCAAATATTTTTTTGCTTCTAAATCTGACTGAATTTTATTCAAAAACTCTTCTTTATATGGTTTTAAACTATCCGGATAAATAAAAACAACACTTTTCATAAACCAAACTCCTATAAAGAGAAAATAAAGACCAAATTATAGCATTAATATTTAATTTCAAATACACAATTCACAGATAAGAAAACTCTTTAGAAAATATTTTTATATTTTGCTGTATAACAAATGAAGTTTGTAAGTTTATTTTAGTTTATAATTAAGGAACTTAATATACTTAATCAATTTTGTGAAAATTATATGAAATATAAATTATTAACAGTAGCAATTAGTTTATCCTTAACCTCACCTGCTTTTGCGTTATCTGAATGGTCAAACAATGATCTATCAACATATAAAGCTGGTACTAAAGTTACAGATAATGGACATACTTATCAATGCGTGGAAGGCGCTGCTGCAGGTTGGTGTACTATCGCAGCTTACAAACCTTCTGGAATTTATGGACAATATGCATGGAAGGATTTAGGTTCTCCGACTCCAGCTCCGACTCCAGCTCCGACTCCAGCTCCGACTCCAGCTCCGACTCCAGCTCCGACTCCAGCTCCGACTCCAGCTCCGACTCCAGCTCCGACTAATAACACATGGGACTCTGAAGCAACATATACAAAAGGTAATACAGTTGTATACAATGGCACAACTTATGAAGCTCAATGGTGGACAAAAAATGATAAGCCAAGCGATTCTGGTCAATGGGGAGTATGGCGTGTAACCGGTAATGCTCCGACTCCAGCTCCGACTCCAGCTCCGACTCCAGCTCCGACTCCAGCTCCGACTCCAGCTCCGACTTATCAAACATATTTCACAGTATCTGGCTTACCTCAAAATTCTTCAACTGAACTAGAAATTAAAGATTCAAACAATAATTTAGTTCAGCAGATTGTTGTTTCTAGTGGTGCAAATCAAGCAATGCTTCCTGAAGGAACATACAATGTAAGTGCTAAAACTCTATATCAAGATGGCTCTAAATATACTTTTGAAAATAAACAAATAAGCATAACATCATCTGGGCAAAACAATATAAGCATTGTATTTACAGAATCTGCGAATACTGGAAGCTCTGTAGCTGGTTGGCCAAACCATATTGCTATGGGCGCTGTTACTGATGCAGATACAACTAATACAGCTCAATTACAAGGACGCAATGTTGATGCCATATTTAAGTATGCTGGTGATGGCGGTAACGGTGATCCAGGTAAAATCGTATTCCCTATATATACTAGAAACACTGTCAAATTAGCTTCTAGCTTATCAACTTTAAATAATCACGCTGTAAGACCAGTGATGGTTATGTATACGGGTGAAATGAGTGGTGGTACTGCTTATAAAGACTTTGAAACTGTTGATGTTTTAGCTATGCATTTCATAAACCTAATGCTTGTGACTGAAACTCTAGAAAAAGGTGGTAAAGCTAATGGCACTACTGGTGCAATTGTTCTAAATCCAGATTTATTAGGAATGATTCAACAGCAAAAACTATATAACTCTTCTACTAAACAAATAGGAGATATGAAATCAATTGCTGTTAATAAATCAGTTCAGCAAGCATATTGGTTTGTTACAACTCCTCACGACTGGAATTTAACACTTCAAAATGGTTCAACTATTACAATAACAAATAGAACTCCTTCTCAAGTTCTAGAAGAAGCTTATGCTGGAGAGTACAAAAAATATAATGTTTATTCAGCGTGGGATATTAAAGCAGCATGGGAAAGTGAAGCAATTAGAATATTAGGTGAAGCTCCTAAAAATTTAGCAAACCCAGCTGTCCCTACTTTTGAAGACAACTTCAATGGCTGGATTCAAGCTTCTAACTGGGCTATCAAAAAATTAGGTCCAGATGTGACTTTCGGATGGCAAGAGAACGTATGGAATGACAACTCTGCTAACTGGGTACATAACAACTATTCAGAAGCACAAATTGATTCCGTTATAACAGCTCCTACTGTTAAACTATGGAAAGATTTAGGCGTATATTCAGGCCCATACAAACCAGAATTCTTAATATTTGATAAGTATGAGATGGATCCAATTCCATCAGCGGCAGGTATTGGGTATGTATGGAACCAAAGAGACTGGGCTAATTATCTAACATATGTTAAGCAAATGAGTGAAGGCTTAGGTGATGTTCCTGTAATGCTATGGCAAATACCTGGTGGACATTTACAAATTACTGGAGATGTTGATGCAAGAACAGATCATGCTGCTACTGCTCCTGACTATTTCTTTGGTAATGATGATCTTGTAGCTGGATTAACAAATCTAAAACCATATATCCAAGCTATAAATTTACCTACAGGTTCATATAACTGCTCTAATACAGGATGTGATATGAAATCATATCTAAAAATGGATAATAATGATTGGCATAATAGCCACATGGATCTTGCTAAAGATAGTCATGTATTCTCTATCTTATGGGGAGGTGGAAATACCACTAGCGTTGGTACTTTCCCTAGCAATGATGGTGGTTGGTTAAAAACTAAAGTAAATAATTACCAACAAAATCCTACAGCTATTTAATCATCTATATTTTTATAATTCTTTTTTATTTCAATCTATCAAAAGTCTATTATGAAATAGATCTCTTAATATTAAGGGATCTAAATATATTTAGTAATTCCTATGAAAAATTTAAAGATAAAAATTAAAGCTGATAATTTGGTGGCTCCTTTGTAATTGTCACATTATGAACATGAGACTCACTAAATCCAGCTGATGTAATTTGTACAAAAGTTGGCTCAGTTCTCATTGTTTGTATATCTTTTGAACCTGTATATCCCATACTTGATCTTAATCCACCAATTAATTGATGTATTACAGCATTAAGTAATCCCTTATAAGGCACTCTTCCCTCAACACCTTCTGGGACAAGCTTTCTTGCTTCAGTATTACTTTGAAAGTACCTATCAGAAGATCCTTTCTCCATTGCTCCTAGAGAACCCATACCTCGATAAGATTTATATGAACGTCCTTGGAATAACTCAACTTCCCCAGGTGACTCTTCTGTCCCTGCAAAAAGTCCCCCAATCATAACAACAGATGCTCCAGCAACAATAGCTTTTGCAATATCACCAGAGTATCTAATGCCACCATCAGCAATAGCTGGCACTCCCGTACCCTCTAAAGCTTTAACAACATTTGAAATAGCTGTAAGTTGTGGAACACCAACACCCGCCACAACTCTCGTTGTACAAATGGATCCTGGCCCAATACCAACCTTAACAGCATCTGCACCAGCTTCCACCAAGTCCTTAGCTGCCTCTGCAGTAGCAATATTACCACCGATTACTTGTATATGTGGATAATTCTTCTTAACCCACTTAACCATATCCAGTACACCTTGAGAATGACCATGTGCAGTATCAACAACTATTATATCAACATCTTCTCTTGCTAAGGCTGCTACTCTTTTCTTTGTATCTGAAGCAGTCCCAACAGCAGCGCCTACTCTTAAACGGCCCAAATGGTCTTTACATGCCATAGGCTTATTTTGAGATTTCTCTATATCTTTAGTAGTAATAAGCCCAATAAGCTCAAAATCATCATTAACTACTAAAACTTTTTCAATTTTATTCTCATGAAGTTTTTTCTTAATCGAACCTTGAGAAGCATTCTCTGGAACTGTAACCAATTTATCTTTAGTTGTCATAATAGAGCTTATTGGCTCTTCTAAGTCTTTAGCAAATCTAAAATCTCTTCTCGTAATAATACCAACCAAATGGTTATCCTCATCCACGACAGGAAATCCTGAGAAATTATGCTCCTGTGATAACGCCATAATCTCCTTGATAGAGTTATATGGCTTAACTGTGATTGGATCAATAACCATTCCATTTTCAAATCGTTTAACTTTTTTAACCTCTTGTGCCTGAGCTGCTATAGTCATATTTTTATGAATAATACCTATACCTCCTTCTTGAGCAATTGCTATTGCCAATCTAGATTCTGTAACAGTATCCATTGCAGCTGAAACTAAAGGAATATTAAGCTTAATATCTTTAGTGATATTAGTTTGCAAATCTACCTCATGAGGTAAAACGCTTGAATATCTTGGTGAAAGCAAAACATCATCAAATGTAGTTGCTTGTTCTGTGATTCTTAACATAAAAAGACTCCGTAATTAAATTAAGGATTATGAATTTAATTACGACAATATTTTAACAAATAAGAAGAAATATACTAGAGATTTATATAAAAATTAATTATTTAGATACTTGTGACAAAAGATAATGTGTTAATAACGGTACGGGTCTACCACTAGCTTTACAATTTGAAAAATCTCCCATAGCTGAACCTGCTATGTCAAGATGAGCCCATTCATAGTTTTCTGTAAACTTAGATAAGAATAATGCAGCAACTATAGAACCAGCTGATCTGTCTTTACCACAATTATTAATATCTGCAACATCACTTTTTACTTTATCTAAATAAGGCTTATGTAAAGGCAGTCTCCATACTAAATCATTAGATATCTGTGCAGCATTTTGTAAACTATTCGCTAAATTATCACTATTGGCAAACATACCAGAATAAGCATCACCTAAAGAAACGATCATTGCACCAGTAAGAGTAGCGGTATTAATAACAGCTTTTGGTTTATATTTTTCAACATAAGTTAATGTATCGCATAAAACCAATCTACCTTCCGCATCAGTATTACTAACTTCAACTGTTATGCCTTTCATTGTTTTAAGCACATCTCCTGGGCGGTAAGAACGAGCATCAACAGCATTTTCAGCTAAAGCCATAACTCCAACCACATTTATAGGTAGATCAAGCATAGCTAAAGTTTTCATTGTCCCTATAACAGTCGCAGCACCGCCCATATCCATTTTCATAGAATCCATACCTGCTGCTGGTTTTATACAAACACCACCATTGTCGAACACTAACCCTTTACCAACTAATACTATTGGTGCATTTTCTTTACTACCGCCATTATATTCCATACATACAGTATAGTTAGACATATCTGAGCCACGCCCTACAGCTAAAGCACAATCCATACCTAACTCAGCCATAGCATTTTGATCCAAATAAGAAAGATTAAATTTATCATATTTAGATGTAAGCTCTCTTGCTTCGTTTAATAAGTAATCAGTAGTACAAACATTAGCTGGTAAATTTTGCAAATCTTTTGCATAGTTTTGACCAAAAGCTATTGCAGATCCAACCTTAGTAGACTCTTCTAAATCTTGGTCACCCTCATAAACAACTTCTATACTTTCTAAAGAGTATGTATCTTTCTCAGATTTAAGAGCATCAAAACCATAACTCTCAGAAACAAAATTTCTTACAACTTCTGATGCCAATTGTTTTACATCATTAAATCTAGGCACTAAATAATTAATATTGATTGATATTTCTTGAATATCTAATTGTCTTAATTGTTTACATACATTAGCTACTACTTTATGAAACTCTGAGGATAAAAAGTTTTTATTCTCTCCCAAACCAACTAGTAAACCTTTTTTTTCTGGATGAAGAAGAGGCAACACCTCTCCAAATTTAGCTTTAAAAACTTTTTGATCTAACAATGCTTTAGAAGTTGGGCACTTCATATTGTCAGTTAGCTTTTTTATATCATCATTAAATATTAATACTATCTCAGTCACTAACGTGCTCTGATCATTAATCATCAATTTCATAGAACCTCTCTGAATATATTAAATTGAGTTTTTTAAAAACATCTAGAATATATAATAGCAAAAAAACATTTCTGCAACATTAAATTTAGTGCATTAACTACTGACTTTTCTTTAGAAAAAATATAGAATCGAAAGTAGCATTTCTTTAAATGATACTAGCTTTAAACTTGATTTTAGAAAGATATTACAATCGTGACGTAGTTCACACCTTTATAAACTTAACATTTTTTATCTTAGCTATTGTATTAAGCAATCTCCTTATTAGACTCTTTAATGAAGCATACTCAAATGGCTTTGGCGTAGATGTGGTTTTTAAATATGTAATATTAACTATACCTCAAGATCTTGCGTATCTACTACCTATAACAATATCTTTATCAATAACGCTATGTTTTGGAAAATATTTTTCGAACAATGAGATGTTTGTAACGCTAGCTGGTGGAATTACATGGGCTCAAATAATAAAAAACCTTCTAAAACCAATACTGTTTATAAGTTTTATTGCCCTATGCCTTTCTATGTACATTCTTCCTTTCTCAAACCAAACGACTATGATATTTCAAACATCTTTAGCTGCTAAAACAATGTTACAAGCTGTCTCTGATAAAAAAATCATCAAAATTCCAAATGGTACAATAACTGGTTATATTGGTCAAAAAGATGATGATTTTTTAAAAGATATATTTTTATATCAAATAGGATCGCCCAAATATACCGTAATAACTGCTCCTACTGGTCATATTGCATCAGAGTCAAATAGCTCCTCTATAATTCTTGATAATGCAAATATCTATACAATCAACCCAATAACTAACGAAACCTCTTATGGTACCGCAGTAAAAGCTGAAGACATCATGTATCAACAATCTAAGGATTATCAACGCGATAACTTTAACAAATTTTATCCTGGTGAATTAATAACTAATATTCTACAAAGTTCAAATAGTACTTATAAAAGGTATGCTTTAACTGAATTAGTTACAAGATTTGGATCTTTTTTTACTGTCATAATAGCAGCCATATTAGCTTTATCTATGTGTAGACTCCGCCCTAGACAGAACAAATATGCCAAACTATTACCTTCTGCTGCTGTTTTATCAATATATTTATCAGCATCAATGTTTGTAAATACACTCATGCTATCAGGTACAATACCTATATGGATTGGTGCATGGATATGTCATGCTATTTTTGGATCTATTGCTATCTATAATCTTCGTAAACAAAATGGATCAGAAAAAATAAAAAAACTTAAAAGGAAGTAATTTGTGACTAGTAAAATTGATAACTATATTTTTAGAACAGTGCTTGCTTCCTGCTTAATAGTTACAATTATTTTTAGTGTTTTGTTTTTTATATTCACTTATCTAGCCGGTGTTAGTAACTCACAAGAAAGTGCCTTAGACGTTTTATTAGACACCTTATTCCAATTGCCAGGAATTTTATATGTCCTTATGCCAGCTTGTGCTATGGTTGGAGCATTAATGGGCTTAAGTTTGTTAGCTAATAATTCAGAAATTATCATATTAAGAGCATCAGGTTTGTCAACTTTTCAAATAGCTAGAGGAGTGATAGGGGTTGGGCTTCTTGCAACAATAATTACAATTATACTTGGAGGTTACATCTCCCCAGCATTAGAAAGACAAGTTGCCACAGGCAGTTTGTATAATAAAAATATTTGGTTAAAAACTCCAAGTGGATTTATAAATATTAAAAATATAAATACTGAAAAAGGTGAAGCTACTGGTATTAGAAAATTTTTAGTTACGGATAGTAAGCTTGATGAGGTTAGATATGCTGAGAAAGCAGTTTATAGTTCAGATAAAACAGCAACTGCTTATAACATAAGTAAAATCCAGTTTCCTAACAAGCCAAAGCAAAATATTGATGTTACAAAACAGATAAAAGAAGATTTTTGGTCTGATGCTTTAGCTTTATCAATTGCCAACATTGTAACTATTGATAAAAACTCATACTTAAACCTAAATCAACTGTTTAAATATACTTTTGCACCAAAACTAAATACTGACGATGGTTCTATACGTTTAAAATTTTGGCAGGAAGTCTTTCAGCCGATATCTTTAATTTTATTGATGTTAATATCTGTTCCTCTTAGTCTAGGTTCAACACGCTCCTCATCGATGATATTAAAACTGTTATTCGGTGCATTTATTGGATTTATGTTCTTTATTATTAACCAAATATTTGGACCTATGGCTCTTATGTTAAGACTTCCTCCAATTATTGGGGCCATGGCCCCCACCATAATAGCCGCTGTACTCTTAATCATTTTATTTATGAAAGCAAAAGAATAAACATTTAGATATGCTAATCCACAAATACAAGTTAAAAAATGGCCTTGAAATTTATATAAAACAAGATAATCGTGCCCCTGTAATTCTTTCTCAAATTTGGTATAAAGTCGGTTCCACATATGAACCTAAAGGCCTAACAGGAATATCACATATGCTTGAACACATGATGTTCAAAGGTACAGATAAGTATTCAAAAGATGATATGAATAGCCTTGTTGAAAATAATGGAGGCATTCAAAATGCTTTTACAAGTTTTGATTTTACTGCCTATTATCAATTTTGGCACAAAAAAAATCTAGATTTAAGCTTATCAATAGAGTCTTCTAGAATGTCAAATCTTAAATTTGATGAGGTTGAGTTTTCACCTGAAAATAAAGTAGTTATAGAAGAAAGATGTTTACGCATTGAAGACAAACCTTTTAATTATGCTTTTGAACAGTTTATGAAATTAGCTTATCAAGATAATTCTAGGCACACTCCTATAATTGGCTGGCTGGAAGATATTAAAAATTATAAGCTAAATGACTTAAAAAGCTGGTATCAAGCGAACTATGCTCCAAATAATGCAGTTATTGTTTTAGTTGGAGATATAGATCCTGATGAAGCTTATGATAAAGTTAAAACAAATTTTGAGGATATCAAAGAGTCTATAGTTAGTGAGCCTAAAAAAGAGAAAAGCATTTTAAATATTGGCTATAGACATAAAAGTATTAAAAGAAGTCCAAATGATATAGATAACTTAATATTAGGATACATTACACCATCATTGACTACAGAATATGAAGAGAATGATCCTTTTGCCTTAATGATATTAAACAATATATTAGGTGATGCTGACGCTTCTATCTTTCAAAAAGAAATGGTTAGAGATACAAACTACTGTTGCCATATTGATACTGAGTATTCACCTTTTATAAGAGGTGAAGATATATTTATTATTACTGCAATAGCTAATGAAACTTTTTCATTAAAACTAATTCAAAATAAAATTGAAGAGATTTTAGATAGATTAAAAACCGAAGGTATAACATTAGAGCAGTTAAATAGAGCAAAAGTTACCATTAAATCCGATAAAGTTTTTTCTATGGACTCCCTAGAGACTCAGGCGAACCTAATAGGTAGTCTCGCTTGTGTTGGGCTAGATGTTGATTACTACAAATATATAGATAAACTTTATGATGTAACTATATCTGACGTAAATCGTGTATTAAATAAATTCTTTAATAAAGAAAATTTAACAAGCCTATACCTTAAAAAAGATTAAAAGAGATTTTTATGTTACAAAAATGGATAATTAATAAAACTCCTGTTTATTTTGAGCAAACTTCTAGCCTACCTATAATAGATATCCAAATAAACTTCAAAGCTGGCTCTATTTATGATAATGAAAAAGTAGGTTTATCTGACTTAGCTGTTGGACTATTTGCAACAGAAACTCATATTTCATCTGAAGACGAATTAATTAATAAAACTACAGACATTGGAATATGTATAGATGCTCATGCCAACAAAGAATTCTTTTCAATAAAGATTAGATTACTAAGTGACCCCGAAATCATCCAAAAGACAATAGATATTCTAAAGGAAATATTTTTAGAGCCCAAATTTAGCACTAAAATTTTAGAAAGAGAAAAAGCTCAAACTATTACACACATAAACTATGTACAACAACAGTCTAACTATCTAGCATCTTTAGAATTTTCTAAATTATTATTTAAAGATAATCCTTACGCACAACCCACACTTGGATATAAAGAAACTGTAGAAAAGATAGCTATTAAAGATATAAAAAGCTTTTTTCAAAAGTATATATGCACATCAAATATGAATCTCTGCATAGTTGGAAATATAAATGATACCGAAGCAAATAAACTTAGTGAAGAAATTATTTCTGCTTTGCCTGAGGGTCAAAAAAATACACAATCTTTTATACAAAAGCCTGTAAAAAAAGAACTTTTAAAAAAACAATTCCAAAGTAAACAGACTACTATACTTATGGGTCATCAACTTCTTATACCTATTGACAGCCCCCTATATTTTCCGTTGAAGGTTGGAAATGAAATACTTGGCGGTGGTGGTCTAAATTCCAAGCTCTTTAATAAAGTAAGAGAAGAGCTCGGTCTAGTCTATCATGTTGGAAGCAGCTTAAATATTAGTCCTGACTATGGTAGCTTCATTATTTCTGCACAAACTAGTAACTATAAATTAGCTTTAGATACTATAAATGATGTTTATTTAGACTTTATTAATAATGAAATAGATAAAGAAACTTTACAAAATACCAAGAACCATATTGAAGGAACTCATTTAATTGGATCAGTCAAAAATAGTTCAAAATTAAATATGTTATCAACCATTGCCAATAAAGAATTAACTTTAGACTTTTTCAAAACATATGTTGATAAAGTTAATCTCGTTAACAGTAAAGATATTTATAATGCTTTTAAACAAGTACAAGAAAATGAAATGATTACTGTCATGGTCGGAGACTTTAGTGAAAACTAACACTGTTAGAGTCATATCGGGAAAGTTTAAAGGAAGAAAACTTAAGTTTCCTGATACACAAGGATTACGCCCTACTTCTGACCAAATGAAAGAAACTATTTTTAACTGGTTACAACCATACATATATGATTCTATTTGTATCGATGCTTTTGCAGGTAGTGGCTCTCTTGGCATAGAAGCTATATCTCGCGGTGCCAAGAAGGCTATTTTCCATGAAATAAACCTCAAAGCATTAAATCAAATAAAAGAAAATCTTCAAACTCTAAACATTTTAAATGCCGACACCTATAAAATAGATTTTCTTAAAGCAATCTCAGAATTAGATACTAATAATGACAATTTTATAATATTTCTTGATCCACCCTTTAATAAAGGATTATCTGAGAAAGCTTTAAATGCTATCACCATAAATGAGCAAATATCAAATAATACTCTTATATACCTTGAGATAGAAAAAGGAGCACATCTTAATCTAGAGAATTCTTTTAATATAATCAAATTTAAAAAGTCAGGAAATGTAACATCATATCTCTTAACTAAAAAATAACTATTTACTATTAATTATAATTATAGTTACAATACTTTATTAAAATTAAGTCTTCCAGAAATATTAATATGACTAACTTTGAACATGTGGGCATTAGTGGACCATATATTTTTAGCATTATGTTTGTAATAGGCATAACTGCTGAAAGTATGACTGGGGTAATATCATCTAGCCGGAGAAATATGGATGCCTTTGGTGTGATTGCCATAGCTATTACAACAGCACTAGGAGGCGGGATTGTTAGAGATATTTTACTTGGAAACTTACCTGTAACGATAATCCTACATTCGGAATACATTCTTATTTGTTTAATTGGTGCAATTATCGCATTATTCACACAAAAATATATAACTCGCCTTTATAAAGTATTCCTTATATTAGACTCTATAGGCTTAATAGCATTCGCTTATATCGGTAGTAACATAGCTTACCATATATGTACTAATGTATTTAATATGCCTTTCATTAACGTTTTAATTGTTGGAACAGTGATAGCTATAGTTAATGGAATTTCTGGCGGTATTATGCGAGATATGATTTGTAATGATATACCTGTAGCCTTTAAAGATGAGCTTTATGCTTCTGTTGCAGGAATAATAGGCCTAACAAATATTATATTTATGCATTACGGTGTAAATATCTATGTTGGTAGTGCAATTATAATTAGTGTTGGAATGTTGTTGAGAGTTCTGACCATTCAATATAAATGGAAACTTCCCCAAATTTAAGCCCCACTATGAAAACGAAACTCTTTATCTTCAGATAAGATCAACTCCTTTTCAACCTCTCCGATTCTTTGAACATGCTCACTTATATCTTTATTAGAATATTTCTCTGCAAAGTGTAAATAAACTGTAAAATGCCTTTTTTCAGATTCTAATAGACCATTATAGAACTTCTTCAACTCATTATCCAAGTATGGAGCTATCTTTGCAAATCTTTCACAAGAGCGTGCTTCAATATATGCTCCAACAATTAAAGCATCTATAAATCGACCCTCTTTATCAGTTCGAACAACTTTCTGTAAACCCTCAGCATATCTAGATGCACTTACATTTTTATAACTAATACCTCTTTTTTTCAAAATTCTCTGAACTTGTTCATAATGAACCAATTCTTCTCTAGCTATCTTTGACATTCTCATTATTAAATCTGGTTTATCTGGATGCCTATATAAATAGCTTATAGCTGCAGAAGCTGCTTTCTTTTCACAATATGCATGATCTAAAAGCATTAGATCTATATTTTCTAGAGCCTTTTTAATCCAACTAATTGGAGTCTCACAAAGAAGAAAGTCTTCTACAGTTTCAAAATTTGCATATTTATATTCCATTTACAAACTTAACTTATTTAAAATTTAGTTATCTAGTATATTAAAAAAGAATTATAAATAAAGTATAAAAACAATCTTCTTTAACCACACCAGTTTTATAATATATAATTCATATATGGATATATAAGTTAAAAGATAAATATGGCTAATCCAAATATAAATAACCATCGCGTTGATAAAGATGAAATTCTATATCATATTTCTTTAAGTACTAATCTAATAAAAAATTCTGAAATTGCTATTCTTCCTGGCGATCCTGGAAGAGTCGAATTTATAGCGAAGATGCTAGATACAAATGCCTCTTTCCTAGCTAAAAATCGAGAATATACTTCCTACCTTGCTAAAGTAGCTAATAAAGATATTCTTGTTATTTCCACAGGCATGGGAGGCCCATCTTCTGGAATATGTATAGAAGAACTAGCTATGATAGGTGTTAAGAAATTTATACGTGTTGGAACTTGTGGGACCATACAAGAGCATATTAATATTGGTGATATTATTGTTACAAACGCTTCAGTTAGATTAGATGGTACTTCATATCATTACGCCCCTATAGAATATCCTGCCGTAGCAAGTCTTGAACTAAATAGCTCCTTACAAAAATCTGCTACAAAAGCTAATCACAATGTTTTCTTCGGGATAACAGCTTCTTCAGATACTTTTTATCCAGGACAAGAAAGACAAGATAACTATAGTGGATATGTTAGAAATCAATTTAAAAATACTGTTAGCGAATGGAGAAAACTTAATGTACTAAACTTAGAAATGGAGTCATCTGCTATACTTACAATTTGTGCTACATTTGGATTAGAGGCGACATGTCTATGTAGCGTAATGGCAAAAAGAACTAATTCAGAAAAAGTTGATAAAAGTAAATATAATGATTCTATGAGCACTATAATGCTTATGATAAAAGACAGCATCCAAAATAATTTCTATATAGATTAGGAGAATATAAGAATATGACTATAACTCGTGAAGATAATATTTTAATTGATAAAGCATATGAAGCCTTCCTTAATGCTCATGCCCCTTATTCTAAGTTTAAGGTTGGAGCAGCTCTTCTAATGAAAGATGGAAATATTATAAATGGTGCTAACGTTGAGAATTGTACATTTGGACTTACTAACTGTGCCGAAAGGACTGCTATCTTTTATGCATTCTCACAAGGATATAGGAAAAATGATATTGTTAAAATTGCTGTTCTTGCTGATACTGAAAAAGCTGTTTCTCCGTGTGGTGCATGTAGACAAATAATGTCGGAACATCTTACTTTAGATTGCCCTATAATTCTTACAAACATAGCAAGATCTGATATCGTAGAGACAAATATAAAAGAATTACTGCCTTATATATACGAGTTGCCTTCAGATTTATAAATTAAGATATAAAGTAAATGGTGGGTTGTACAGGATTCGAACCTGTGACCAATTGGTTAAAAGCCAACTGCTCTACCGACTGAGCTAACAACCCAATTAATAGATAAAATTTATTTGAAAGAAGTGGTGGGTTGTACAGGATTCGAACCTGTGACCAATTGGTTAAAAGCCAACTGCTCTACCGACTGAGCTAACAACCCAAACTCAATGCTGTTTATTATACTAATGTGATATTTTAAGTCAATAACTTTTGTGACATTTTATTGTTTCTATATAGAATCTCTATTGGATGCCTAACTCTATGCCCCTCTATCCTTTTAACCTGAGAACGGCATGAGAATCCAGTTACCATAGCAGAAGCTAGCCCAACTTTAGTCATCTCTTCTTTCCAACTCAAATTATAAATATTCTTAGATGTTTCTAAATGTTTAGCTTCATGACCAAAACTACCTGACATACCACAACATCCAACCTTAGCAACATTCATCTTATAGCCAAAATGTCTAAATATTCTCTGCCATTGAATTAATGAAACACTAGACAAAGATCTTTCAGTACAGTGTGCAAATAAAGTAAACTCTTCACCAACATTTTCTTCAGCAATTGCAATTTCTGGAAGTTTTGAAAGTAGCCACTCTTGAATCATCTTAACTTTAAATTTAACTTCATCACCTAACAATTTCACATATTCATCTCTATAAACTAATGTCATCGCCGGATCTATACCAATCATCTCTATCCCAGCCTCTGCTATTTGGTTATACAGAGAAGTAGCTTTTAATGCCTTTTTCTTAAAGTATTTTAAGAAGCCTTTAACATGTGCTGGCTTACCATTTATCTTAAATGGAGCAAAATATACTTTATAACCTAATGATGTTAGGAAATCATACAAGCTCAAAGCTATGTCTGTATCATAAACTGTTGTAAATACATCCTGAATCACACAAACAGTTTTATTTTTTTCTTCTTTTGACAGGGTTTTAAAAGTTTCTAAATCAAAAACAGGGGCTTTCCTTTTCTCGAGCTCTGCTCGTAGATTTAGCATACTAATAGATGGAGTATCTACCATTCCTATTAATTTTGGCACACTATTTTTTAATAATTGTGTATTAAATAAGTCATTAAAGATTCTAGGCATGCGCATGTTAACTTTTAACATAGCTTCGCTATACTTAATAACATAATCAAGCTTTGGACGACGATATTTAGAATGATAATTAGCTAGAAACTCTGATTTCATGTGCGGAATATCAACCTTAATTGGACATGCTGTTGCACAAGCTTTACAGCCTAAACACTCATCTAAAGAATCATAGACTTGATGAGAAAAATCATTAGGTACATTTTTAGCTGTTTCAATACCTATACTATCAAGCTTATCAACTGTCGAGTATCCTTCAGCAGATAATTGCTTCAACCATTCCCTTAATATAGCTGAGCGTCCTTTTGGAGAGTATACCCAATTTCGACTAGCCTTCGCTGAAGGGCATATAACTGTATTTGAATCATAATTTAAACACTGAGAATTACCATTACAATTAAATGCTCCTGAAAACTGTTCTCTCATTTTCTCAGGAACTTGAGAATCCCCATATCCCCTAAACGGGCCATCTACTTTAACTAGTTTATCTGAGCTACCATAAGGAACAGCAATTTTTCCTGGATTTAATTGATTATATGGATCAAATGATTTTTTAATATGCTCTAATGATTTATATAGCTCTTCACCAAAATAATCTTTTACATATTCACTTCTAAATCCTTTCCCATGCTCTGACCAATATAATCCTCCATATTTTTTAACTAACTCATTAACTTCTTTAGTTAACTTAGCTATTTTTTTCATATCTTCTTCAGTATTCATATCTAATGCTGGGCGAACGTGTAAACAACCAACATCAACATGCCCAAACATACCATACTTTAGTCCATATGAATCTAAAAGAGCAGTTAGTTCCTTTATGTAATCTGCTAGTTTTTCTGGTGGTACTGCAGTGTCTTCCATAAACGGAACAGGTTTTTTGTCGCCCTTCATTGCACCAAGTAAACCGACTCCTTTCTTTCTTAGTTCCCATAGACTTTCTATTTCCTCTTTATATTCTGTGAAATGAAAACTAATACCTTGAGCCAATAAACTTTCTTCCAGTCTCGCAGTTTTGTCATGAAGAACATGCTCTTCTTGAGATATAAACTCTACAAAATTTACAGCTGCAACATTAAAACCTCTTTTCTTTTCAAGCATATGCTTAATTTTATGATAGATTTCATCTTCTTTAGCAAGACTAATAATATTGCCATCTACTGTCTCTATAGCTGAAGGGTCAAAAGACAAAAGCATTCTTGCAGATCTCAAAGCAACATCAAAGTCCAAGTATGAAATAGCAAAAAGAGCTTTATACTTTGGTTTTTTAGTAAGTTTCAATTTAAGTTCTGAAACAAAAGCCAAAGTTCCTTCTGACCCAGAAATTAAATAGCTTAAATTAACAGAATTTTTAGTTTTATCATAAGTTTTTGCAAGATTATAGCCTGTTAAAAATCTATCTAACTTAGGTAAATCTTTCTCAATTTGATCATATTTATCTATAATTTGTTCAACAATTGTTGAGTATATATTTTTTTCTATCTGAGTAAGCTCACCTTCTTTTATATCAGATAGTTTTATGGATTTAGTAGCAAGATTTGTTCCATCAACCAGTACACACTCTAAACCCAATATATGCTGACTAGTACGACCATAAATTCTAGAACCCTTTCCACACGCATCAGTATTTGCCATCCCCCCTAAAGTAGCCCTATTACTAGGAGATAAGTTTGGAGCAAAAAAATACTCAGTATCTTGTAAAGCTTCATTTAGTTGATCTAATACGACTCCAGGCTGAACTCTTACATACTCCTCATCTAAATTAATTTCTAAAATATTGTTTAAATACCTACTTGTATCAATCATTACTCCGCTACATAGTGACTGGCCATTAGTTCCAGTACCAGCACCTCTAGGAGAAAACTTTAGATCCTGATATTCGGACTTTGCAGCAAGTTCAAAAACTTTTTTTACATCATCTGCAACTTTTGGAAAAAGAACTAATTCAGGAACAACGATGTAAATACTATTGTCAATAGATGAAGATATTCTAGATGCGTAATCTGAATGAATATCACCCTCAAATTTTTTAGACTTTAAATCTTCTATAAAACTATTTACTAAAACGTTTAATGTATTTGTTTTATCTAATACTGGAATCTGCTTTTGCATTTATATGACTACCTAACAAACCTAATTGATTTTATATAAAAAATGACTTCTCTAAAATTATATATTTTTTTTCGCATACTATAAAACCAATATTGCTAATTTCATGCTATCATCTGCTTAATGCTCCATAAATTAGGAGATAGCATGGATAGAAATTTTTTTATAATAATATTTGCTCTTTCAAATCTTATTATTGCTTCTGTATTGGTTCGATATTCTGAAATTGGCCCTATTGCAAGCTTTGGTTATAGATTACTACTTCCTTGCATTTTCCTTTATTCATTCCTATCAATTTCTAAAAATGAAGATAAATTATCAAAGAAATCTTTTAATATTGCCATCTTAACTGGTTTCTTCTTAGGATTAGATCTTGCATTTTATAGTATATCTTTGATGTACACCTCTATTGCAGAGGCTAGTCTTTTAACAAATTTATGCCCTTTTATGACCACCTTCGTTGCTATTATTTTTTTTAAAGAGAAAGTTCCTTTAAAATATTATCTAGTTCTTTTAATTGCTTTTGCAGGACTTTTATTATTAATGAGTCAGGCAGGACTTAGTTCAGAACATATTCTAGGAAACTGGCTAGCTATTATTTCAGCAGTATTTTATTCACTTTTTATAATCCTATCTAAAGAATTAAGAAATACTTGCTCTACTTTTAGAATGATGTTTATAGCTTCATTAAGTGGTTCTATTATTTTATTTGCTCTCGCAATAGTACTTAAAGAGCAGATATTTCCAACGACATTAAGTGGTGTATTAGTCTTAGTTGCAATTGCCCTATTTGGACATCTTCTAGGCAATATACTTTATATTAGCAGAATCAAGCATATTTCATTATCTTTAAGTTCGCTAGTTCTATTAATTGGTCCAATTTTTGCTTTACTTTACGGCTATATTTTATTTAGGGAAACCTTCTCTCTACAACAACTAGTAGGAATGTTTACAATAATATTATCTGTCTATCTAGGAAAGAAAATTCTTATAAAGAATAAATAGATATCCGTTATATCTCTATGGTTTCAGCCTGATCCCTCTACTTAAAAGATACCAAGCAAGATAATATAATAAAAAGGTGAAGATTATTATTGCTGAAAAAGCCACATATGGATTAACACTTGATTGTCCTATAAAACCATATCTCACAAAATCAACAATATAAAACAATGGATTACAAAGTGATATATAATGCCATATTCCTGTTAAACTATTAATGTTGTAAAATACTCCACCTAAATATATAAGTGGTGTCAGAACAAAAGTTGGGAAGATAGTTGTATCATCAAATTTTTGTGAAAATATAGCATTCAATAGCCCACCCAATGAAAATAGCGCCCCACAAAAAACAAAGCCAAATAGAATAAGGAAAATATTCTGAATATCACTGGTAAAACCACCAAATATAAATGCAACTATACTCACAAAAATACCGACTGTGAAGCCTCTAAATATACCACCTGAAATATATCCCAGAATTATAATATGATTATTAACTGGAGAAACCAGCAATTCCTCTATAGATCTACTAAATCTAATGCCAAAAAATGAGCTTACAACATTACCATAGGAGTTTTGAATAACTGACATAATTATAAGTCCTGGAGTTATATATTGCATATAAGTGACTCCATTTGCCATATCTCCAATTTTAGAACCAACAACTTTCCCAAAAATTAAAAAATATAAAGTCAATGTAATAACAGAGGGAAGCAAAGTCTGAGGCCATATCCTAAATATCCTCACAATTTCTCTATTTAAAATAGTAATATACATTACCCAATAGTCTTTAAATGTCATAAAATCACCTAAATTTTATTTCTTGCAACATCTATAAATAGTTGCTCCAATTTTGCTGTTTTCGTTCTAACGTCCATTATTTCTAAATTATAATTTGATACTAGCTCATTAAATACATCATTCAGAAGTATCCCTTTTTTAACTTCAACTTCTAATGTGTATTCATCTATTAACCTAGCTTGTCCAATTTCTAGAGATATTTCCTCACCCAAATATGCATTCTTTAGATCAAACACATAAACTTGTCTGTCTGCTGATTTTAAAAAAGTTTTCATATCAGTATTAGTATGAAGAACACCTTTATGAATAAGCGCAATTTTATTACACATAGCTTCTGCTTCTTCTAAATAGTGAGTAGTCAAAATAACTGTTAAACCATTTTTGTGAAATTCAGAAATCATTTCCCACAATGCATTTCTTAATTCTACATCAACGCCTGCTGTTGGCTCATCCAAAATCAAAAGTTTAGGCTTATGAATTAATGCCCTTACAACCATTAAGCGGCGTTTCATCCCCCCTGATAAAAACCTAACTTGAACATTACGCTTATCATATAAATCAACCTTCTTTAAAAGCTCTTCTGCATATGGCAAAGCTTCTTTTCTAGGGACTCCAAAAAAACCCGCCTGTGTGATAAGGGTTTGAAGAGGTGTTTCAAAAATATTTAGATTAATCTCCTGAGACATTACTCCTAAATGCTTTCGGGCTTTTTGGCTATCAACATCAATATCGTAACCAAATATCTTTATTTGACCACTAGTCTTATTTACTAAAGACGATATCATTCCCAAAGTTGTTGACTTACCTGCGCCATTAGGACCAAGAAGAGCAAAAAAATCCCCCTGATTCACTATGAAACTAATATCATCTACAGCTTTTAAACCACCTTTATATATTTTACTTACATTTATAAGTTCTAAAGCTTTTTGTTTTCTCATCATCAAAAATAGAAATAAGGAATAAAGAAATTATATCATCTTATTTTATAAGAATATGATGAAACTCTATGAAATATTATTATAGTTGTATGAATTAAATTTATTATTTACTTGTCTAAAACTTTGTAATTAAAAAGGATAATATACTTACTCCAACCACAATTATAAAAACTGGTCTTACTAATTTAGCACCCCTTAATATAACCATCTTTGAACCCATAAAACCGCCAGCAAAATTTCCAATAGCCATGATTATAGCTAACATAAAACTAACTTGTCCAAAATATAAAAATACTGATAAAGAAAAAATATTACTTTTTAAATTTAAGATTTTTGCATACCCTGATGCTTGCAGAAAAGTGTATCCAAGGAAATAAACTATTGCTATAACCCAGAAATTTCCTGTCCCTGGGCCAAAAAAACCATCATACGCTCCCAGCATAAAACCAAATAAACTAAAAAACGCTAACTCTGACATTCTTTTTTTACCCGGTGAAATACCTAGGTTCCTATTAAAAATAGAAAATAAGAATACAGCTATAAGAAGCACAGGGACAATATAATTCATAAACTCATTATGAATAAAAATAGCTAATAATGTTCCAAAAACTGTGCCCACAAACCCCATTACAAGACCTCTAAAAACAGTTTTAAAATTTATTAATCCATTTCTCCAATACTTATAAGTAGCAACAGATGTACCAACTGTACTCTGAAATTTATTAGTTCCTAAAACTAGTGCTATTGGCAGCCCTGTTATACTAAGAGCTGGAAGACTTATCAGACCTCCACCACCAGCTATAGCATCTATAAACCCAGCTAAGAAGCCCATACAGATAAGATAAAAACAAAGAATATAGAAATGCTCAGAAAAAAATTCAACCATTTTGTAAAATATTTAATAAATATCAATCTAATGATACATAAGAATATTTAGCTTAAATAGAAAATATTTATACCATTAATCATTTTAATAAATGTATAGCTAGCCAAATTGTTGGACATTCTGTATATGTAACCCAATGCTTCTCATCTTTAGGTATAAATAAATATTCTCCTGTCTCTAGAGTATATTCTTTATTTTCTAACTTTAATTTAGCTTTGCCACTTAAAACTAAAACCCACTCATCATGATCTTGAATATATGGATTATCTTTTGGCGTAACTTGGCCATAAGATATTATTTTCTCAATATGTACACCCTCTTTCTTAAAAAGATCTATAAATATCTCTTCATCTGAATTACCACAACCTATTTCAAATATATTTTTACTCATAATTAGTCATACTGAAGTTCATTAATATCAATATTAATATAGTCTGGTGGAATATCTTCTTCAAACTGAAGAACTTCTATCTCTTTTTCTCCTAAAATAATAGCTTTACAAACTCTATGCATTCCATCCATCACTCTACCATCTTTACTTAGAATAATTGGGTAGTCTAAATTAGCATCATTAATTAATTTAATATGCTCAATTAAACTAGCACAAGTGGGCTCACTATCACCAATTTCATACCAATAATTTTCATCAATCTCTTTGATTAAGGATATAGATATTAATTTTGGAGTCAGACCTTTTGCTTTTTCAATTAATTGTAAAACATCCCAAACTAACAAATCGCCATTTTCTGATTTTCTAAAATGATATTGTTTTCTAAAGCTCATAAATTATATTCTAAATACATCACATGTATTTTTATAAGTCTGTTGATGAATCATTTCTAAAGACTCATTTCTTAAGTTAGCTAAAAATTCTGCCACATACCTTACATATTCCGGATAGTTAGGTTTACCTCGAAATGGCATAGGTGTTAAATATGGTGCATCTGTTTCTATTAAAATTCTATCTAATGGTAACTTTTTAGCCACTTCTTGAATATCTTTTGCATTTTTAAAAGTTAATATCCCTGAAAAAGAAATATACATACCCATATCAACAGCTCGTTTTGCCATATCATAATCCTCTGTAAAACAATGCAATATACCACCACATTTTTCTATATTTTCAGACTTTAAAATATTTAGCGTGTCTTCTTTTGCTGCTCTAGTGTGAACTATCACAGGTTTCTTTGTCTCTATACCTGCTTGAATATGATTTACAAATTTTAATATTTGTTTATCTCTTGTACTCATATCGTTATAGTAAAAGTCTAGGCCAGTTTCTCCTATAGCTACACATTTATGATGTTGAGACATACTAATAATGTCTTCCACACTAGGCTGATATGTATCCAATTCACTAGGATGTACGCCAACAGAGAAAAACACATCTTCAAACTTTTCAGCAATACCTTGGATATCTGCTATCTCATACCAAGCACAAGAAATTGATACAACCTTATCTACGCCAACACTTTTAGCATTTCTAATTACATTATCAAGACTAGTATCTTCTAGCTTCAAATAATTTAGGTGGCAGTGTGAATCTATTATCATAAAATCACTCTCTTTTCTTTTTATATATCCTGTAAGAATAATTAAATTATTACTTCTTTTAAACTTAAAATACAAAACCAATTAAAAAGTCTTTATAATTATTTACTAATTAGACTTCTTAAAACTCACAAAATATATAATTATGAGAAAAATATTAGTTACAAATGCTCTACCTTATGCTAATGGCCATCTTCATTTAGGGCATATGCTTGGCTATATTCAGTCAGATATCTGGGTAAGATTCCAGAAATTAAGAGGTAATGAATGTACTTTTGTTTGTGGTAGCGATACGCATGGCACTCCTATCATGCTAAAAGCTAAAAATCTTGGCATATCTCCAGAGGAATTAGTAGAAGAAATGTCTGCTAGTCACTTGAAAGATTTTCAAGATTTTGGAATTAACTTTGATAATTATCATTCAACTCATAGCGAAGAAAATAGAGAGATTGTAGAGGACATCTACAATAAACTTTTTGCTAAAGGTCTTATTGAAACTAAAGATATAGCTCAAGCCTATGATGAAGAGGCTAAAATGTTTCTACCTGATAGGTTTGTAAAAGGTACTTGTCCAAAATGTAAAGCTGAAGATCAGTATGGCGATAGTTGTGAAGTTTGCGGAGCAACTTATGATCCAACAGAACTTATAAACCCTAAGTCAGTAGTTTCAGGTAAAACTCCTATCCAAAAAAGTTCTCAACACTTTTTCTTTAAGTTACCTGATTTACAGAATGAAATAGCTAGCTGGATAGATAATAATAAAAATCTCCAACCTGAAGTTGCAAACAAGCTTAAAGAATGGTTTGAGCAAGGCTTACAAAGTTGGGACATTTCTCGTGATGAGCCATATTTCGGTTTTGCAATACCAAACACTGATGGCAAAAAGTTTTTCTACGTATGGTTAGATGCTCCTATGGGCTATATTGCTAGTTATAAAAACTACTGCAATAAAGTAGGAAAAGATTATAAAGAGTACTGGTCAGCAGATTCTCAAGAACTAACTGAACTTTATCATTTTATAGGTAAAGACATTATATATTTCCATGCTTTATTTTGGCCTGCAATCTTAGAAGCTTCTGGTTACAAAACTCCTACTAGTATTTTTGCTAATGGGTTTTTAACTGTTAATGGTAAAAAAATGTCTAAATCTAGAGGTACATTTATACAAGCTAGAACTTATTTAAATAATATAGATCCTGTTTACTTAAGGTATTATTTTGCTTCTAGGCTAACTGCTAGAACTGATGATATCGACTTAAACCTTGAAGAGTTTATAACTAAATCCAATTCAGATATTGTTGGAAAAGTTGTTAATATTGCTAGCCGTTGTGCTGGTTTTATATGTAAAAAATTTGATGCTACATTATCAAGTGAAATTTTTGACAAAGAATTAGAAAAAGAATTTAAGAATTCTCACTCAGCTATAACTGAGGCATTTGAAAAAAGAGAATTTGCAAATGCTGTAAGATTAATAATGGCTCTAGCAGATAAAGCTAATCAATTTATAGATTTCCATAAACCATGGCAATTGGCTAAAGAGGAAGGACAAGAACAAAAAGTTCATCAAGTATGCTCACAAGGTATAAATATGTTTAAAGTCTTAATAGCATATTTAAAACCTATAGTCCCAAGCATAGCCTCTAATGCCGAAGAATTTCTAAATTTGAATATAAGTGACTGGAGTCAAGCTCCAAATTTCTTAATAAATCATAAAATAAATAAATTCAAACCTTTAGCAAATCGTATTGAAAGAGAAAAAGTTGATCAAATCATAGAGGAAACAAAACAAATGTTAGCTGAAGAACAACCTCAAAAATCAGAAATAAAAGAATCTAAACTGGATTTAGTTCCTGAATGTAATATTGATGATTTTATGAAGATTGATCTCAGAGTGGCTAAAATAGTAGAAGCAAATCATGTTGAAGGTGCTGATAAATTGCTTAGATTATTACTGGATATCGGAGGCATCAAAAGACAAGTTTTTGCTGGCATAAAATCTGCTTATTCTCCAGAAGATCTTATTGGTAAACATACTGTTATGGTAGCTAACTTAGCTCCTAGAAAAATGAAGTTTGGATTATCTGAAGGAATGGTATTAGCAGCTAGTGATAGTGATAATAAAGGAATTTATATCCTAGAGCCACATGAAGGAGCTCAACCAGGTATGAGGGTCAAATAAACTAATGATAAAAAGAAAATATTTCCACTCAATAATAATTTGCCTACTTTTTATAATAGCATTATTAAACTATCTTGACCGCTCAACTCTTAGTATAGCAAACACAGAAATTTCACTAGCTTTTAATATCTCTCCTGCAGAGATGGGTATTCTTCTATCTGCTTTTATGTGGCCTTATGCCATAATAAGCCTTCCTGCTGGATATTTGGTTGATAGATATAATGTACATAAAATAATGATTATAAGCATGATTTTATGGTCTTTTGCTTGCATACTTGGAGGATTAACTATTGGATTTTACTCTATACTTGCTACTCGGCTACTACTAGGTGCAGCTGAAGCTCCTTTTTTTATTATAGCTACAAAAATAATACAACAACATTTTCCTACTAAGAAACGAGGATTAATGTCATCAATCGTAAATCTTGGTCCCAGAGTTGCAACTGTCATAGCGCCAGTCTCAATAGTCGCTCTTATACTTTTTACTGGTTGGAGAGGCATGTTTATATTATTAGGATCATTAGGTATATTAATCGCTTTTATTTGGTATAAGATAAATAAAAGATTTACAAATATAAATAATCATAAAAAACAAATAAAGAGCTCAAACCCAATAAGGCTAAAACAGGCTTTTTCTAATAAAAATGTGAAATTATTATGTTTAGGGAACTTTAGTTCATCTTATGCATATTGGCTATTTTTAACTTGGCTACCATACTACTTTATAACTGCAAAAGAACTCAATTTATCAGAGATGGGCATAGCTACATCTGCATCCTTTATGCTCTCTTTATTATCTGTAATGCTTGGCGGAATCTTATCAGATCTTCTTATAAAGAAAAAAATGTGTCCTATAAAGGCTCGACTTTTTCCAATAATATTAGGATGTATAATTGCCGGTTTATCTATGCTTTTAATACCATTTATACAAAATATATATTTAATTATAACATTAATTAGTATTAGTGTTTTTGCATTAGGATTGAGAATATCTCCAACGTGGGCCTTAGTTGCTGATATGTCTTGTAAGAACTCTGTAGGACTAATTGGAGGAATTCAGAATTTTGCTAATTTTACAGGGGGGGCACTAGCCCCTTTAGTTACAGGTGTTATTTTAGTACATACCAACAATAATTTTAATTTAGTTTTTGTAATAAGTGCTATAATTTGTCTTGTTGGTACAACTTCTTACTTTTTTATAACAAAGGAAAATAGTCTAAAAAATATAAATTAATTAGTATTAAACTATATTATCTATATCACCAGCACCTTCTCGAAGAATACTAAAAGGCATTTCTAACATATCAACAACAGTTGTTGATTCAAAGCCACAATACTCAGATTCAACAACTAAATCTATATTGTTCATGATGGTATTACTAACTTCTGAGCAATCTGTAACAACATTTTGTTCACCTGGTAAAATAAAAGAGCTAGTAACTAATGGCTCCCCTATTCTTGCAATAATATTTAATGGAATATAATGAGTTGGAACTCTAATCCCTACTGTTTTCTTATTTTTTTTGACTAGTAATGATGAAACTTTCTTTGTAGCTAGTAATATAAAAGTATATGCTCCAGGAGTACATCTTTTTAATATTCTATAAGCATTATTATCTACCTTTGCATATTCTGATATTTCTGATAAATCCTTACAGACCAAAGTAAAATTATGTTCACTGTCTAAATCTCTAATTTTTCTTATCTTATCTATCGCTCTTTTAGATTTCATTTTACATGCTAGAGAGTATCCTGAATCTGTTGGTATAGCTACTACTCCATCATTATCAAGAACACTTACAATTTCTTCAAAGGCATTATCATTGTTACCATAACTATTTATTTCTAGTAACTTATTCATAAAATTATTCATATAAGTTATACTTCTAATCTATTATACATATTAATTTCATTTACTACTTAAAAATGAATAAAATGCTTAATGACTTTTTACCTGCTATAGCTTTTTTTGCAGTATACAAAATTTATGACATCTTCTATGCTACTGCAGCACTAATAATAATAACTATTGCTCAAGTAATTTTTGAATATATTATGCATAAAAAGATTCCTTACACTCAAGTTGTAATCGCCATATTGGTTGTGATTTTTGGTGGTGCAACTCTATATTTTCATAATGAAGAATTTATAAAATGGAAAGTCTCTATAATAAATTGGTTACTAGGATCAGGATTTATAATTACTACTTATACTATGAAACAAACACCAATAGAAAAATTATTAGGTAGTTCCATGGATTTAGAACATAAAAAATGGAAGATCTTAAATAACATGTGGGGAATATACTTTCTAGTACTAGGAACGATAAATATGTTTGTTGCTTACTTCTGCTCCACTAATACTTGGATGAATTTTAAATTATTTGGAATTATTGGCTTAACAATAATATTTATGGTTATACAAGTAGCTTATCTTTCAAAACATATAAAAAAATAGAACTCCATTTATAATTTAAAATAGCTATAATATAATCAATTTATATTTTTATATTTAATGAAGAAAATCATAATGAATGAAGAAAACAAAGAAACTCAATTACAACAAAATAATAAAGAAATTTCCAAAAAGAAATTAAGTTTATACTCTTGTAAAAAATCTTTAGGCAATTTGTTTTTAGTGATGATCCTTTCTGTTTTTTGTATAGCTGAAATAATAATTCTAGCTCTAATATTTTTCTTATTTTTATCATTTTATATAGCTATTATAATAGCTGGAACAATAACAATTTTATCTATATTTATTATGAAGGGGATAAAAAAATATAAAGAAAAAAAATCAGTTTCTCAGAACAAAAATAATGAGAATATAGAAGAAATTACGGAAAAAACTACTTCACAAGACTAGCAGCGTAAGTTCGCGCCCCAATTAGTCCAACATCTGTATTTGTAATAATATGGATAGGGAAATCTTTCATCATATTAGATATTCTTCCCTTATCTCTAAATTTTTGAAGAAACTTCCCTTCTATTATTTGTTTAACTAATCTAGGCGCTATACCTCCCGCAATATATAAACCTCTAAAAGGTAAGCTAGTTAACGCCAAATTACCTGCTGTTGCTCCATATATGCTTAAGAATATATCAACTGCTCTAAGCGCTGATGGGTCTTTATGCTCGACAGCATATTTAACTATTAATGCTGCTTTATCAACGTCGGATACGTTAAATAATTCTCTTCTTAAAGAAGATGATTCTGGCTGACCATATAATGGCTGTGTAATCACATATTTGTAAATATTATAGATACCATAACCACTACAGAATCTTTCTGGCGAGACTCTATGTAGAGTCTTTTTCATAAATCTAAAAAGCTCAATTTGTTCATCATCTACTGGTGAAAAATCTACATGTCCACCCTCAGTTTTATAAACTTTTGTTTTACCATTATGATAAGCTGCAAGACACATACCAAGACCCGTTCCCGCACCTATAACAGCACATAAACTTTCTTCGTCATAGTTCCCTTCTTGCAAAGTATATAAATCTTTTTCCTTATCTAAGTTTTCTATTCCATAACCAATAGCTTCAAAATCATTTATTACTTTTACTTTAGATCTATCAATTCCTAAACCTTCTGCAACATATAATTCAGAAACCATCCAAGGCAGATTAGTGAGCTCAACCTCTCCATTAACAACAAAACCAGCTACCGCCAAACAAACAGAGTCAATCTGCCCTTTTAGTCCAATTTCTTCCAAAAATGTATCTATAACATCTGAAAGACATTTAAAATCAGCGCCTTTATATTTTTTTATCGTAACATGTTCTGTTTTACCATTCTCTAACGTTGATACTTGCAATCTTGTATTTGTACCACCAATATCACCAGATAAGATATACATAATATTAAGTTCCTTTTTTGTTATTCATATAGAATGAAAAGCCCCTATATTTTGTTATAATAGCATACTATAAATATCTAATAACTATTTGAATGTCTGATAATAAAAAAACTACTGACTTTGGATTCTCAGAAGTAGCATGGGAAGATAAACAAAAAAAAGTGGCTGGTGTTTTTCACTCAGTTGCAGCCAAATATGACTTAATGAATGACATGATGTCTTTTGGCATTCATAGACTATGGAAAAAAACTACTGTTGCAAAAGCTGGAATTCGCAAAGGTGATAGAGTTCTTGATCTAGCTGGTGGTACCGGTGATTTAGCTTATAAGTTCTGTCAACTTGTTGGAGATAATGGAAAAGTCATTCTTAGTGATATAAATTCATCCATGTTAGAGGTTGGAAAGGAAAAGCTTACAAATAAAGGATGTGTTGGCAATATAGAATATATCCAAGCAAATGCTGAAAGTCTGCCATTTCCAGATAATTATTTTGATTGCATAACTATATCATTTGGATTAAGAAATGTTACAGATAAAGAAAAAGCTCTAACATCAATGTATAGAGTTTTGAAACCAGGTGGAAAACTTTTAGTGTTAGAGTTCTCTAAACCGATTGTCCCTTTATTATCAAAAATATATGATGAATATTCTTTCAAAGCTCTTCCTTTCATGGGAAAAGTAATCACTCAAGATGCTGAAAGCTATAAATACTTAGCAGAGTCTATACGTAAACACCCTGATCAAGAAACATTAAAGCAAATGATGTTACAAGCTGGTTTTGATGACGCTGAATATCAAAATATGACTGGTGGAATAGTTGCATTACATACAGGATATAAATACTAATTATGACTGATAGTTTAAATAATGCTCTTAATCTTTTATTAAATCTTGACCCCCAGATCCCATTTGCATTATCAAAGCTAGAAAATAAATCATTGAGTATATATATAACCGATTTAGATATAATAACTACTTTTACAATAAATAATAAAAAAGTAACAGCTTCAAATTTAAAATCACCAAATGTTATAAGTGGAAAATTAGCCTATATTGTCGAGCTTTTATTTAATAAAAATCTACAAGAACTACTTATTGATAAAAAGCTTGATTATCAAGGGAGTTTATCAGAATTAAAACAATTTTATAGTTTCTTTAGTTCGATAGATATTGATGTAATATATCGTATATCTTCTGTTACTAATCCTATTTTTGCAAATGCCATAGAGATACCGTTTAAAAAAGCAAAAAATTTTATAAAAGTTTCAAAAAATGAATCAATTACAGATATAAAAGAATATCTAACTGAAGAAAAAAAATACTTAATTTCAAAAAATGAAATAAATATTTTTTATAGAGAAGTACAAAAATTAAAGCAAGCAACTGATAGGCTAGAGGCTAAGCTAAAATTACTAAAAGGTTCTGCTAATGATTAAAAAATGGCTAAGACTAGTTTATATATTTTATATAGTTAATAGATACTGCTTATTAAATGAACCTATAAGAGCTACTCAAATTAGATCTTTAAGATTTTTCATTTATTTTAACCCTTTTAATTATGTTAGAAGTAATAGGAAAAGTGATCATGGAGTTAGACTTCGAATAGCTCTTGAAAGGCTAGGTCCTATATTTGTGAAGTTCGGGCAAGCTTTATCCACTAGGCAAGATATCTTACCACCAAAAGCTATAGAAGAAATTGCTCGACTCCAAGATGATGTCCCGCCTTTCTCTGGGAAAATAGCTATTTTACAAATAGAAAAATCTATAAAAAAACCAATTAGCGAAGCATTCAAATATTTTGATGAAAATCCATTAGCTTCTGCATCAATTGCTCAAGTTCATAGAGCCATATTACATAATAATAATAAAGTTGTGGTTAAAGTTTTAAGACCAAATATTCACAAAATTCTTAAACTTGATACAGCATTAATGCTAACCGTTGCCAAGCTTATTTCAGCTATATTCCCTAATTTAAAAAGATTTAAGCCCATCGAGGTTGTAAATGAAATAAACCAAAGTCTCTTGGATGAAATAGATCTATTAAGAGAGGCTGCCAATGCTTCTCAATTAAGAAGAAATTTCGAAAATAGTGATATCCAATATATACCTAAAATTTATTGGGACTATACGTCTTCTAAAGTAATGGTTATGGAAGAGGTTGATGGTCTTAGTATCTCAGATATAAGTAAGCTAGATGCTTTAGGGATTGATAGAAAATTGCTTGCTGAAAGAGGCGTGCAAATATTTTATACGCAAGTATTCAGAGACTGCTTTTTCCATGCAGATATGCACCCTGGAAACTTATTTATTGATGCAACTAACCCTAATGATCCTAAATATATCTCTATAGATTTTGGGATAGTGGGAACTCTGAATAGAGATGATCAACAATATTTAGCAGGAAACTTCTTAGCTTTCTTTAAGAGAGATTATAAAAAAGTAGCTGAACTGCATATTGAATCCGGCTGGGTTCCTGCAGACACTAGGGTTGATGCGCTTGAGTCTGCTATACGGACAGTTTGCGAACCCATTTTTGAGAAACCAATCAAAGAAATATCTCTTGGTTATACATTAATGAGACTATTCCAAGTTGCTAGAAGATTTAATATGGAGGTTCAGCCTCAGCTTATATTACTACAAAAAACCTTAATAAATATAGAAGGACTTGGTCGTCAACTATATCCTGAATTAAATCTATGGGAGACGTCCCGCCCTATCCTAGAAAAATGGATGAGAGAACATGTTGGGGTAAAAGGTTTCATCCGCCGCACACAAGAACATTTACCTAAAGTTAGTGAAAAATTGCCAGAAATACCTGATGTTATTTTTGAAATTCTGCAACATACACAGAATAGTCTAAGAGCAAATAAAAACTTTAATGAAATAGAGCTAAACAAAACTGTTCAGTCTTCAAAAAGTAAATTCTTTTTAATTCTAGGCTCAATACTTGCTGGTGCTGGTGCATTTTATAGCATCAATTCAGATTCAGAACTATTATTAAACTTACAAACTTTTATTAAAAATAATAATTCAAGTATTTTAAGTATCGGAATAATTTCTATTATTTACTATATATTAAAAAAAGAGAGGTAATAAAATGTCAGACTGTATTTTTTGTAAAATAATAAATGAGGAAATCCCTTGTCAAAAAGTCTATGAGGATACAGACATTTTAGCTTTTAATGATATAAACCCAGCAGCAGAAACACACGTGCTTGTTATCCCTAAACAACATATTTCAAGCCTCAATGATCTAAATGATAGTCATGAAGAAATAATGGGGAAATTAATGATATCTATACCTAAGGTTGCTAAGCAGCTAGGTTTAAAAGGATTTAAAACTATAATAAACACAGGTAAAGAAGGTGGGCAAGTGGTTTTCCATATACACGCACATATTCTTGGAGGGACAATTAAAAAAAGTATGCCTGTTTAAAATTATAGCCCAGCCTTTACTAAAGCTACTATACTGATTTTTTTTATATCTCCAGACAATTTTACTGTCTTAATGAGCTCTTTTAAAGTAGAGCCAGTAGTGAAAACATCATCAAACACAACTAAATGTTTTGATTTAATACTTTGAGTTAGTTCAAATACATTTTTTATCTGCATTTCCCTATCTTTTTTTGATGATTTGGCTTGTGCCTTTGTATATTTCTTTCTCTTACATGCTTTAAAATTAGGTTCTATATTTATACAATCTGCTAATTTATTTGCTAATAACTCAGACTGATTAAATCCACGATACAAATACCTAAATCTATGTATAGGAACTACAATTATTTCATCTACTTCATTTAAATATTCTTTAGCGGAATCTTCCCACCACTTATAGATTAGTGTCTCAAAAATTGAGATTACCAATACATCTTTATTGAACTTTAGTTTTTTTAATAAAAGTTGAATCTCTTTTGAATAATTAAACAAATGATAATAATCATACTCATCATCTAAAATTATTTGATCTTTATTAAAAGAAAGCTGTTTTTCCAAATCTTTAAAACAGTAATCACAAACTAAACAATTACTACTTTGTTTACATAAAGCACAACTCTGCTTAAGTAATAATTGTTTTATATTTACAAGTAATTCTTTTATACTTTTCAAATAGAGACTATGTAAATTATTTTTATGTTCAATTATAGCTTATTCAAAAAGATACTTACCAATAGAAAGCTTCGAAAAAACTCATTTATAAAAAATGAGATAGCTTTAAGATTACTAAAAAGGTTAGATTTTATTAAACTTTTTCCAGAAAAGATATTAGCAGTTGGATATACCGATAATGATTATATTAAAAATTTAAAAGCTCGCTTTCCTAATGCAGATATACTTTTTGAAGATGATGAAGAATCAGTCTTTAATATTATTATTTCTAACTCTACTATCCACCTAACAGATAATATTTCAGAAGAGTTAAATAACTATTATCAAAAGTTAGATAATGATGGAATACTTCTATTTTCAACATTTGGTGACAAATCTTTTTTAAGTATAAACAAAGCTTTTAAAGAGATAGATGATCTACCACATACAAATAAAATGATCGACATATTAACCTGGGGAAATTTATTACAAAATAGCATCTATAAAAACCCTGCCATAGAGTCTGATAAAATCACTCTTACTTATGAAAATCACTCCACTTTATTTGAAGACTTAAGAGCGCTTAATGAGCCCCTGGCAGACAATAAAATGCACATATACCTAACTGGGAAAAATAGATGGGATAAATTCTTAAAGAATCTACATGAAAGCCTACAGCTCGAAATAGAAGCTTTATACGGCTACGCTATAAAAAAACAAGATGATAAAAATTTATCTCCAAGGAAAAATTCAAATCGAATTAGTCTAGAAGAGCTTAAAAAACAAATTACTGAATTCAAAAAAGACTAATTAACAAGTCAATACAGCTAAAGTTGCTAACTCATCCCAATCTTTTTGAGAACAAGTCTCTGGTTTTTTAGGTGGTTGACAATATGTTTCCCATGTTCCATCACTATATTTCTTCAATATAAGACAATCCTTAAATGATCTCCCTTCCTCATCTTTAGTTGCTGAAACAAAAGTAACATCCTTAATTAGGAAGTTATTATCGTCATCATAGGAATCATCATCACTTTTAGCTATAGGTGAAAATATATTTGTATTTTTATTACTATATCCTTTCTTTTCTTCATCTCCTATAACATAAGCACTTCTATCATTCACATTGCTACCGACTGTTGAATCTTCATTGTTATCAAGCATATCTACATCACTTTCCTGTACATCATCTGCCATATCTGCAGAAGATTGACCTTCAATGTAATTCTCATCAATATTTTTAGCAAACTTATCATCACTTAAATAAGGTTCATCCATACTTTTATTAAATGCCTCATCTTCATCTAGCTTATCACCTACAAAAGCATCATCATTACTATATCCATCAACTTGAGAGCCTTGTTCCTCGTCAATACTATCCTCATCTATAATAGCTGAGCTACCACTATTAGCTTGCATTAAATCCATACTATTTGAATTCACAGAAGCACTCTCTGCTCCGATAGCTATAGCGCTTTCAAACAAAAACGAGAAAATAAAGAAAGTAATTAGAAAATATTTCTTAAACATTACTGCATACAAATTATTATTACGTTATAGTCTGAAGTATAATTGATAATGAGAGCATAAGAAAGATTATTTGGAGGAGTGTAATGTTTATCCTAGAAAAAAGAGATGGTTACTATTTTGCTAAAGTCTCAGGTAAATTAAGTCATAAAGACTATATTGAGGATTTAATACCCAAAATAGAGGCTGCTTTAGCAGATCAAACAGAAAATAAATTCATAATGGATATTACAGAATTTCAAGGATGGTCAGAAATAAGAGCAGCTTATGATGATTTTAAAACAGGAATGAAACATCGTAAAGATTTTGAGAAAATTGCTATTATTGGAGACAAAAAATGGGAGGAATTTATAATTAAAACTTTTGGTCTCTTTATAAAAGCAAAAGTAAAATTCTTCTACACAGAAAATAATGATGATGCTGAAAATTGGATAACTAAATAATTATCTGTTCTTCATGAAGAGCAATATTATAATTGCTTGAAATTTGCTCTTTTATAAAGTTTATTAAATCTATTATATCTTGCCCTGTCGCACTTCCATTATTTACTATAATGCCACCATGCTTAGGTGAAATCTGCGCGCCACCTATTTTCTTACCTTTCAAGCCAAGTTCTTCAACCATCACTCCCACAGGCACATTTGCTTGTGGCCGTTTAAATACACTACCTCCACTAGGAATTTGAGGTAAATTTGCTAAGCGCCTAGAATAAATATCATCTAATTTATGTTTTATTTCTTCTCTACTCTTCTCTTCAAAAATAAATTCAGCAGATAAAATACAAATATCTTTATTATCTTTAAACATAGAAAATCTATAGCCATACTCTATTTCTTCTCTTGGATAATCTATTACTTCTTTAGATTTAAGATTCAAAACTCTTACACTTTTCACACATGAGTATATTTCATCGCCATATGCGCCAGCATTCATTATTAAAGCACCACCAACACTAGCAGGAACATCATAAAAAGTTTCTATACCACTAAGTCCAGCTTTATATGTCGCTAATGCCAAATCTTGTAATAATGCCCCTGATTGAGCTTTAACAATATTATTTGAGATTGAATAACTAGAAAAATTATTACTAAAAACAACAAAAGTTATTTCATCATCGTAAAACTCTTTAGAAAATATAATATTACTACCATTTCCTAAGAAAAATATATTCTCGTATTTGTTAACTATATCTAAAACTTCCGCTTCTGTTTTTGGAAAAAAAACGTTTTTAGCAAAAGATTTAATTCTATAAGTATTATACTTTTCTAATGATTTATAACCTTGCATTTTAATCTGATTCCTGATCAGCTACTAATTCTATTTGCATAAAATTAGACATATTTTCTACTAAATCATTATACCCTCTGAAGATCTGATGAGCATTATTTATAGTTGAGAAATCTTCTAATAACGATCCTGCCATTAAACACGCCATACCGGCTCTTAAATCTTTAACACTCATAATTGCAGACCTGACTTCTTCTAAATTTTTTATCGGGTTTATTCTAATTAAATTATTATCTATAGAAACATCAAAGCCCATTTTTCTAATTTGATAAACATAATTTATTCTCTCCGGATAAACTGTATCTTGTATAGTGCTTGGATCTTTTGCCATCAATAACATCATTGCATATATTGGCTGTAAATCCGTAGGAAAATGAGGAAAAGGCGCAGCTATTATATCTACTCCATTTAACTCACTGTCTTTTCCGAAGAATTTAATACTTCTAGTTTCTGGGTTATGTTCCCATTTTGCATTAGCTGCTATCAGCTTATCCAATGGCTTCTGAATATTATATAATTCTGCATTTATATTAGTAATAGTCACATTAGTCTTATAAAGATAAGCCATTGCTGCATAAGTCATTGCTTGGATTCTGTCAAAAATAATCTCAAACTCACAACCTTTTAACTTAGCAACGCCATGTATCGTTATAACACGAGCATCACTATCAAAATCAACTTTTGCACCACATTTATTTAAATAATCAATAAGGGTAACCACCTCTGGCTCTAAGGCTACATTTTCTAATACTACTTTTGAACTGCCAATTACAGCATACATTACTAAGTTCATAGTAGCTCCAACTGAAGGAAAGCCCATTTTAAAAACAGCATCTTTCTCTTCCTTGTATGCTACGATCATATGATCATCTGCTAGCTTAACTTCAGCACCCAATTCTTCTAAGCCCTGCAAATGAATATCAAAAGGTCTCTTATCACTAAAGCTACATCCTCCAGGAAAACCTATTTTAACTTTGCCTTTCTTTTTAAGCATTGATCCTAGAAGCATTAATGAACATCTTGTTTTAGAGGTTAATTCTTCAGATAGCTCTAAAGTATTTGTATCAATACCCTTTGTATTTATACAAACAATATCCTTACTTTTTTCTTTAACTTTTGCTCCTATACTTTCTAATATCTCCTTAGCACCTTTATAATCTAATAAAGTAGTAGGTACATTTAAGAAAGTAGTTTCTGTTTCGGGAATCAATGAAGCAAAAATAAGATGTAATAAAGCATTCTTTGCTCCACTAATATTTATAGTTATTTCATCAGCTATCTTATCTAGCTTTTTTACTCTTACTGTCTTCATTATTTTTCCCTTTATTTTTAATATTTGCGAAAGGATTATCCGATTGTTTAAATTCAAATGCTATTGGAGTCCCTCTAAATTCTAAAGCTTCTCTAAAAAAGTTTTCTAAATATTTTTTATATGAATGTGGTAACTTGCTTACTTGATTTCCATGAATAACTATTATAGGAGGATTATGCCCTCCTACATGAGCATACTTAAGCTTTATTCTAAATTTACCAACCATCGGTGGTGAATGTGCATCAACAGCCATTTGTAAAAGCCTTGTCGCATCTGCAGTAGTTATTTTCCTATTAGCACATTCATATGCTGTACCTATAGAATCAAACACATGACCAACGTTAGTACCATGCAATGCTGAGATAAAATGAATATCAATATAATCTTCTAAGAAAAATAGTCTTCTTTTAAGCTCTTTCTTAACAGCTTCTTTATCTTCTAAAGACATCCCATCCCATTTATTAACTGCAATTACTAATGCTCTACCATTTTTCACAGCAAAGTTAATCAAACTTAGATCCTGATCTGAAATACCTTCTCTAGCATCGACCACAGCAATTACAACATTAGAATTTTTAATTGATTGAAGAGTCTTAACTACCGAGAACTTTTCAAGTGTTTCTTTAACCCTTCCTCTTTTTCTAACACCGGCAGTATCTATAATTGTGTATTTTTTCCCATGCCTTTCAAAAGGTATTGCCACGCTATCTATAGTTGTGCCGGGCATATCATATACAACAACTCTTTCTTCACCAAGCATTCTATTTGTTAGAGTTGATTTACCAACATTAGGGCGGCCAATTAATGAATAGTGTATCCCATGCCTATGCTCTTCATTATGCTCTGCTATTTGCGTATAGTCTTTATGAAAATCATTTAATGGTTTTTTTAAATACTTATCTAATAGTTTTTGAATATTCCTGCGATGCGCTGCCGAAATTGGAAAAACTTTTTCAAATCCTAAACTATAAAAATCAGCTGTAACTAACTCTTCATCAGCACCATCTGCTTTATTAACCACAACTATAACTTTTTTATCTTTCTGGCGTAAAAGTTGAGCAACATATTCATCATCAGCTGTAACACCCGCCCTACCATCTACAACAAAGAAAATAAGATTAGCTTCATCTATAGCAACTTCAGACTGTTCTGCCATAAACTTATCAAATCCAGAATCTAAATCTGAAATACCTCCAGTATCCACAACTAAATAATCTAAATCATCATATTTAGCTTGGCCATACTGCCTATCACGTGTCACACCTTCAAAATCAAATACAAGAGCATCTCTAGAATTAGTTAGGACATTAAACAAAGTAGATTTACCAACATTAGCTCTACCAACTATAGCTACTAAGAAAGACATTTATTTGTCAAAAAAATTAAATTCCATATAAGCAAAATGTTACTCTATTTAAGGCTTTTTATAAAGCGAATAATCATTAAGTATTAAACATATACAGATATATCTAGCGTAAATGTATTCATATGTTGGCCATTATACAAACTCTGATAAGAATACTCAGGACCAAATAATACATTATCATCAAAATATGCTCTCTGTGCTGAAACTAAATATTGATTTTTTATTCCTGTAGCAGGAACCATTCCTCCAGCCTCAGCTGATAGACCCATTGGTAAATTATTAGCATTATATGTTTGCCCATAACTGAAGTTGACGTTAGTGCCTCTACCTAATAAATCAAAACCATAAGCTGAACTCAAATACCACGCACCGGCATAAGTATCACTATATCCATTAAATTGTGTACTTGTATTTGTAGTACTTGCCCAACCAGCTCCAAAGCTAAGCCTTCCAGGAAGTATATTTGAGAAATTTAACGTTCCATCTACGTTTAAGGATCCCACTCTTCCTTGTATATTTTTAAAAGCACCCTTTGCCCCATGCAAATCATACATATAACCTACGTTCCAACCGGCCTGTACAGAATCCATTACAGATATTGCATCAAAATAACCTAAAGAAAAACTTGGATGATCTCCGGAGTTATATACAGTAACGTTTGCGTTAGAAGTAGAACCTTTATAGTTTATAGCAGCATTTGCCACCCTATCAGGTCTAAATAAGTTCGCTGTAATACCTGATGTCCAAGGGCCACCACCACCAAATGCACCAACCGATATCCTATACTTACCAACTGTCACAAACCAAGGTGATGAATCTAAATTTCCAAAGATAACTAAGGCATCCTGCAAACCCAAGTCTGCCGACTCAGTAGTTGTAAAATCAAACTCTGCTGTTACAAAATGACTTATATTAGATACAAAATATAGTGTAGCTGCTGTTACATAAATATTTTGTCCATTTTGATTATAATTCCCCCCACCTCTCTTAGAAATAGCTGAACCAGACCAAGCTTGAGCATCAACTTCTATAAATCCTCCAAAGAATAATGCTACATCGTCAAAATTATTTCTCTGATTTAAAATACTTGCTGCAAAAAGGTTACTTGGTAACTGTCCTATAGGTATTGAGTTATTACTTGAATAGCTTCCTATATATGATACCTGTCCCTGTGTCGTAATCGGCACATCATCAACCGTATTAACACTCTGTATAGCTGGACCTGTATCATCAGCATTAAGGGTGTCAGCTAAAGCTTCATCTAGTCCTGCATTTCTAGCAAAATCGACATCTGTTTCAAACTTAGATGCTACAGGTTTAGACTTACCTAAAGTAATACCAACGTTCTCCGCACCATATGTTTCTTTCACATTATAATCACCTATCTCTGATGAGAGCTCATTTATCTGTTGCTGAAGTGCTATGATAGCATCTAATTGGGCTTGATTATTTGTTTGTTCAGATGAGGAGGGAGCAGCAAAAGTAAAACTTACACTAAACAGAAGGAATATTAAAAAAAATATTCTTATTAGCCTACCTCTCTGAAACATATATTTTTTAGAAGTATTAGATATAAACTGACATATCTAGAGTGACAGTGTTCATATGCTGACCATTATATAACTTCTGATAAGCATACTCAGGACCAAACAATACATTATTATCAAAATAAGCTCTCTGTGCAGAAGCAATAAATTGATATTCTATTCCTGATGAGGTTGAGCCAAACTTTAATGGTGATGCTGCTATTGACATTGGAACGCCTGCTGCATTATATGTTTGTCCATATGATAAGTTAAAGTTAGTATCCCTACCACCAAGATTTAAAGCATAAACTCCAGCAACATACCATGCACCAGCATAGCTCTGCGTGCCATTCTGCATATAATCATATTGATTTGTAGTACCTGTCCATCCCACGTTTGTTGAGAAAAATCCAGGACCTACAGCATAAGTTAAGTTAGCATCTAAATTAATCACCCCTGTCTCTGCACTACCCATAACTTCTTTTAAACTTCCATTTCCTGCACCAGGAAGATTATAGATATAACCAGCGTTCAAACCTCCAGATAAGTTCTCTGTGAAAGCATCAGCATAAAACACACCTGTAGAGAAATTGGCTGTTCGATCATCAGCGCCAAATACTGCTACATTCGCGTTCAATACATTATTTTTATAATTCACAGACACATTAGTAACATAGCCTGGTGCGAATATACTAGTTATACCACCAGTTAACGGTCCACCACCACCGTAGGTTCCTACAGAAAGCTTATTTTTACCGGCTGTTACAAAGAAGTTAGAAGTATCTAAGTTACCGAATATAACAAATGCATTTCCCACATGGAAATTACCCGTCTCATCTGCATCAAAATCGAACTGGGCAGTAACATAATGACCCAAGTTTGATAAGAAATATAAAGTTGAGTTTGTTAAATATATATTTTGACCATTTGCTGAGAATGGTGGCGCGCCCCCAGATCTACTAATTTGACTCCCAGACCAAACTTGAGCATCCGCTTCAATAAAGCCACCAAAGAAAACTGAATAATCATCAAACTTAGCCCTTTGCCCTAAAAGAGTAGATGCAAAAAGGTTTGAAGAAATCATCCCTATTGGAATACTGTTGTTACCAGAATATGAACCCAAATAAGTAATCTGACCACCTGTTGTAATTGCTGGAGCACCAGATACATCAATACCACCACCTTCATTAAATAAAGATGGCGCAGCACCTAAACTTACAATAGAACTATCTTCATTAGCTCCAGCTAAGATATCAGCCATATCAATATCTGAATTTCCTATTCCTACACCTTGAGAATTATTTTGCTCAACCTTAGAGCTATAAGTTGAAAATGCTGAATCACCTCCTGAAGAAGCGCTCCCTGTACTAGTGCTAGTACCAGTAACCATTCCCACAGGATTACCTTGCTGGGCTTTATTGTAATTAATACCAACAGATTGTTGATTTTTTAAGTCACTAAGTTGACCTTTAAGCTCTTTTACTTGTTTTTGAAGTTGTAAAAGTAAAGCCTGCTGATCAACAGCACCATCAGATGCATTATTATCTGAGCTAGTTGACTGATTTGATGAGCTAGCACTAGGCGATGTTGAGGAATTATTAACTTGAATATTTTGCTGACCAATACTAGTTGCGCCCAAAGGACCTCCTTGAGAAACAACCTCAGTCTTAGAATCCTCTGCATAAGCATTTGAAAAGCCGATAGCCAATACAAGCATACTGCTAACAAACAGCGTAGTTTTTCTAATAAAATTACAAGTCATTATGCCCCCCAGCTAGAGTAAAATAACTTCCAAAGCCTAAAAATCTGAATTTAAAGTTTAACAACTGTTAACACCAAAAACAATTAAAAATTTATATTGTTTAATTTCCACTTATGTTTCAAAGAAAAATAAAGTTATATTGGCATATATGGAGCATATGTAGGCGTCCAAGAAGACATATTTATCAATCTTTCTACCTCTGCATCAAACTCTTCCGGAGTAATATCTTCTAAATCTAGATCAACTCCATGAACACCTTCTTCTATAGCTTGTTTTGCTACTGCTTTAGTAATTTCAAAAGAAACTTCCACTAAATCAGTTATTTTTGCTAACAATGGTTCAGTAATGTCTTCTTTAATAACCATTGGTGAAAGTTCACTAAGTCTATAACATGCTGCCCTAATCATACCTTTAGTAAGCTTTTTGGCATGTACAGCAACTGATCCCAAACCTAATCCAGGAAAAATGAAAGCATTATTCCCTTGTGAAATCCTATAGGTTCTTCCATTAAATTCAACGTCTGGGAATGGACTTCCTGCAGCAATCAAAGCCTTACCTTCAGTCCACTTAATAATATCTTCTGGAATTGCTTCACATAATGAAGTTGGATTAGATAAAGGCATAATAATAGGGTAATTATTAAATTTTGCCATATCTCTTATTACTTCTTCTGTAAAAGCACCGGGTCTTCCTGATGTACCAATAAGAACATCTGCCTCAGTATGTCTAACTGTTTCTTCTAAAGTTATATAATTTGGATCTTTAACCTTCCATTTTTCTAAAAGTTTACTAGATTTAACAAATGGTCTTTGACTCTCTGTAATTCTTTTTGGTTTAATTCTATCTGTAACTAAACCATATCTGTCTATTAAATAAATACAGTTAGCAGCTTTTTCAAAAGGTAACCCCGTTAAATCAGAAATCACATCTGCTAATTGATTTGCAATACCGCAACCAGCACTACCTGATCCATATATAACTATTCTTGTATTTTCTACATCAGCAATCGCTTCTTCTGTGGTTAATTCTCCAGCATTAATTCTAATTCTGTTTGCTGTTTTAATACCCGCAATAACATTTGCTGTTGCAACAATACCAGTACCTTCTATATCATCATTAAAAGTACAAAGCTTTTCTTTATATTTATCTAAAATTCTTTGAGCATTATCTCTTCCTATATCTTCCCAATGAAGGAACACATTTGGAAACCTCGTTTTTAATTCTTTAACAAATTCTTCGATAAACTCATCATATGTTTCACCAGAAACTCTTGGAAGTCTCATCCCCAAATAGCCTGGGGCACTTAGAAGCTCATCATTATTTGTCCCCATATCCAACTGTACAGGTAAAACTCTAGCTGGATCAATTCCACTGGCCGCAACATAAACCATAAGCTTACCAATACTGATGTTCATACCACCAATACCTTGGTCACCGATTCCTAAAACAGCTTCTCCATCTGTAACCAATATAAGGTCTATACTATTATAATCATATCTTTCTAAGATCTTACCAATATCTTTCTTATGGTTTATAGATAAAAATAATCCACTTTGTTTTCTGAATGAACTACTGTATTTTTGAACTGCCTCTCCCACTGTTGGAGTATAAATTATAGGCATCACCTCTTCCAGGTTATTTCTTAGGAAGTGGTAGAATAATGTTGTGTTTAAATCATGAAGCCTGTTTAAGAATACAAACTTTTCTAAATTTGATGGTTTTAAGTCTAATTGCTTTCTTACTCTTGCTGCTTGCTCTTCTAGGCTTTCAACCTTTTCTGGCAATAACCCAACCAAATCAAAGGCTATCCTTTCCTCTTGACTAAAAGCAACGTCCTTGTTTAAAACTCTATTATTCAGCAATTGCCTACCAGAAAGGTTAGTCTCAATAGCAAAAACCCTACCAGTTTTATTTCTCAGCTTTCTTATTCTTTTCTTTTCCATAATTGTGAACCACTTATTAATATAAACACACAAAAATTCATTGAAGCAAGCAGCCAGTATCTTACAACAGTTGCTTTTTTTCAACAAAAACTGAATACTATATGGCTATTATACTTAGTTAATATTTTGCTTTAAAGCTTTTCTTTAGTATGAAAGTAATAAGACATTTAGAAAATTTTTCATCTAGTAAAAAAAGTGTGGTCACTATTGGCTCATTTGATGGTGTGCATCTTGGTCACCAATCTATTATAAATAAACTAAAAGATATTGCTAATAAAGAGAACTTGACTCCTTTTGTTATTTTCTTTGAACCTCTCCCAAAAGAATTTTTTCTAAAAAATACTGCTCCAGCAAGAATATATAGCTTTAGAGACAAAGTCATAAACATTAAAGAAACAGGTATAGAAAACATAATTTGCCTAAAGTTTGATAAAAAAATTATTAATATAGAAGCTGAAGATTTTATAAAAGAATTTCTAGTTAAAAAGCTTAAAATAGATCACATAATAATAGGTGATGATTTTAAATTTGGTAAAGATCGTAAAGGTGATTACGATATGCTTTTAAAGTATTCTAAAAAATTCAATTTTACTGTTGATAAACTATCTACGCTAAATATCGAAAATAAACGAGTTAGCAGTAGCTTAATTAGAAATGCTTTATTACAACATGATCTAAATAAAGCTCAAACACTTCTAGGTCACAACTTTAAAATAAATGGTAGAGTAATTCATGGACAAAAAAATGGTAGGAAACTAGGTTTTCATACTGCCAACCTAAAGCTTCCAAAAAATTCGGCCTTAAAAGGAGTTTTCCTGACTAAAATCTATATTGATAATGAGGTTTATTTTGGTGTAACAAATGCTGGAGTACGCCCAACATTAGATGGAAAAAACTTTCTCTTAGAAACTCATATTTTTAATTTTAATAAAGAAATTTATAAAAAGCATATCACTGTTGAAATATTAGATTTTATAAGAGCTGAAAAAAAATTTAATTCATTTGAAGAGCTTAAAAAACAAATCAATCAAGATATTCAAACAGCAAAAAAACTTAGCTTTAAATATACTACTTAGATTTTTTATTTTTTTTCTTCTGGATTAATGATTTCAGAAGCTCCAATCCTTTTGAAAAGGTAATAACTTAACCAATTAAAACTAACTACAAACCTATTTTTCATACTAATCAAAAATGTTATATGAACCCCACCCCAAATAAACCAACCTAATCTACCTTTTAGTTTAAGTCCAAATATTTCAGCTATTGCAGAATGTTTTTGGATTATAGCCATAGTTCCTAGATCTTTATATTTAAAATCTTTACACGGCTTATGAATACTTGTATTTATAATATGCTGTGCAATATATTTTCCTTGTTGCTTTGCTACTGATGCTAGACCCGGTAAAGGTTTTTTCTCACATCTAGAAATATCTCCAGCAAAATAAATATTTTTATATTTAGAGTGCCTCAAATCTGGAGCAACACTAATTTTGCCCTTCTCCATCTCTTTAGCCATCCAATCTCCTAAAGGCGATCCTGACAATAAGGCGCTCCAAATTATAGTCGTACCTTCATATACACTTTTATCAGTTGTAACTTTATTATTATTAATATCTTTAACAGATTCATTTAAATAAACTTTAACTCCTCTCTTAGTTAAAGAATCATATGCATAATTAGATAACTTTTCAGAAAAAGCAGACAATATTGTTTTCCCTGCATCGATCAAGTTAACTGTAATATTATCTCTAGAAAAAGTTTTATAAGATTCAAAAATATCAGTTGATAAAATATCTAACAAGGCACCAGTGATTTCAACACCTGTAGCTCCAGCACCTATAATTATAAAAGTTAGATATTTTTTCCTTTCCTCATCAGAACTAGCATTTTCTGCCAACTCAAACTGCCTTAAAATATGATATTTCATTTTTTGAGCATCTGCTGCTGTTTTTAAAGAAAGTGAATTATCTTTCCAGTGCTTATTATTAAAATAATCATACTCAACACCTGTAGCTACTACTAAAAAATCATATTCATACTTTTTATCTTTTGTTACAACCAATTGCTTATCAGGATCTATACTAACAACTTCATCCATATGAAAATCAATTTTAGAATTATCAATTATTTTCCTAATAGGCACCGCAACAGAGGTCAATGGAATAAATGCTGTCGCTGCTTGATAAAGCATCGGTTGAAAAACATGATGATTATTTTTATCTAATAATGTGATTTCAAAATGTTTGCTAAATTTAGATAGCTTTAATGCACAATTAATACCTGCAAAACCAGCCCCTACAATTACTACTTTCTTCATACATATCCTCTATTATCTAAAAATATCTCATCTTCATCTAAACCTTAACATTATATTTAATGATAACAAGGCTACATTACTGCAAAAAACTTATTTCTTTAATATTTTCATCATTAAAACACTATGTTATTAGTTATTTATTTTTTAGCTATTAACATAAGCGCATATCTACTTTATAATTTTATGCTGTGAAATTTCATTTTTAACTAAAAGTAATAATACCTTAAAGGATTTTCTATGAGTGATTATAAAGACACTTTAAATCTCCCAAAAACGTCTTTCTCAATGAAAGGTAATTTGGCAAATAAAGAACCTATGATTTTAAATAAATGGGAAAAACAAAAAATTTATCAAAAAATTAGAGAGCATTTCGCTGGAAGAGATAAATTTATTCTTCATGATGGTCCTCCCTATGCAAATGGTAGCATTCATGTTGGACATGCCGTAAATAAGGTCCTAAAAGATATTATTGTCAAATCTAAAACTTTAAGTGGTTTTGATGCACCTTATGTTCCAGGTTGGGACTGCCATGGTTTACCTATTGAACTCCAAGTTGAGAAAAAACATGGTAAAGCTGGACAAAAAATTGATGCCAACTCTTTTAGAAAAGAATGTCGCAAGTATGCTAAAAACCAAGTTGAAATCCAAAAGAAAGATTTTAAAAGGCTTGGAGTTTTAGGCGACTGGGAAAAGCCTTATCTAACTATGAACTTTGATTATGAAGCAAACATGATTAGAACTTTAGCTCAAATAATCAAAAACGGACATCTAAGCAAAGGCTTCAAACCTGTTCATTGGTGTACAGATTGTGGATCTGCTCTTGCTGAAGCAGAAGTAGAATACAAAGATAAAACTTCTCCCGCAATAGATGTTAAGTTCAAAATAAAAAGTATAGAAAAACTTTCTGAAGCCTTTAACACAAAAATTACAAAAGATGCTTTTGCTATTATATGGACTACTACTCCTTGGACACTACCGGCAAACCAAGCCATAGCAGTTAGAAATGACTTAGAATATAGTCTTATCGAGCTAAACTGTTCTTTTATAATATTAGCAAGCAATTTAGTAGAAAATACTTTAAAAAGGTATGCTATAGAAGACTATAAAATCATAGCGACAACTACTGGGGACAACTTAGTAAACATAGTTGCTGATCATCCTTTTTATGATAGAGAAGTCACGATCCTACATGGTGACCATGTTACAGATGACTCAGGTACTGGTATGGTACACACAGCACCAACTCATGGTGTAGAGGACTTTGTTATAGGTAAAGAACATAATTTATCTATGGAAATATTTGTAAAAGGCAATGGTTGTTATGGAGAAAATACTCCATTACTAGCTGGTGAGTTTGTATTCAAAGCAAATGATAGAGTTATCGAAATTCTTGGTGAAAATGAGCGCTTAATGAATTTTGCAAAAATAGAACATAGCTATCCTCATTGTTGGAGACATAAAACTCCTCTTATTTTCAGAGCCACTCCTCAATGGTTTATAAGTATGGAGAAACAGCATCTACGAAATAATGCTATGGATGCTATTAAGAATACAACTTGGATTCCTTCTTGGGGACAAAACCGTATTGAAGCAATGATGGAAGACAGGCCTGACTGGTGCATTTCCCGCCAAAGAACATGGGGAGTTCCTTTACCATTATTCATACACAAAGAAACAGAAGAGCTACACCCAAATACAATAGAAATATTAGAAAAAGTAGCTCTAAAAATTGAAAAAGGTGGTATTGAGGCATGGTTCAACTCATCAGCTGAAGATTTTATTACTGAAGTTGAAGATTATAAAACTGTTACAGACACTCTAGATGTTTGGTTTGATTCAGGCTCATCAAACTCTTGTGTGCTCAAGCAAAATAAAGAATTACAATATCCAGCCGATTTATATCTAGAAGGTTCTGATCAGCATCGCGGTTGGTTCCAAACATCTTTACTTGTAGGGTTAGCAAGCTCAGGAAGTAAACCTTTTAATGAAGTTTTAACTCATGGCTTTGTTGTTGATGAACATGGTCGTAAAATGTCTAAATCTTTAGGTAACGTTGTAGCACCTCAAGATGTTTATAGTACTCTAGGAGCAGACATTCTAAGACTATGGGTAGCTTCTACCGACTATAGAAGTGAGATGACAGTTTCAGACGAAATATTTAAAAGAATTGCTGACACATATCGTAGACTAAGAAATACTTCTAGATTCTTACTATCAAATCTAGATGGATTTGATCCTGAAACGGATATTATTGAATTTGATAGACTTGTTAAATTAGATCAATGGGCTATAGCTAAAACTAAAGAATTCCAGGAAAAAATAATAGACGCATATGATAGTTATCAAATACATGTTGTAGCTCAACTTATACACCATTTTTGCTCTATTGAAATGGGTAGTTTTTACTTAGATGTAATAAAAGATAGACAGTATACAGCTAAAGCAGAAGGACACCCAAGAAAGTCTGCTCAAACAGCTATTTACCATATAGCTCATGCTCTAGTTAGATGGATAGCTCCTATACTTTCATATACTGCTGATGAAATTTGGGAAGCAATTCCAAAAACTACAGACTTACCTATCCAACTATGCGAATGGTATACAGATTTACAAAGTTTCAATAAAAATGATGAGATGGGTCTAGATTTCTGGGAGCATATCCAAAAAATCAGAGGAGAAATTAACAAAGTTTTAGAACTAAAAAGAAATGAATCGCTAATAGGAGCATCTCTTGAAGCAGAAATAACAATTTTTGCGAATAATAGTTTTACGGCAGGAGCAAATCATTCTATATATAGCGACATAGAATCGTTAGGAAATGAAGCTAAATTCTTGTTTATGGTCTCTGAAATTAAGTTAAATAAGTTCATAAACCATAATGCCCTGCCTCCCAATGCTATAAAAACAGGTATAGCAGGCTTATATATTTGTATTGAAAAATCAGAAGAAAAAAAATGTGAAAGATGCTGGCATCGTAGCAACACTATTGGTCAATCTGCTGAATATCCAGACATTTGCCATAGATGTGTTGAAAATATAACAACAGAAGAAGGAGAGTCTCGTGCATTTGCTTAAAGGTAAAATTAAATGGTTTATTTTTGCTATATTCATTATTTGCTTTGATTTAATTACAAAACATATAGCAAATACAAATTTAGAATATGGCATACCTCATGAAATAACATCTTTCTTTAATTTCACCCTACTTTACAATTATGGTGCTGCATTTAGTTTTTTAAGTAGTGATCAGACATCTTGGCAACTAATAATGTTTTCTGCCATTTCCCTTATAGCATCTGCAGTATTAATTTTTCTTATATTAAAGCAACCTGAGAAATCAAAAATAAATCTTTTATCATTCTCATTAATTCTTGGTGGTGCACTTGGAAATTTTTATGCTAGAGCATTTCAAGGATATGTAGTAGATTTCTTAGATTTTCATATTGGTTCTTATCATTGGCCTGCTTTTAATATTGCCGATTCTGCAATTACTATTGGTGTAACTTTATTTTTAATAACTTCTCTTTTTAGCAAAAAATAAGCCTATAATGTTTTCTTATAGTTATTATATAACTCTCTCGCTTTATATTTATTACCACCATAAACTATTCTATATTTAGTAACACCTTGTCTTGGATTCTGCTCCATATTTATACCAATATAATAAACATCAGGCATTTGCTCTTTAGGCTTAACTACTATCATCCCAGAACCTTTTTGCTGATATTCTTGAACTAATGGATATCCATTATCCTTTAGAAACTTAAGCATAGCTTGATATCTTTTCTCAAAATCATCTCCAGGTAAAGCTATATCTTGATCAGGATTATTAGCCGCACTAAAAGTTATGTCAGTCACGATATTACTATGCTTTTTTACCTCTTGGCTCTCTACCTCTGACTCCATATCCATTCTATCCCAGTGCTGTTTCATATCAGCAAATCTTTCTTTAGTATCACACGAGCTTAACAAAGCAACTGATAATATGATTAAAATGAAAAGCTTTATTTTATTCATTTCTTTTCCTCAGTTTAAATAATTGACCCTATAAAATACCCAATTACAACGACTATTCCTGAAAGCGCCAAAAATATACTTAAAGCATTTTTCCTGTAAGAAATCATTCCTTTTGATCTATAAATTATAAATAACGGCAAGAAGAAAATCATCAAAGCAATACACGGTGCAGTTAACTGACCAAGTATCGATACTATTGATGGATTAAATATAGATGCTAACCATAGAGTTATAAATATAAAGAATACAACAAATATATCAGTTGCTATTGCTGATTGTTTTCTAATAACTTCTGTATCTTTATGCACTATCTGAATAATTATACCTCTTAAAGCTTCTCTTGTTCCTAGATAAACTCCTATAAATGAGCTTACTATCCCAGCCACCGCTATTAAAGGAGCTGCATAATCAAAAGCTCTCATTTTATAAACACTTGCCACTTTAGTTAATATTGTTTGATTACTTGCCACAGCAGAACTAATCTCTTCAGGATGTAATGACATTATTGTAGAAAATGTAAAAAACATAGTAAAAAACAATATCAGAACAGTTCCTATTCTTATATTTTTATAGGCTTTAATTTTAGCTTCACTCTCACTAGTAGATTCTTGTTTATAAAATAAACACATTTCAGAAATAGATTGACTGAAATTCATAGAAAATACCAAAATTGGTATAACCATTATTAATCCCTTAATAATAGCCATAAAGTTAAAAGATGATGAAGTTATAAATGATAAATTCCAGCTTGGGATTAAAGCTACAGAAACCAATAAAAGAGCAATTACTAAAGGGTAAATAACATAAGACATTACTCTTAAAACCATTTTCTTACCAAGCTCTACAACTATAATTAAAATTAAAAATATAAAAAAACTAAACCAAATTGAGCTATAAAGATGATCACTACCTAAGTGTAAAACATAGAGTAAATGTGAAAATGCTATAGGCAAAGAAATAGCATAAGCCAAAACTACTGTATAGCAACTTAAAAGGTAAATTATAGTTGAAATAAAGGCTCCAAAAGAACCTAATTCTTGGCTAAAAACCTCTGTTAGACCAACTTGTTTATCTGGGTGACTCATTACTAAAGATGCAACATTCTTTTCTGCAAAGAAAATCATTGGCAAAACCAATATCGTTGCTATTATTAATGGAATAAAACCGCTTGCTGATGCTTGTAGTGGTAAAAATAAAATACCTGCTCCAACAGCTGTTCCAAATAATACAAATATCCACTGAAGGTCAACTTTACGCATAATCATCCCTTTAAAATATTACCTATAAAAAATTATATAGCTTTTCAATGTCTCACTCAAAGGATATATTTATTATCTTCACCTTTATTTATTAAGTCATAACAAATAAAATATTAATAATTTTTATTTCAATGAGATAAATATGGTAAAAACAGCTAGTAGTAAACGCTGGGTAGAAGAGCATAATTCTGATTACTATGTAATGCAAGCAAATAAACTTGGCTATAGATCAAGGGCAAGCTTCAAAATCAAAGAAATTCAGGAAAAATATAATATTTTCAAAAATAATATGCTTGTTGTTGACCTTGGGTCTGCTCCTGGTGGTTGGTCACAAATCATTGTTGATTATGTCGGTGAAAAAGGAAAAGTTATTGCCTTAGATTTACTAGATATGCCTCCACTACCTGGAGTTGACTTTATTCAAGGTGATTTTTCGTCAGATGATACTTTTGAAAAACTAAATGAACTTGTAAACTCTAGAAAACTAGATTGTGTTGTTTCTGACATAGCTCCCAATATGAGTGGTAACAAAACTTCTGATCAAGCTAAATCCATCTATCTTCTAGAATTGGCTCTAGACTTCTCTATCAACAACTTAAAAGATAATGGAACATTTGTAGCCAAAGTTTTTCAAGGAGCAGGTAGCGATGAATTTATAAAATTAGTTAAAGAAAACTTTAAAAAAGTTTCAATATTTAAACCAAAATCATCTCGTCCTAGATCAAGAGAGTTTTATTTTATAGCACAAAATCTAATTAGCTAAATTGCTTTTCTTCCTACTTTTCCATAATCACCGACGTTTGATCTTATTAATTTTGTAATAAAAATAGCTGGAAAAAGCATAAAAAAAACTATCACAAAAAAGCCTTGATAACCTACAAACTCTTGTAACACCCCACTCAATATCTTAGGAAACATAGTGGCAAACAACATTGCTCCGGCAAAAAATGAGTAATGTGCTGTTTTATACTCGCTATTCTTTAGCATAAAGTAATTAAACATAATGCAAGATGTGTAACCCACACTAAAACAAAACTGCTCCACAGCTATGCAACTTAAAACAACAGAGTGATCTGATATATGAAAATAAGCTAGTAAAACATATAAAATATTAGGGATATTTACTAAAGCCAACATCCAATAGATACAAGCATAAAATCCTTTTTTATATATGATATATCCACCTAACAGTCCTCCAATAACTATAGCTAATGGAGATATTGTCCCATACGCAAAGCCAACAAATGTATTTGATAAAGCTAGCCCACCCTTACTTGTTGAATCTATTAAAAATAGCGGAAGAATAGCTGACACCATACTTTCTGATAATTTAAAAAAGAATATGAAAAGAAGTCCTAAAACCAATCCCTTAATTTTAAAAAAAGAAACATAAATATTTACAAAATCTTTAATGATATCTTTTAAAGCGTAATTATCTTTTATAGTCTCATCTTTAGGTAAGGCACTCTTATGATAGACTCCTATAAATATACATATAACGCCAAATACCGCTAAACAAAAACTCCATGCACTAAAATAATTGCCTACATAACCATAAATAACTCCACATAGCATTACTAGAAAGCCACTTGCAAAGATTTTACCTACATTATATGAAGCACTTTGTAACCCAACAAAAAATGATTGTTCTGCTGGCTTTAACTCCATAATATAAAACCCATCTACCGCTATATCATGACTAGCTGAAATAAAAGCTATCATACTAGCAACTAGCAAACTAAATATAAAAAAATTTGGAGATTTTATTGCTATTGCCATTATTATAAGAAGGCACCCAATCAAAACTTCAGTAATATATATCCATTGTTTCTTTGTGAAAAAAATATCTATCAAAGACGCCCAGAGAGGTTTCACTACCCAAGGCAAAACAAGTATCCCTGTATAGAAAGTTATCTCTGCATTTGATATACCAAAGTTTTTATACATTATCCCTAAAGAAATCATTATTATTGTTCCTGGAAAACCCTCCATAAAGAAAACAGATGGAACCCAAAACCAAGGATTATTGAAATTTATAATTTTTCTCAAAGCATTTATCCTACAAAGTTTGCTTTTACAAACTGCCGACATAAAAATATATTAACATAAAACTTTACTGTAAAATTTATGTCTTAAAAACGTTTTGCCATGCTTATTAATTTACATTTTATTACTAGCTAGAATAAAATGTTTTATGTCAGAGAGATTATTTAAGGGATAAATTTATGTCTCATTTTGATATGTTAGTAAAACTTTATGATTTGGATCTAGATTTTAGCTTTATTGAAGAGCAGAAAAAGAAAGGAATCGAGATAAGAAAACCAATAGGTCCAGAAAAATCTTTTGTTCTTGAATGGATTGAAAAACAATTTAGTATATTTTGGAGAAATGAAGCTGACATAGCTTTCAACAATAACCCAAGGTCTATATTTATTGCCATCAAAGACAAAAGCATTATAGGATTTGCTTGCTATGATGCAACCGTTTTAAATTTCTTTGGTCCTACTGGAGTATCTGACAAATGTAGAGGCTTAGGAACGGGGAAAGCCCTTCTTATTGCTTGTATGCTAGATATGAAGCTTAAAGGCTATGCTTATGCTGTTATAGGAGCAGTTGGACCAGCAGAGTTCTATAAAAAAGCTTTAGGTGCTATAGAGATTAAAGACTCCTGGCCTGGAGCATATAACAATATGATAAGAAATTCAGATTAAGAATTATGCCTCCATAAATTAAAAATTTTCTCAGCTAAAACTTTGTGAGCCTTTGTTGTTGGATGACAATAATCCCAGCAAATATGAGTCTCTGGATCTCTGATAACTTTTATATCGTATTGAATATTACCTAAAGAATTTGCTCCACCATAACTATCAACACATACATCTGTAGCATTTTCAAAACCATATTTAGCAGGATTTTGAATACAGTCATTAAGCAAACTATAAAAATCAAAAAGCTTTATATTTACTTCTGGGAACATCACTTGTAAATCAGAAATTCTATTCTGTAATAAATTATTTTGAATTTTTATATTCATTTGCAAATATGATTTAAAAAACTTACCAACCCAATTAGCCAAATAATCCTTATATACTGGAGCTAACGTTACATCAGGAACATTCCAAACGATTATATTTCTTGCACCCATTTTTATCACTTTTCTAGCAATCATTCTTAGATCTCTTGCCACCCTAAGCTTAGCCAATAGGTTTAAGTAAGGAACCTCATTATATACAGTAAATAAGAAATTATTTGCTCCACCATTTATAACAACTAAATCATCTTTTTTAAACCTACCCTCTTCATTTTCAAATCTAGTTAATTGGTTTGAAACAGGGAATGAGTGATATCTTAAAAGAGAACTAGGATTTGCTCCATGAGTTAATGCTCCGCCAATAGCATAACTCTTATGCTCAACAGTTGCTACTTTATTATCTTCAGCTATCATTTGAGCTAAATACTCTGTTGAAGTAAGTCCATTTGAGAATCTTCCTCCATGATAAGGCTCTTGAGGTATATCTAAAGTTTTTATAAGATTACCAGTATCTAATAAACTATCTCCAAAAATAACCAATCTATTTATCATCATCTTTTTACCTATAATTAATATTCAAAAAAATTAGCCATCCACTGGCCTATAACTAAACTATTATCTCGAATTCTTAAGCTGTCTAAAGCATGTTGGAATTCACTTTTAATTTGTTCCTCATACTCTCTCATTAAAGCATGATTATGAACTTTTAACATTTCAGGATGAGCTTGTATTCCTAAGACCTGATCTTTGTAACTAAATATCTGAACCTCACAATAATCACTAGTACCTATAAGCTCAGCATCTTTAGGTAACTCAACTACCATATCTTGATGATAAAATAGCAAGTTCAAATATTTGTAATAGGGAGACATCCAAACCTTATGGTTAAGAATCTTAACTGTTCTAATACCAACAGCAAATCCATTTTTTGATCTCTCAACCCTTCCACCTAATGCTTCCACTAACACTTGATGTCCAAAACATATTCCAACTATCTTTTTACCTTCATCTAGAATTTCTCTCACTCTAGCTTTAAGCTCTTCAATCCACGGAAGCCTCTCGAAAGCTGTAGCTTTGCTTCCAGTTATTATAAAGCCATCATACTCGCAACAGTTCTCTGGATACTCTCCAACAGTTACATCAAAAATATCAAAATCAATAACAACAGAAAGTTTAAAGAAAAGATTAGCAAACATCTCAGGATAGTTACCTCCTGAAAATTCTTGTCTATGAGCAGGTATATGATCTGTCTGTAATATTGCTATTTTCATATTATTTTATTAATGCTTCAAATAACATCTTTTTAAAATCCTCAGTTATTTCAAAAGTATAGGTATGTGCTTTCGATGTTCCTTTTGAACCTTTTATTTTCAAAAGATTATCTTCTTTTACAATTTCTTTTATATTAATAACATCTAATTTTGTTGAATCAAAAACTAGACTTTTCTTTTTCCAATGCTCTCTATATCTTAATATTGCAGCGCGAAAGGATCCATTTATTTTATTACTTAATGCTTTTTCAACAAACTCATCCGCTCCCTCAGGCATCTCCTCTGCAAACTTTTTAAGTTCATATAAAGTTCTAACATCTTCTACTATATTTTTATCAACGAGTTCTCGAATGTTTTCTTTAGCGTCAGAGATTTTTAATCTCATAGATATCCAACCAGAATCCCTACCTAAAACCTTTGCTATATCTGACTTCTTAACTTTTCTGTTTTCTATCAATTCTTTTAGTGCATCAGCCTCTTCAAAAGGTGACACATTTTCTCTTTGATCATTCTCTAAGAGCTGTAACAATAAAATATTTACATCAGATTCTTCTTCTCTAAGGATGCATGGAATAGTTTCTAATCCTGCTTCTTTAGATGCTAAGTATCTTCTCTCACCAGCTATAATATGATGTATGCCATCATACTTTTTTGCTGTAATAATAATTGGTTGTATAACCCCATTTTCCTTAATACTTTTAGCTAAAGAATCTATATTTTTGAAAATTTTCCTAGGCTGTTTAGCATCTGGCTTAATTATACTTAACGGTAACTCTAATAATGAGCCAACCTTACTAGCTTGCTGGTTCAATTCTTGAAGCTGCATAGCTCTCAAAATATCTTTTTTTTCTTGTCCAACAGTATCATGAACTCTTTTATCAACTTTTCTATCAAGTAGAGAAACTTTTTTAGCCATTTACTTCTCCAAAAAATTCAGCAACCTCTTTTGCTAACTTTCTTACTTGAGAATGAGGTTTGCTATTTTTCGCATAGTCACCAATATATGCTCCTTCAGCCTCAGCTTCGATAAACTTAACACTTTGTGAAACAAAACTTTCAAAATAGTGGCCATCATTCTCAAAAAATTCCATTAAACTCTTAGACATGTTTGATGCCATCTGAACCCTATTTGCAAAAAATCTATAAGGCTTATCAGCTGTTAATGCTAAATCCTTAGCTTCTATCAATCCAGATAAATCCATACCACTTGGAGAACATGGGATAACTATTAAATCTGATAATAGTGCCGATTTTAAAGCGGCAGTTTGAAAATTTGGCGGAGTATCTATAACTATAAAGTCAAGATTAGGTTTTAATTCTATAATTTTTTCACGAACATTTTTTTCATCAAGACTATATACAAAATTTACATTTGAATCATTTTTTGTCATCCACATATAAGCATCCGGCTTATCTTTATCCATATCTACAATCGCAACTTTATAACCAAGTTCTTGTAATCCACATGCCAAATTAACAGCAGTAGTAGTTTTACCTGAACCACCTTTTTGCTGTAAAAGTGAAATAACTTTTGCCCTTTCTGACATTTTAAAATACCCTAAAATAACTTAAACGAATAAAAAACACTTTGAAATTATAATCTATATTTAATAGCTATAAAACCACTTACTTTACAACTTTTATGTATTAACTATTGATAAGCTGGTTTATTTCTTATATTTTATTGTGGCTAATAGAACATAGATTTCATAAAAGATAATTTCAAACTTAAAGGTTTAAAAACACATAATGGCAAAAAACTTAGTGATCGTAGAGTCCCCTGCGAAAATCAAAACTATACAGAAATATTTAGGAAAGGATTTTGACATACTGGCATCATTTGGCCATGTTAGAGAAATACCTTCTAAAGATACTTCAATAGATGTTGAAGATGATTTCAAAATTAAATATGTTGTAAATGACAAAAGTAAAAAACACATAGATGCTATAAAAAAAGCAGCAAAAAATTCTGAAAATATCTATCTTGCTACCGATCCAGATAGAGAAGGAGAAGCCATATCTTGGCATGTGCAAGAAATATTAAAGAATGCAAAACTGCTTAAAGATAAAAAAGTCTATAGAGTTACATTTAATGAAATAACTAAATCGGCTGTCACAAATGCTCTAGCAAATCCTAAAGAATTATCAATGTCATTGGTAAATGCTCAAAAAGCTAGACAAGCTTTAGACTTTTTAGTTGGATTTAACTTATCTCCTTTACTTTGGAGAAAAATTACTAGTGGTTTATCAGCTGGTCGAGTACAAAGCCCCGCTCTTCGAATGATTGTTGAAAGAGAGATAGAGAGAGAAGAGTTTGTAAAAAAAGATTACTGGAGCATTACTGCAGAATTACAAAAAATAAAACTTTTTACTGCTGGGCTTACAGAATTTGATAATAATAAAGTTGAACAATTTACTTTTACTACAGAAAAAACTGTAGAGTCTGCAAAAACAAAAATAGCTAAAGATGCTAATGGTTTTCTTATAGTTGATGGAATTGCCGAGAAAAAAATTCGTAGGAATCCATATGCTCCATTCACAACATCTACTTTAATGCAAGAAGCATCTAAAAAACTTGGCTTTAATGCAAAAAGAACAGCTTCAGTAGCTCAAAAATTATATGAAGGTAAAGATGTAGGTAATGGAGAATCTGTAGGTTTAATTACATATATGAGAACAGACTCAACAAACTTATCTCAAGATGCTCTAAATGATATTCGTGGATTTATTGAACAAAAATATAATTCAGACATGCTTCCATCTAGCCCTCGTATTTTTACTAAAAAAGCTGAAAACGCTCAAGAAGCACATGAGGCTATCCGAGTAACAGCAGCTGCTCGCGAACCAGAGATGATAAAACAGTATCTAACAGCTGATGAATATAAACTTTATACTTTAATATGGAAAAGAACCATGGCATGCCAAATGAAACATGCCACATTAAATAGTACATCTATTGATCTTACTACAGAAAACAAGAAACATAAGTTTAAAGCCACTGGTACAGTTATTGTTGATGCCGGCTTCCTAAGCGTTTATCAAGCAGAAAAAGATGAAGATGAAAAAGATGAAGATGACGGGGTGATACTTCCTAAAGTTGAAGAAGGACAGAAAATTCCTTTAAATGATATCATTATAAAAGCTCACTCAACCGAACCACCTCCAAGATATACAGAGGCATCTCTAATTAAAACGTTAGAAAAGTATGGAATTGGTCGTCCTTCAACTTATCCTGTTATCATATCCACACTACAGCAAAGAGAGTATGTTGATACTGATAATAAAAGGTTTATCCCAACAGACAAAGGTCGTGTAGTAAATAAATTTTTAACAGAATATTTCAAAAAATATGTTGAATATTCATATACAGCGGGGCTTGAAAAAGAACTTGATGAGATTGCTCAAAATAAGAATGATTACTTAAATGTTTTAAATGCTTTTTGGAAACCATTTATAGAAAAAATTGGAAAAATCTCTGAAGAAGTTTCAAGAAAAGATGTAGTTCAAGAGGAATTAGATGAAGATTGTCCAGAATGTGGAAGTAAGCTTTCACTAAGGTTAGGTAAAAATGGTCGCTTCATTGGTTGCACCAACTACCCTACTTGCAAATATACTCGTCCATTAGAAAATAGCTCAACAGAGAAAAAAGAAGAAAAACCTGAGCCAACAGTTGTTGCAGATAGAAAGTGCCCAGAATGTGGCTCTGACTTACATATAAAACAAGGCAGGTATGGAAAATTCATAGGATGCTCTAATTATCCAAAATGTAAACATATGGAGCCTTTAGAAAAACCTAAAGATACTGGAATAGTTTGTCCAAAGTGCAATAAAAACCACATCGTAGAAAAAAAATCTCGTAAAGGGAAGGTATTCTACGCATGTGATGGTTTTCCAAAATGTAAAAATGCTTACTGGTATCCTCCTATAAATGAAAAATGCCCTAAATGTAATTATCCAATCTTATTACATAAAACGACTAAGAAGGATGGCGAGCAAAAAGTTTGTGCAAATGAGGAATGCGATTTCACAGTTTCTTTATGATTATACAATTTAATTGATACTAAAATTTTTAAAAAAATGCTAGGATTTTAACTAATAAGCAAAATAGATAAAAAAATGAAAAATAATTTTAAAGAAAACCTATTGGAAGCAAAAGATCTTCTCAAATCAGAGAAAGCTTATAATTTCTCTATACCCAAATATTTACAATTGAAATACACCTTTATTCCTTTAGCTATAGTAATTATTCTTACATTTTTTTATATTGACACTCCTGTTGAAAAAATGGTTATTAACCTACCTATCGAGTTTACATATTTCTTTAAAAAAATTACAGATTTTGGAAAAGCTGCTTGGATAATAATAACTTGTGTAATAATTATTATATGTAGACTATTTACAGATACTGAAAGATTAGAAGAGAGAACTTCAAATCTAATGAATACTTCAACTTTATATGCTAGCTTTATTTTAGTCAGCGTAAGTATTAGTGGTATTATAGGGCAAATTATAAAATCTATCATAGGTCGAGCGCGCCCTTCTCTATTTGAGCAATATGGAAGTGCATATTTTCATCATTTTAATTTTTTTGATGCTCCTTTTGCTAGTATGCCTTCTGGTCACTCAACTACGATAGGAAGCCTATTTGTTTGTTTATTTTTTATATTCCCTAGATTTAAATATCTCTGGATAGTTTTAGCAATTTTCTTTGCTGCCTCAAGGATTTTTGTAAGGGCGCACTATCCTAGTGATGTTATTTTTGGCTTAGCTTTAGGCTCTTATACATCGATTTATCTCTATTATTGGTTAAAAAACAGAAAACTTATCTAATATTTCTCCAAAAATAAGATAAATTTGATATCATAATGAAATACATTTTCATACACCTCTAATTAACGTGGCTACGACATTAATAGATGGAAAAGGTCTTTCAAAAAAGTTGAAAGATAGTCTTTCACAACAAGTTCAAGAATACATAAAAAATACAAATATAACTCCTAAGCTAACAGCAATTATTGTTGGCAATGATCCAGCTAGTGAAGTTTATGTAGGATCAAAAGCAAAATCTTGCGCCCAAGTAAAAATAGACTCTGATGTTATAAAGCTTCCGGAAGAGACTACAGAAAAAGAGCTTTTAAAAAAAATTGAAGAATTAAACAAAAATAAAGATGTTCATGGGATACTTGTGCAACTTCCTTTACCTAAACATATAGATACTCAAAAAATCATATATGCTATTGCTGTTGAAAAGGACGTTGATGGGTTTCATCCAAACAATATAGGAAAACTACAAATTGGAGACCCAACAAGAATAGAACCCTGCACTCCTAAAGGCATTATGACAATGCTAAGAGAATATGATATAAATCTTATAGGAGCTAATGCAGTTGTCATTGGTGCTAGCAATATTGTTGGAAAACCTATATCACAGATGCTTCTAAATGCTAAAGCTACTGTTACCACATGTAATAGTAAAACCAAAAACCTTACTGAGCATACAAAAAATGCTGACATTATAGTTGTTGCAGTTGGAAAGGATAAATTCTTAACTGCGAATATGGTAAAAGAGGGTACTGTAATAATTGATGTAGGGATAAATCGTGTAAATGGTAAAATATGTGGTGATGTTGATTTTGAAAAAGTTAAAACAAAAGCAGCTGCAATAACTCCTGTTCCAGGTGGAGTTGGTCCAATGACTATTACAGAACTTTTATATAACACTTTCGAGTGTTGCAAGAACCAAAATAAGGAATAAACTAAAATGTCTAGCTTAAGATATGAAGATGCTGGGGTAAATATAGAAGCAGGTAATGAAGCTGTTTCAAAAATGAAAGAGCATGTAAAAAAAACTTTCACTCCAAATGTTCTTACAGGTTTAGGAAGTTTTGGTTCTTTATACTCTCTAAAAGATATTTTAAACAACTATAAAGATCCTGTTTTAGTTCAATCTATTGATGGTGTGGGCACTAAAACTAAAGTTGCTGTAATGTGTAATAAATTTGAAAACTTAGGTTATGATTTGTTCTCTGCTGCTACAAACGATATTATCGTAATGGGCGCAAAACCAATAACTTTCCTAGACTATGTGGCTCATGACAAACTAGATCCAAATGTTATGGAAGAGCTCATAAAAGGCATGTCAAAAGCTTGTGGCGAATGTGGAGTATCTCTAGTTGGCGGCGAAACTGCAGAAATGCCAGGTGTTTATATGCCTGGTGAAATCGACATGGTTGGTGTAATCACTGGCGTTGTCGAGAAAGATCATATAATTGATGGCAAAAACATTAAAGAAGGTGATACTGTATTTGGTCTAACATCTTCTGGTCTTCATACAAATGGTTACTCTTTTGCTCGTAAACTATTTTTTGATGTTGCTAAAAATAAACATACTGATACATATCCTGAATTTAATGGCACAAGTATTGGAGATATTTTACTTGAGCCGCATATAAACTATACAAACATAGTTCATGACTTTTTAGAAAGTGGCGTAGAGATCAAGGGAATGGCTCATATTACTGGTGGTGGATTTATAGAGAACATACCAAGAGTACTACCTGAAAGCTTAGGCGCAAAAATATATAAAGATAGTTTTGAAACTCCTGCTGTTTTCAAAGTTATGCAAAAAATAGGTAATATTTCAGAATTTGAGATGTACCGCTCATTTAATATGGGAATAGGATTAACTATTATTGCTTCTGAAAATGAGTATCCTAAACTAGCACAAATAGCTCAAAAGTATACTAATACAAGACTTCATAAAATAGGAACTATAACTAACAAAGCTAAGGTGGAAATTATCTAATGTTCAATAGCAACATTATTAAACAAAACATAAGTAACTGTCTTAAAGAAACGAGCTTACCTATAAAAAATAAATATTCTGGAAAAGTCCGAGATATGTATTTTACAGATGATTTAAGTATATTGGTTTCGACAGATAGACAATCCGCTTTCGATAGATCTTTAGGGTTTATACCATTTAAAGGTCAAGTACTTGCCCAAACATCTGTTTGGTGGTTTAAGCGCACAAGGCATATTGTTAAAAACCACCTTATAGACTCTCCAGATCCAAATGTTATTATTG